>NZ_BMOD01000001.1:119171-419171 GCF_014646895.1 Deinococcus roseus
CGTCCCAGGTGCTGCTGGTGGTGAAGGCTGCAGACAGAATCGCTGCCTGCTGGCTGACCTGGGAGGTCTGGGAAAGCCCCTGAACATCGGTCTGGCTGCAGGCAGCCAGAGAAGCGGTGAGCAGCAAGATTCCAATCTGTCTCAGTCCAATCTGTCTCAGTCCAATCTGTTTGAGGTGCTTTGACTTCAGAAGTTTTGGCATGGTTCACTCCTTTCGGTGGGGTCTTCAGGTTCTGACCCTTTAAAAAATGCGACATCAGAGAACAATAAAAAACCGTCAGGATGAGGTGAGAGACTCACCCTGACAGTGGAGACTGTGTAGCTTAAAAGCTGTGTAGGTTATTTGAGGTTGTTGTAGATGGCTTTGGCGAGGGTTGCGGTGCTGTCGTCACCATCCAGGGACCAGACCATGCTGCCGCCCAGTCCTTTGGCCTTGATGTACGCGGCCTTGTCTGCAATGACCTGCTCGTCGTCGTAGCTCCAGAAGGTGCTGCCGTTGTACACCCACATCTGCTTGGTGACAGCGTTGCGGAACTTGGTACCAGCGAAGTTCTTCAGCACTTTGTAGTCTTCGATGCCAGCTTCATAGGTGCCGGGGGCAGCTCCAGAGGCGCTCTGGTACAGACCGTTGTTGACGTTGGGCACGCCGGTCCAGCCACGTCCGTAGAAGGGGATGCCCACGACCAGTTTGTTGGCAGGCACACCAGCGTTCAGGAAGGTTGTGACGATGTTGTCCACACTGTAGTTCTTGGAGGGGGCGGTGCCAGGACCGTTGGGATCGGTGTAGAGGTTGCTGTGGAAGTTGGTGGGTCCGGTGGCGTCCCAGGCTCCACGGAAGTCGTAGGTCATGATGTTGATGAAGTCCAGGTAGTCCTTGTAGAGGGCGGGTTCCTGGTTGGCGACCTTGTCTGCACCACCGGGGGCAGCGATGGTGAGCTGGTAAGGCTTGCCCGTGGTTGCAGAGAGGGCATTGAGCTGGGTGCGGAACTCTTTGAGCAGCAGGGTGAAGTTCTGCTTATCGGCAGCACTGGCGGTGTTGGTGGGCAGACCGCCGCCACCGGGGTATTCCCAGTCGATGTCGATGCCGTCGAAGACACCTGCGCCCACACCTGCTCCACCGGTGGCAGAGCCAGAATCCACGGGCAGGTTGCCTTTGATGTAGATGTCAATGCAGCTGGAAACCAGGGTTTTGCGCAGGGCATCGGTGGAGGAAGCGTTGGAGAACCACTTGCTCCAGGTCCAGCCACCCAGGGAGATCAGCACTTTCAGGTTGGGGTACTTGGCCTTGAGTTTCTTCAGCTGGTTGAAGTTGCCCTTGAGTTTCTGGTCCCACACGTCGGCAACGCCGTCTACAGATTCGGCTGCAGCAAAGCCCTTCTGGTAATCAGCGAAGGCGTCGCCACCGTCCTGGTTGCCGCTCTCTGCACGGGTGATGATTCCGCACTTGTAGGTTCCATCTGGCTGAGCGTACACATTTCCGAAAGCGTAGTTGATGTGGGTGAGGGTGGAAGCCGTGCCGCTGGTTTCGATGTTCTGGACCTTGTAACCACGGCCATAGATGCCCCACTGGGAGAAGTAGGCGACTCGACGGTAGTTTCCACCAGGCTGCACAGGGATGTTGACAGTGACATTGACAGCAGTGCTGGTTTTGTTGTTGCCCGCAGCATCAAACGCTTTGGCCGTGTAGCTGTAGCTGCCGTTCTGGCTGCTGTTGCTGTAAGCATGGGCATAGGTGTAGGGTGCGGTGGTGTCGGTGCCCAGCAGGGTGGTGCCCCGGTAGAACTCCACTTTGGACACGCCCACATTGTCAGAAGCTGTGGCGGTCAGGTTCACGTTGCCTGCAGCAGTCAGGTTGGTGGGACTGGCAGCCAGGCTCACGGTGGGAGCGATGGTGTCACCAGAACCTGCAATGTTGACCGTCACGCTGGCGGCGGTGCTGGTTTTGGTGTTGCCAGCGGCATCAAAGGCTTTTGCAGTGTAGCTGTAGGTGCCGTTCTGGCTGCTGCTGCCGAAAGCGTCAGCGTAGCTGTAAGGGGCAGTGGTGTCGGTGGCAATCAGGGTGGTGCCCCGGTAGAACTCCACTTTGGTCACCCCCACGTTGTCCGTTGCAGTCGCAGAGAGGTTCACATTGCCTGCAGCCGTCAGGTTGGTGGGGGAGGCAGTGATGGAGGAGGTGGGAGCAGTGGTGTCACTGGAACCGCCTGCACAGCTTGCACCGTTGATGGTGCAGGTGTTCACGCCGCTGAACACTCCGGTGCCGCCGTAGGACACAGTGACGCTGCCGCCTGCGGGAATGTTTCCGCCACCCCAGGTGTTGGGCAGGATGGTGTAAGAGCCGTCTGCATTTTTGGTGGCACTGCCGCCTGCTCCCCAGGGCGCACCAGAGATGTTGGCCGTGCCGTTGAATTTAAAGTTGAGGGTCCAGTTGGTGACCGCTGCAGCGGTGTTGTTGGTGAGGGTGATCACCCCGTTGAATCCACTGTCCCAGGCACTGCTGGTGGTGAAGACGGCAGTCAATCCCGTGGCCTGCTGGGTGACTTTTGCAGTCTGGGCGAGGGGGGTGGTTTCGCTGGAGCAGGCCACAAAGGTGACGGCTCCCATGACCAGAAGACCAGTGATGAGCAATGACTTCTTCACAGTAAAAAACCTCCTAGCGTGCGGATCCCGCACACATGAGCAAACAAGTTGATGGGTTTGTGTAACCAAACTATACCCAACCACTTTATTACCAATTCCAATTTTGTATAGACAAATTTTACCGGTATATGTGTGATCAATTTCTCAACTTTACATGTAAATATCGAGTAGAAAATAGATTTCTCGACTGGTACAGGTTTTCCTGCAGGGTGGTATTATGTTACCACTTGCATACCAATTCCGCATCTGGTCCTATCCACCCACACCACTTCAGCACCACCACATCAAGTGGTCCCAGTCAAATGCGCAAATTGATCAAAATGCCATCGGTCCAACATTTACAATTGCTTTACAACCCAGCCTCTCATTTCACTTCTCAGCGAAACACCATACCTCTCATCCAGAAGGCTGCCCCCTCAGGAGCACAACACAAAAGGCCAGCCGAAGCTGACCTGAGGATTTTTGTGGTGTTTTGTGGTGAATTGCAGTGAAGGCGTTTAGACTGCGCCGACTTTTTCAGCAATGATGCCCTCGATGTACTTGACCACGTTCTCCAGAGGGAGCCTGGACAGCACATCCTCCAGAAATGCCGTCACCAGCATCTTCTCTGCACTGGCACGGGGAATGCCGCGAGACAGCAGGTAGAACAGTTGCTCATGGTCCACAGGTCCGGTGGTGGAACCGTGGGAGCAGCGCACATCGTTGGCGTTGATTTCCAGCTGGGGAATGCTGTCGTTGCGGGCTTCGCTGGACAGCATCAGGGTGCGGTGCTTCTGGTAAGCATCGGTCTTCTGGGCCCCCAGATCCACCTTGATCATGCCAGAGAACACGCCTCTGGATTCATGGCTGTTCACGGCCTTGTAGAGCAGGTCAGAGTGGGCGTGGGGAGCAGCATGATGCTGCAAGGTGTAGTGGTCAAAGTGCTGGTCTTCACTGGCAAAGTACAGACCCAGCATTTCACTGCTGGACCCGCTGCCCCGCAGGTAAGACTGCATTTCGGTGCGGGAAAGGTCTGCACCCATGGTGACCACCAGGCTGTTGAGGGTGGCGTCACGGTCCACATCACCACGCTGGCGCTGGATGTGGGTTACACCTCTGCCCCAGTTCTGCACGCTGACGTAACGCAGGTTGGCTCCATCGCGCACGATCAGTTCCACAGCCCCGAAAGCGTAGGCATCAGACAGTTCATGGCTGTCCTGCTCGTCAATGAAGGTCACTTTGGAGTTGGCTTCTGCAACAACCAGGGTGCGGGTGGCGGTGTAGGCTCCACTCTCCTCCATCACACGGAAGGAACCCAGGGGGAGGTCCACTTCCACGCCACGGGGCACGTACACAAAGGCACCGTTGGTCCAGACTGCAGCATTCAGGGCGCTGAATTTGCCTTCAGAAGGATCCGGGGATTTGCTGGGGGTGGTGCCCGGGGCAGCAATGGTGGTGTCGTCTGGCACTTCAGCAGGCACAATGCTGTACAGGTACTTGCGCACCAGATCAGGATGGGTCTGCAGGGCACTCTTCAGGTCGGTGAAGACCACACCCTTGGCAGCCAGTTCCTCGGGAACGTGCTTGTAGACCACATCAGGACCGTTGAACACCAGGTAACCCGCCACGTCGGTGCTGGCCAGACGGGCTTTCACCAGTTCAGGCAATTCTTCAGCGCTGCTGACAGGTTGAACAACCTGGGCCGGTTTCAGGCTGGGAAGGTCGATGTAAGACACATCGGTGTATTTCCAGGCCTCCACCTTGCGGTTGGGGACAGGCAGGGTTTCATAGAGGCCAAATGCCTCCACTCTTTTCTGGGCAAGCCACTCTGGCTCACCGGTGCGGTTCAAAATCTGGGTCATTGTTCTCCTCGAAATTCAGGGGACTGCACAAACAGACACTACAGTTTCACAGGGGAAGGATTCACAATTTCAGCCCTGGGCACAAAACTTCTCAGCAGCGCACCCGCCAGTTCTCTGGCCGTTTGCTGGTCTGTGCTTCCAGAGAAGAAGTTGCGCTGGTAGGTGTAACGCCAGAGGGTGTCACCGGACTGGCGTTCAATCACCCGCAAGGTCACCTGGGAAATCAGCTGTGGATCGGAGGGCTTGCCGCCCTCGCGGCTTTCCACATTTGCCACCAGCAAATGGTCTCCATCGGTTTTGGCTGGATCCCAAAGCAGTCTAAAGCGGCGGGTTTCCAGTTCGGTGGCCAGGAGGTCCTTGAAACGGCCTCCCAGCGCACCGGAGAATTCACCCATCACAAATGCATCCACCACCACGGGTTTTTTCAGCTCCTGTTGCAGAGCAATGGGGGTTGCCTGAAGCACGGTGGCTGGCGCACAGCCAGAGAACACCAGACAGAGCAGGAGTGCAGTCCAGGGGTGCTTCATGCTTTAACCGACAGATCCTTCCATTTCCAGCTCGATCAGGCGGTTCAGTTCCACTGCGTATTCCAGAGGCAGTTCCTTGGCAACGGGCTCGATGAATCCGCGCACAATCAGGCCAGCAGCTTCGTCTTCAGAGAGGCCACGGGACTGCAGGTACAGGATCTGATCATCGTTGATCTTGGAAACGGTGGCTTCGTGGCCCACAGAGGCGTCTTTTTCCTGAATTTCGATGTAGGGGTAGGTGTCGGTGCGGGCCTCATCGTCCAGCAGCAGGGCATCGCACTCCACGTTGGACTTGCTGCCGTGGGCACCTTCGTAGATTTTGACCAGTCCACGGTAGCTGGAACGGCCAGAGTCCTTGGAGATGGACTTGGAGATGATGGTCCCGGAGGTGTTGGGCGCAAAGTGCACGATCTTTGCTCCGGCATCCTGATGCTGACCGCGGCCCGCCATGGCGATGGAGAGCACTTCACCACGGGCACCTTCTTCAAGCAGGTAACAGGCAGGGTACTTCATGGTGACTTTGGATCCGAGGTTGCCGTCCACCCATTCCATCACGCCGTCTTTGTAGACAGAGGCACGCTGGGTCACCAGGTTGTAAACGTTGTGGCTCCAGTTCTGGATGGTGGAGTAACGGAAACGCGCTCCAGGACGGACCACAATTTCAATCACACCAGAGTGAAAGCTGTCGCGGCTGTAACTGGGAGCGGTGCAGCCTTCGATGTAGTGGGCCTGTGAGCCTTCCTCGCAGATGATCAGGGTACGCTCAAACTGTCCAGCGCTCTCTGCATTGATGCGGAAGTAGGTCTGCAGGGGGATGTCCACCTTCACGCCTTTGGGGATGTAAACGAATGAACCACCGGACCACACAGCGCTGTTCAGGGCAGCGAATTTGTTGTCTTCGGGGGGAATGACCGTGGCAAAGTATTCACGGAACATCTCAGGATGCTCTTTCAGGCCGTCTTCAATGGAGAGAAACAGCACGCCCAGTTTTTCCCACTCCTCTTTGAGGTTGTGGTAGACCATCTCGGATTCGTACTGTGCACCCACACCGGCCAGAGCAGCACGCTCGGCTTCGGGGATGCCCAGACGCTCGAAGGTTTGCTTGACATCATCGGGCACATCGTCCCAGCTTCTGGCATTGACGCCCTCGGGCTTGATGTAGTAGTAGATTTCGTCGAGGTCCAGGCCAGAGAGGTCGGCGCCCCAGGTGGGCATGGGCTTGGAGTAATAGATGTCCAGGGCTTTCAAACGGAATTCGAGCATCCACTCGGGTTCATTTTTGGTTCTGGAGATCATTTCCACGACTTCGCGGCTCAGGCCTTTGGGCGCTTTGACAGAGTAGCGCTCGGGGTTGGACCAGCCGAACTCGTAGGCGTTGTTGATGCTTGCAATTTCTTCAGACATTTCTGTCCTCCTGTGTGGGCCGGGTCTTGAACACTAGACTTCCCACGTGGACTGGTACGTCCGGTTGGCCAGACACTCCAGCAGTTCTTTTTTCACGGTCAGGGTTCTCAAGATGCGGGCTTTCAGCTCATGGCCTCCAGCGGTGTCCAGAATCTCTCCGTGCTCGATGTCCGCACTTCTGGCATACACCATGTACGGGTTGATGATGCACTTGAAGTCCAGCATGAGGGACATTGCCGCAGAAGAATAGGACATGTAACTGTGGTGCAGTCCTCCGATGCTCACAAAGGTGATGATCCTGTCAAACCAGACCGCAGTGCGTCCCAACTCTGGATAATGGGTGCCCACCGTTTCGATCAGTTTCTTGAGGTTGGCACAGATGCTCCAGTTGTACACCGGAAACATCAGGATGATCCCCTCGGCCCCCAGAATTTTCTCTCTCCATAACCGCGTGTTCGGGTGGTTGAAAATCTGGTCGTTGTCGAAATCGGGCAGAAGGTGGTCCCCATAATCCAGCCATTCAAAATCCAGGGTGTCAGAGGCATGCTGCTGCATCCACTGGGCCAGCATTTTGCCTTTGCTCTCTGGATCAAGACTGGTGGAGATGAGGATCACCCTTGCCATGTCACAGCCACACTCAGGCGTTGGCGAGTTCTTTGACCCAGTCGTAGCCTTCGGTGTCAAGCTTCTTGGCAAGCTCAGGGCCACCGGACTCCACAACGCGGCCATCCACAATCACGTGAACTTTGTCAGGCACGATGTAATCGAGCAGACGCTGGTAGTGGGTGATGATGATGCCACCAAGACCCGGGCCACGCAGGCTGTTCACACCTTTGGAAACGATTTTGAGGGCGTCCACGTCCAGACCGGAGTCGGTTTCATCCATGATGATGTACTCGGGGTCCAGCATCAGCATTTGCAGGATTTCGTTGCGTTTCTTTTCACCGCCGGAGAAACCAGCGTTCAGGTAACGCTCCACGACGCTCTCGGGCCATTCCAGCACTTCGAGGGCGTGGGTCAGCTTCTGGTAGAACTCCATGAAGCCCACTTCTTCCCCTTCGGCTTTGCGGGCCTGCATGGCCAGACGCAGAAAGTTGGCGATGGTCACGCCAGGAATTTCCACAGGGTACTGGAACGCCAGGAACAGGCCTTTGCGGGCACGCTCGTCGGGTTCCATTTCCAGGATGTTTTCGCCGTCCAGCAGGATTTCGCCAGATTCAACCGTGTACTCGGGGTCACCGATCAGCACTTTGGCAAGGGTGCTCTTGCCGTTGCCGTTGGGTCCCATGATGGCGTGCAACTCACCTTTGGGAACAACCAGGCTCACGCCATTCAGGATTTTCTTGTCTCCGACAGAAACGTGCAAGTCACGGATTTCGAGTTGATGGGTCATGTGGTGGTGCCTCCATTTTTTCCATCCCACAATTGGTTCTTGTGGGATTTCTGGGTCTGCCAGGATGCTGCTTATTGCGAGTCATTCCTATTTCCAGAGTCCATTGTAGCCGCCAAATCACTTAAAGTCGAGTGATTTACTGTAGATTCTAGACCCTTTCTGGAGCGAAAAATGTCCTGTTGGCACCATGAGAAACATCGGGGCGGTACTGGTGTGGAGACAGGTATGAGGCTGTAAAATTGCAGCACAGATGAACGATGTGATGTACAAAAGGGCAGGCCCGCTGGTCCTGCTCATTCCAGAAAAACCCGATGAAGAACGGGGAAAGGTGGCAGAGGCCTGGGAAGAACAGGGAAAAACAGTGCTTGCCCTGGGAAAATTCTGGGAGCCTCCAGTTCTGGACTGCAGCACTGTAAGGCTTTATGGCAATGACACTTTACTGTCTGGTGCTGGCCCAGTTGCTGAATTTGCAACTGGTCTCCCCTGCTGAAGATTTTCTGGTTCGTGTGGATTCCAGGTGGCTGAAACGCAAAGTCTGGAGCAACACCATCAGGGACCTCCAGCCTACGGATTTTCCCCTTTTTGCAAAATCTGCAGTGCCCAAACTGTTCCGTTCTGGGGTTTTTCAAACCCTTGCGGATCTGAAACAGGAGTGCACAGGATTGGAGCCTGACACCCAGCTGATGTGTTCAGAAGTGGTGTCTTTTTTGGCCGAGGCACGGGTCTTTGTGCTGCAGGGCCGCCTGATGACCTGTGCCATTTATGAAGGCGAGGGATCTCTGGAAGATTTTCAGGAAAGCATTCAGCCTTTTCTGTGGGAGCATCAACTTCCCGAAACCTGCACTGCAGATTTCGGCTTCATTCCAGAGAGGGGCTGGGCATTGATTGAATTGAACCCCACCTGGGGGGCGGGTTTAAACGGGTGTGATCCTGGGGCCGTCAGCCTGTGTCTGGAACATGCCTGTTTTCCCATTCAAAACCCTCTTTGAGCTTCAAAAGGGCTTCTGGACCTTTCACTTTCTGATTGAAATTCTCATATGATAAATGAGGAGGTCTCATTGAATTGACCCTTGCTCAATGGCCCGTTTATTTTGTTTCTCAGCCTGTCACTCACACCATGAGGTATCAAATCTGATGCAAAACATCAAATCTTTTCTGCTGCTGGGCACTGTGGGGCTTGCTTCCTGTGGGATGCTCTTTCCTCAACCCCACACACCCTCCACCCCTGAGGGTTCTGAGGCTGCTGTTGAAAAGCTCTGGGTTCCCCCCACCTGCAGCCCCTACACCATCAACGGCTCTGGCTGGACCCGAAGCTTCGTCACAAACGATGGGTCTGCACCTCTGAATTACCACAGTTACGCCACCCTGCTCCCCAGTACCAGTGACATCAAATTGCTGCCTTATGCCATCAACAACAGTGGAAAAACCACCCAGGCCCTGCCTTTTTTCTACTTCTACACCTTCCGTCCCATCCTGCCCCTGACGGGAACCCCTGAAGGCGGTGGAAGCGCCACCCAGGTGTACATTGACACCCAGGTCATGGAAGGACTGGTGTACCGTGCAGCCACCCAGAAATTTGAACTGGTGGTCAACAACAACGCCAATGCCTTCAGAACCATCTCTGGCACTGGCGTGGTCAGCAGCCAGATCAACAGTGGAAAATCGTGGGGCTCTTTCAGGAACAACACATTCCTTCCCAGCCAGAGGCTGCTGGTCGAGGCGTATCTGAAAGGCAACATCACCTATAAAAATGAAATGGTGCTTGCAAATTACCAGGGTCAGGGCAGCAGTCCACAGAAGTGGTTTAAAGTCAGCATGCCTTATCAGGAGATGGTGATCAAGGTTACTCCAATGGAGTCTTACGCGAATGACACCTACTTTCCGGCAGAGAATCCCAGGTATTACACGGTCCCGGTGCGGGGTTTCACCAGCACCCCAGACGCAGAACACCGTTTTGTGCTGCGCAACGAGTTGTTTTATGAAAATCCCTATGACACGTCCAGAGGCACCACGCTTTCCGCAGGGACCACCGCTTTCTACAGCTGGCTGAACACCCGCAAGGACTTTGTCCTGAACTGGAACTTCACCAACCTGCGTCTCGCCCAGGCTTCAGTGGATGGCAGCAACAATCCCACCAGCCTCAGCGGTGTTCGAGATGCCTCTGGCTGGAACCTGGGCAGTCCTTCAGGTTTCAACGCTGCCAATTGCACCAGCAAAACCGCGCAGGTGTACCAGAGCGAAAAACAGGTGGATCACATCATGCCAGCGGCCACCCAGAGCCCTGCCACCCTGCCCAGTCCCAAACTGTCTGGACCATCGGTAGACAGCATCAAACTCCGAACAGTCAGCAGCCGGGATCCTCTCATTCTGGAAAAAAGAGGCACCACCACTTTCGTTTTGAAAAACACAGGCGCCCAGACCCTGACCTACCAATGGAACCTGGACCATGACCTGGTCATAGACGATGGTGGGCAACCTGACCTGATGGCCCCAGGAACATCCCGTACTTTTACCGTCAGTGCGCCATGTCCAGCAGAACCCCTCACGGGACGACCTGTGGTGGACACTTATCTTCAGACACTGAGCCTGTCCACCAATGATCCCACCGGGTCTGGGTACAACGCATACAAAGCCATTCAGGTTGAAGTCACCTGTGCCGCCAACACGCTTTATGGCTGGAGTTCTGGGAGCACTTTGTATGGAAGCAGCGAATACCCTGCAAACAGTGCTTCTGTCCAGTTTGAACCCAGCAACAATCCCCTGGGCTACTTTCAAACACGGCTGAACCCGGATCTGGTTTACAGCAACATCAAGGAAGTCAATCCAGCAGGAGGATCAGGCACCTGTCAGGGGGCAACCAACCGGGCAAACAATGCCAGCCGCTGTTTCTGGGCAGAAGTGGAAGCCAATCCTGCGTATCAGGCGGGCAACACTGTTGCCATGGTGTGCGCCAGACAACTGCGCATGGCTGCCATTGTTACTTACGTCAATGATCCCAATGCTGCTGGCTATCTTCCAGCTTCAGCACTGTACGGCACTCCTACCAAAGAAGCAGAACATCAAACGGCCATTTGCAACAATCCCAGTTTGACCATCATCGGGCCCGCTGGAACCTCCGAAACCTTCAGGTACACCGTGAGACACAGCCAGGGAAACCGAACCTATGCAGTCACCGAGGGGGGATTTGATCCAGACCCTGGGGCATTCAATGCTCAGGCTGTCTCCTGTGCTTACCGACTGCACAGCGCTGCAATCATCTGGCAAGTCAATGAACCAGGACATGACACAGGGTATCCAGCGGCATCTGATCTGTATGGAGATGAAACCAAAGCCATTCATTATGGCACCCTGGCCTGCAACACTCCATTGATGGTGATTTCTGGAGATGCGGTTACCAGCGGTTCTTTTCAGTACACCGTGAAGCACACCTATGGCAGTCAGGTTTTTACCGTCTCTGAGTCAGGTGTATCTCCTGATCCCACCCCCCGCACACCAGAAACCTTGGCTTTTTGGTGCAGCCTTGATCTGTATTCTGCAACCAGAATCTGGAACAGTGAGCACGATACCGGATATCCTGCGGCATCTGAGTTCTATGGAGATGCCACCAAGGAAGCCCTTTACCACACCAGACACTGCAACAACCCCGACCTGACCATCACGGGTGCAGCCGTGTCCAGTGGGCCTTTTCTATATACCGTGACCCACAGGTATGGCAACCTGATCTACACCCTCACCCCGGACAGCCGAACCACCACCAGCAAGTATTGATGGTGTTCCTTCAACACCCTTCCTGGTCAACCAGGAGGGGTGTTTTCAATTTGCCCGAGAACTTGCTCACCTCTGGTGTGCTGGATGTGAAGTTGCCTTCCCGCAGCACTTTGTGCTGATGGCTGACACCTGACGGCTTTTTGCTGCTACACTTCCCCCATCAGCTCTGCAAAAGCCTGGACCACCTGGGGATCAAAGTGTGTGCCTGATTGTTCCTGGATGTAGGACAGCACTTCTGCTTCAGGAAGCCCTTTGCGGTAGGGGCGGTCACTGGTCATGGCGTCCCACACATCCACCACCGAAAAAATCCTTGCAGAGAGAGGAATCTGTTCCCCTTTGAGGCCCAGAGGGTACCCTGTTCCGTCCCACTTTTCGTGGTGGTGGTAGGGGATGTCCAGGTCCCGCTGCAGGTATTCGATGTCCCTGAGCATGTTGCGTGCCCAGACCGGGTGCTGCTTGATCACCTCGTATTCATGGGTGGTGAGTTTGCCAGGTTTATGCAGGATTTCATCGGGGATGCCCAGTTTGCCGATGTCGTGCAGCAAGGCACCCCTGCGAATGTGCTCCAGAGCCTGCCCGGAAAGGCCCATGTGTTTTGCCAGCCTGAGGCTGCTTTCCATCACCCGTTTGGAGTGCCCCTCGGTTTCGCGGTCCCGCAAATCCAACGCACGCACCCAGCCTTCCAGGGTGGCGTCGTAGGTGCGGATCAGTTGCTGGTTGGTGTGCCGCAGTTCGCGCATCAGGGCCTGCTGGTACACCGAAATGGCCAGATGGGAGGCCAGCAGTTCAAAGAAGGACAGCCACCAGGCGTTGGGTTTCAGGGTGTCCCGCTGGAACACCTCCAGAATTCCGAGCAGTTCCCCTTTGACGATCAGGGGCGTACCCACATAGCTTTTGAAGCCTTCTCGCAGCAGAAATTCACGGGAATCAGGTGGGAAATCCTCGGGGTTGATGTTGGGGATCACCTGGGTTTTCATCCGGGAAAGCACCACCCCGGCCAATCCTTCATTGCGCCCAATGCGGTATCCGTAATCGGTGGGGGTGAGGTGCCCGATGGTGTCGATGAGTTCCAGGGTCTGGGTGGCCTCGTCCCACATGAAGAAAATGGCTGCATCTGCCTGCAGCGCTTCACGGGTGTAATACAGCACCAGTTTGAGGGTGTCCTGCCACTCCAGATGGTCGGTGATGCTGACCTGCAATTCCTGAAAGTAATGCAGGGCATTGAGGTAACGCTGGAACACATGCTGGCGTTCCAGGGCTTTTTGCAGGTGGGTTGCAAGTTCGGGCAGCACATCCCAGTGCTCTCCCTGCAGTTCCCAGCTCTTTTTGCGCTGGTCGTCCAGCCTCACCGAAAACGTGCGGCTGGCAGAATTGGGGGAATCCAGCACTGTGAAACCCAATTTTTCCTGCAGGAATTTCTGGGTGCACTGCAGAATTTCATGCTCGCTGGTGTGCTGGGAGAGGTCCTGCAAAAACTGGTTCCAGTGGTCTTGCAGTTGCTGGTCCCGCACCACCAGCACCGAGCCATCAAAGAGCCGGTAGATGCGCCAGCTTCCCAGAAAGGCCTGCAATTCCTGCCCTGCTTGAAAGTTTTGCACCAGGGTCTGGAGGTCTGGAGGAAAAGACCAGTCTGCGGGTGCCTGCAACACCGTGCCATCTGCACCAAGCACCACTGGATCTGACAGCTTCACACTCTTCCCTCTCCTTCTTTTGCTGGGTGACTTTTTTCTGGGTCACAGTGTACCGAAAAAGCCCTGACCACTTGTTTAAAAAGAGCCTGTCTGTGCCGGGTTCAAAGGGTCATCAAATCTGAACATCCAGCGCAGGATTTGCAGGTGTGTTTCCTGAGTGTACCCCCAAAGAAGTCTCAGAAACACCGGGCACACTTCAATCCGGGATGAGTTCTTCTGGATCTGGGTTTTCAAACCAGGTGGCCCACAAATCCATTTCTGCAGCCGTGATGGGATAACTGCCCTGCAGGTTGTGGTTTCTGGCTGCCACTCTGGCTTTCAGTTCTTCGAGGGGCACATCCAGATAAATCAGGCAGGTGCTGGCTCCAGCTTCCCGTGCCCTGCTCCTGAAATCCTCACGTTCTGCCCTGGACCACACGCCGTAATCCAGCACCACATTCACACCCAGTTTGAGGGCTTTGACAGCCAGATCCAGCAGCAGGGCTTCCATGGTGTCTCTGGCTTTCAGCAGGTCCGGGGTGCTGTGCTGCTCTCCAAAAAGAGGCAGCATCCACTCGTCGGTGGTGAGGCGCAAAGCTGGAGCCTCCTGCTCGATCTCTCTGGCACAAGTGGTCTTGCCTGCTCCGGGAAGGCCACACATCAGGTAAAAAGTGGGCTGCATGACAAGAGCATATCTAAAGGACCAGCAGACCTGTGGCAAGGTCTGAGCATTCTCGGACCTTTGATCGTTTGTGACACCTTCCCGTTCTCCTACCGAGGGTCTTTCAGCCTCTTGTGCATCACAAACCAGAACACCCACAATCCCACAGATGCCAGGATCAGCATTGTTTTGAGCAACACAACCACACCTGGGGGTTCAGACAGAATCAAAAACTGAAAAACAAATATTCCCTGCACGAAAGCAATCAAAAAAGTCAAAAATCCTGGGCTCATTTTTCCAGAGGGCTTTTCTTTTTTATCCTCTCCCTGCAAGCGTTTCTTGAGATTGCCAAAAGACCACCAGATTCGGTAAATTGCCAAGAGGAACAGCAGAATTTTGCCTGTCAGACCATAAAATGAATGGCTGTATTCAGACACATCCAGCAGCACATAAAGCACGCATAGAAAAACCAGGGCAGCCAGCAGCGCAATCAGCACATCAAGATACAGTTTCCATTTGGAGTCACCAGACACATCCAGATTATAGGGTACGGCTTGCAATGACAGTCCTTAAGGATTTGCTCGTCTTGTACAACGATCGCATCACCAGGGTTACCTGAAAATCGTCCAGATCTAGACCTGCTTGCTGTACAAATTCTGGAAAAGTGAGATGGATCGCTTCACCAAAAGCTGACCTTTCAGGTAAACTGCAGCCATCCTTCGGGGCGGGGTGCAATTCCCCACCGGCAGTGAAAGGTTGAAAAACCTGCAGCCTGCGAAGCCGTGCAATCCACATCGCGCGGCCCGAGCCTGGTGAAAATCCAGCGCCGACGGTGACAGTCCGGATGAGAGAAGGAGATCCCACATGCCCCCGCATGCTGGGAAGGTTATGTTGTATCAAGACAGAACAGAGCAGGACACCCACCTGATGCAGGAGGCGTTATCGCTTGCTGCACGGGCACTGGGTCGCACCAGCCCCAACCCTCCGGTGGGCTGCGTGATTTACCACCACGGACGGGTGGTGGGTCGGGGATTTCATCCGAAAGCTGGAGAACCCCACGCTGAAGTGTTTGCTTTAAAGGATGCCGGAGATCTTGCCCGTGGCAGCACCGTTTACGTGACGCTGGAGCCGTGTTCACACCATGGCCGCACCCCACCCTGCGCCGATGCCCTGATTGAAGCGGGCGTCAGGCGGGTGGTGGTGGCCGCACTGGATCCCAATCCGCTGGTGTCTGGCAAAGGAGTGGAGAAACTCAGGAACGCTGGCATCCAGGTGGCTGTGGGTGTGTTGCAGGAGCAGGCCACTGTGCAACAAGCCGGATTTCGCACGCGCATTGTGCAGGGGCGGCCCAGGGTGACCTACAAGTTTGCCCAGACACTCGATGGCAAGATGGCCCCCCTGCAACGGGAGCAGGTCTGGCTGACCGGTTTGTCCTCCCGGCGTTTTGTGCATGAATTGAGGAACCAGACAGATGCCATTGCTGTGGGCAGCGGGACGGTCCTGATGGACCACCCGCAACTCACCACCCGCCTGGAAGGCCGCGACGACACCCGCGATCCCACCCCGGTGGTCTTTGACCGCTCTGGACGGGTTCCCGTGACCGCAAAGGTCCTTCGTGAAGGGGCCGTGGTGGTGACCGAGAGCCAGCAGGTTTACCCTGAAGGCATCCGGGTGATCCGTTCTGCAGACCTGAGAGAAGTCCTGCAGGAACTGGGGACCCTGGGCATCAACAGCTTGCTTCTGGAAGGAGGCCCCACCCTGGCCAGCGCGTTTTTGAAGGCCCACCTGATTGATGATTTGCTGGTGTTCATCACCCCCAAAATCATGGGAACGGGCCTCAGTTCCATCTGGACGGAATTGTCCGGTCTGCAGGAAGTGCATGGAATGCATGCAGAAAATCTGGAAGAGGATGTGCTGTTAAGGGCCTTCCTGAATCCCATTCCGGGCGTGGAGGGTTGAATGTTTACTGGAATTGTTGAACAGACTGGAAAAGTGACTGAAGCAAACTGGCAGGACGGAAACCTCAAGGTGACCGTGACCCCCCAGAAGATGTGGAGTGACCTCTCACTGGGAGAAAGCATCGCCTGCAACGGGGCCTGCCTGACCGTGGTTGGCTGGGATGACCACAGTTTTGCCGTGGAACTCTCGCAAGAAAGCGTGAACAAGACTGCTTCCCTCTGGAAGCTGCAAGACACCGTCAATCTGGAACGGGCCATGCCTGCAAATGGGCGCTTCGGGGGCCATGTGGTGACCGGACATGTGGATGGGGTCGGAGAAATTCTGCAGGTGGAAGCCCAGCCTGGAGCCTACACCATCAAGGTGTCCGTTCCAGATGAATTCGCCCGTTACCTGATCCCCAAAGGCAGCATCACCGTGAACGGGGTGAGCCTGACCGTGGTGGATGTGGGCGGTCCTGCAGGCAGCAAAGCAGACCTGCAAACCAACGAATTCACGCTGTGGATCATTCCGCACACCCTGGAAGTCACCAGTTTAAAAGGCATCAAAGCAGGAGATCTTGTGAACCTGGAATACGACGTGCTGGCCAAATACCTGGAACGCCTGACCCTGGTTGGGGGTGCAAAATGATCTCCCCCATTCATGAACTGATTCAGGACATCAAAGAGGGCCGCCCGGTGGTCCTTGTAGACGATGAAAACCGCGAAAACGAAGGGGATGTGGTGGTCGCAGCCGAATTCGGCACCCCCGAGATGATCAACTTCATGGCCCACAAAGCCTGTGGTCTGATCTGCGTGTCGATCATGCCAGAACTGGCCTCCAGACTGGATCTTTTGCCGATGGTCAGCAAGAACAGCGACCCGAACGGCACCGCTTTTACAGTCAGCATTGACCACACTTCCAACAGCACCGGAATCAGTGCCCGTGACCGCTCCAGCACCATCCTGGCATTGCTGGACGAAAACACCAGAGGCGAGGATTTCAGAAGACCGGGGCACATCTTCCCGCTGATCTCCAAACCCGGAGGGGTGCTCAGGCGTGCAGGTCACACCGAAGCTGCCGTGGATCTGGCCAGACTGGCTGGCCTGAAACCCGCTGGCGTCATCTGCGAAATCATGAACGAGGACGGCGAGATGAGCCGCCTCCCGGACCTGATCAAATTTGCAGAGGAAAACAACCTGAAAGTCGGGACCATTGCCGACCTGATCGAGTACCGCCTCAGGCGTGAACCTTTCGTGCTGGAACAGGCCCGGGCCAAACTGCCCACCGAATACGGCGAATTCCAGATCGTGGGCTTTGAGGACACCCTCTCTGGGCAGGAGCATGTGGCCCTGGTGCTGGGTGAAATCACTGAAGAGCCCACCCTGGTCCGCATGCACAGCGAATGCCTCACCGGAGACGGCCTGCACTCCCTGCGCTGCGACTGCGGAGCACAAAGGGACGCTGCCCTGCAAGCCATCTCAGAAGCCGGAAGCGGCGTGCTGGTGTACCTGCGGCAGGAAGGACGGGGCATTGGACTGCTGAACAAAATCAAAGCCTATGCCCTGCAGGACCTGGGGGCAGACACCGTGGAAGCCAACCAGAAACTGGGCTTTGCCCCGGATTTGCGGGACTTTGGCATCGGGGCACAGATTCTGCACGGGCTGGGGGTCAAGCGCATCCGCCTGCTCACCAACAACCCCCGCAAGCTGCATTCCCTGTCCGGGTTCGGGCTGGAAATCGTGGAACGGGTGCCCCTGCAGGTGGGCCGCAACAAGTTCAATGAACATTACCTCAACACCAAAAAGGAGAAAATGGACCACTTGCTGTGAGAAATGACAGAAGCGAAATCCCAATGGGGGCAGAATCAGTGCCATGAAACGGGAACCCGTTGTGATGGTCCACGGCATCAACGACTCCAGCGCAGGACTCAGAACCATGCGCCAGGTGCTGGAGCACCACGGGCACCATGTTTATGCGCCCGACCTGAAGCCCAACGATGGCAGGCACGGCATCAAGAAAATGGCTGAATTCCTGAGAGACTACATCGACAGCAAAATTCCAGAAGGACCCTTCGACCTGATTGCTTTCTCCATGGGAGGCATCATCGGGCGCTACTACCTGCAAAGGCTGGGAGGCCTGGACCGTGTGAAACGCATTGTTCTGGTTTCCAGCCCCCACCAGGGCACCATCTGGGGCCATGTTTACCCGCTTCCAGGCGTGAAAGACATGGCTGTGGGCAGCGAATTCCTGAAGGAACTGAACACCGATGTGGATGTGCTCGGAAACAAGCCCTGCCTGACCATCTGGACCCCTTATGACATCACCATCTGGCCTCCCCAGCACTGCATCCTCCCCAATGCCGAAAACCATGAGGTCAAGGTCTGGCGGCACGGCGCAATGATGAAAGACCCCCAGGTGATCAAAAAAGTGGTGGAGTTTCTGGATGTGCCAGAAGTCCAAAGCAGTCCTGTGGTTGTGGGTACAGCAGAAAGGAATTTTTAATTGGGGGTGCGTTTGAGATTTCTGGAGGGTAGATCCCCCTGTGCCTCACTTCGTTTGGCACTGTCCCCCTTAACGAAGGGGGATGGTTGGTTCCTTCAATTGGAAGCCATGCCAGACGATCTACAACCCCCCAACGCTGACGGGGGGACCTTCGAGCGAATGCGAGAAGCGGGGGGATCTCACCCGCAATGCTCCCAGACCATCATTTCAATCCACCAGAGGGCGTTGTTCCATCACCGTTGCCCGTCCTTCAATTCCGATGGAGAGGTTCACCGTGCGCCCCGAACCGTGGGACCTGTGGGAGGTGCCCTTGAGAACGGTGTAAGCCTGTCCTGGCGTGAGGATGACAGGCTCCCGGTCCCGGAATTCCAGGGTGAGCACCCCCTGCAGGCAGATGAAGGTTTCGTCGCTGTCAGGGTGGTGGTGCCAGGGGTACTGGCCGGAGAAAACCGACATCCGCACACTGTGGTTGTTGTTCTGCTGGGTCAAAACGTTGGTGTAGGCTTCTTTTGCCTGCGCCGCCAGGGTCAAAAAGTCGATTTTTTCATTCATGGGTTCTCCTGCCCTTTCGAAAGGTTGTGCAACATGCGTAGAGTTGAAGCGAATCTCCTTGCAAACGGTCTGAAGGTTGCCATTGTGAACACCCGCTGGAACCATTTTATTGTGGACCGTCTGGTGGAGGGGGCCGTGACGGCCTTCAAACAACACGGCGGCAATGAGGAAGACCTCACCTTATATACTGCACCCGGTTCCTTTGAGGTGCCTCTGATCGCCAAAAAGCTTGCCCAGAGCGGCAAATTTGATGCCGTGGTCTGTCTGGGCGCCGTGATCAAGGGCTCTACCGACCACTATGATTACGTTGCCGGATCTGCAACTTCTGGGATTGCTGCTGCTGCACTGGATTCGGGTGTTCCTGTGGCTTTCGGGGTGCTGACCACTGAGAGCATCGAGCAGGCCATTGAACGTGCTGGCACCAAAGCAGGCAACAAGGGTGCAGAGGCGATTCTGGCCGTGGTGGAAACGGCGAACCTGTTGAAATTGATTGACTGATTTCTCACTCCTCAACACCATTTCTGTCAGGAGGGCGCAGCGTGCTGCGCCCTTAAATTTTGCAGCTGGAGATTCCTCGCGTTGGGCGAGGCACGCCTCGCCCCTACAGTCGCGGTCACAAATTTCTGCCTTCTGCAAATCCCCATCTGCCCCAACGCCTATCCCACCATGCGCCATATGCTGGATGCCACCTGTTCTGTTTCAGGCTAAAATGCAAGGCATGGTGCATAGTTTTAAGATTGACCTGAAGGGCATCATTGATTTGCTGTCCAATCACCTTTATTCCGATCCCAGTGTGTTTGTGCGTGAACTCTTGCAGAATGCCGTGGATGCCATCACCGCCCGCAAGAACAACGGAGAGCGCTTTGAGCCGAACATCCGGGTTGAAGTGGTGCAGGACGGAGAAACCCGCCGTCTGATCTTCGAGGACAATGGCATTGGCCTGACTGAGAATGAAATTCACGAATTTCTGGCCACCATTGGCCGTTCCAGCAAGCGCATTTCTGAAGCCCGTGAATCTTACCTGGGGCAGTTCGGAATTGGTTTGCTGTCTTGCTTCATGGTGTCCAGTGAAATCCGGGTGTACACCCAGTCCAGCAAGGGGGGTCCTGCTGCCTGCTGGATTGCCCAGCCAGACGGCACCTATGAAATTGCCACCACCACCGAGGCTCCCGAGGTGGGCACAAGGGTGATTCTGGAGGCCCGTGAGGATTTTGATTACCTCTTTGAGTTTGAGAACCTGCAGGAGGACCTGTTCGGGTATGGCGAGATTTTGCCTTATCCCATTCAGCTGTCCAGCGGCGAGGAGCAGATCCAGGTCAATTCCGGGAACATTCCCTGGACCATTTATGCAGAGACAGGCGATCCTGCCCTGAAGGAGCAGGTGCTGGCCTATGCCAGAGAGCGCCTCAATCTGGACGCTCTGGATTGCTTTCCTCTCAAAACCTCTGCGGGTGGGGTGAGTGGGGTGGCTTTTGTGCTGCCTTACAGCACCCAGGCCAACTCCAGGCAGTGGCACCGGGTGTACCTGAAGAACATGCTGCTGGGCTCACAGATTGAGAACCTGCTGCCAGAGTGGGCTTTCTTTGTGCGCTGCTTCCTGAATGTGCAGGGGCTGCATCCCACTGCGTCCAGAGAGTCTTTCTATGAAGATGAACTGCTGACCGAGGCCCGTGCAGAGCTGAACAGCCAGATGCAGGCCTGGCTCAGGCACCTCACCCAGCACGATCATGAGGGTTTGCGGAAACTGCTGCAACTGCATTACCTCCCCATGCGTGCCCTGTCTGTGGACAACGATGAGTTTTACAAACTGCTGGTGCACAGCTTCTCTTTTGAGACCAGCACCGGGCGCATGACGCTGGCAGAGTATTTGCAGCACAACCCCGTGATCCGTTATGTCACCAACCTGGACCAGTTCCGGCAGATTGCCCAGGTTGCTTCTGCTTACGGGCACAGCGTGATCAATGCCGTGTACACCTACGACGTTCCCATCCTGCGCAAGTACACGGCCATGTTCGATGTGGCAACAGAAGAAATTGATGCCACCACCTACGCCCACACCCTGGAAGAGGTGCAGTCCGAGGGGTTGCAGAACTTCCTGCTGCTGGCCCAGGATGCCCTGAAAGACCTGGAATGCCAGATCACCGTGAAGAAGTTCATTCCGGATTCCCTGCCTGCACTGTTCATTGTCAGCGAGGTGCATCAGGAACTGGGTGATGTGGAGCAGGCCCAGGAGGTCAGTGATGATCTGTGGTCGGATGTGCTGGAGGATTACGCTTCTGAACTGCGTTCCCAGCGGGTGGCCCACTTGCACCTGAACTTCAACAATGCCCTGGTCCAGAGCATGCTGCATGCCGAAAACCCCAAAGTGGTGCGCCGTCTGGTGCAGATGCTGTACGTGCAGGCCCATTTGCTGGGCCACCACCCGCTCAGGCAGGAAGAACTGACCCTCCTCACCGAGGGTTTGCAGGAAATGATGTTCTGGGGCCTCAGGGCAGACCGGATGCTGAATTGAGGGGTTTTTGAAATGGAACACATGGAAACCATTGAAGAATTGATTGAACTGGCCGAAGCTCAGGGCAGCGAAGAGGAAAGCCTGCCTTTCTGGGAAAGGGCCGTGCGTCTGGCAGACACCCAGCGTGACATCGAGGCTGGATTTCGCACCCGCAGTGAACTGGTGCATGCCGCAACATTTTCGGGGCATCCCAACAAGGCCCTGGTGCATTTTGCCTGGCTGATCGGGGTGTTCGACAGGAACCGTGAACTGTTCAGGCATCAGGAGAGGCACCTGATGTGGGCCTACAAGTGGATCCTGCATTCGATTTTCGCCTACCCGAATTTCTCTTTGCAGCGGGCCTACCAGTTGCAGGAGGATTTTGAGCGCCGTTCCCAGAAGCTGGGGGCAGGCACCCACTACCACGCTTACCAGTCTCTGCGTCTGGCCCTGCACATCGGGGACATGAAGGCTGCAGAGCAGGCTTTTCTGGCGTGGCGCAGGATCCCCAGAGATGAACTGAGCGACTGCGAGGTGTGCGAGAAGAACAAGGTGATGGGCTACTACGAGGCCAGAGAGGATTTTGTGAGCAGCGTGCGTCTGGGCGAGGAGATCCTGCGCAGCGACCGCAAGTGCCACAACGTGCCCACCGTGACTTACGGCAGCCTGCTGTATCCGCTGTTCAAACTGGGGCGTCTGGAAGAGGCGCGGCAGTACCATCTGGAAGGGGTCACCCGGGCCAGAGGGGACCGCAACTTCATTCCCACCATTGCAGAGCACGTGCAGTTTCTGGTCCTGACCGAGAACCTGGATGCGGCTTTGAGGCTGTGGATGGACCACTTTCAGCTGGGTTACACCACCCGCGATCCGCTGGACCGTTTTGATTATGTGCTGTCTGGTGCAGTGCTTTTCCAGGTGCTCTCTGAGACCCGCACAGGCTTGCAGCTTCCTTTCCCCACACACTTCCGGGGTTTTGAGCTTTCTGGTACGTATGATCCACAGCAACTTGCCATTGGACTCTTGCAGGAAGCCAGCGATCTGGCCCACCAGTACGATCAGCGCAATGGCACAGCCCGTTTTCAGGATCTGGTCCAGCAATGGACAACCCGGGCCGCCTCGGAACGTCGTGCATTTCTGGTGTGATCTGTCCCATCTGAAAGGGATGTTCTGCAGTCCCAAAACATCTGAAACCGCAGTTTCTGAAGTCAAGTGCTCAGGGAAACCGTATCCCCGAGCACTTTTTGCCGTTGTTTTCGTGAGCGCTTTTTCGGATTTGTGGTTTCCTGAATTGAAAACGGTATTGCGCTTTTCTGGACTCGTGACCAGACCAGAAAAAGAAATTTTCAAACAAATAACTGAATTTCTCCTGAATCTACCAGAAATGTAACATTGTTTTTCAAGCGCACAAATCCCTTGCAGGTGGGCAAAACCAAGGCAATGGTTAAACCCAGTTCATGAAAATTTATTCATCTGATTTTGATTTTTTAGGCTACAATGAAACTACAGTTCCAGAAGACTGCGACTTCCACCACAACCCAACTCCACTTCTGTTCTGAAGGAGGATGAGATGAAAGTTCTTAAAAAAGCCGTAAATGTCGGTGCTCTCACACCCCCTCGTCAAGTGATTTTCATTCGTGAAAGCGAACTGCCCACCAGCGATGTGGTCACCCTGAAAGATGCCTTCTTTGGCTCTGCACACGATCCCTTTGTGGAAGTGCACTGCGAACATGGCTTCATCACCGCCATGGTCAGCGAACACCAGGAGAGTGGCTGGTTCATGCTCACCTGCACCAGTGGTCCCCGTTCAACGTCCCAGAGCGTTGCCTGACCCTCACCATCCAGCCAGGAACGCACCTCCTCACGAGGTGCTTCTTTTTTTGCTGGTCTTCTGGAATGGTCTTCTGGAGAAGCTATACTTGAACCATCCATGACAGCTTCTGATGGGCAACACCACCTGCAAACTTTGCTCAACCGCCTTTATCCCAGCGAACAGCACCGCAGAGATGCCCTGATGCTGCATGGAGAAGAGGTGCTGGGCCTGTTGCCCTTCGACCTGATCGAATTGAAACATCCGTCTGGCACACCTGCAGGTCTGGTGTTCATCCTGCCCTACAGCGTTCATCCGGGTTCCAGGGCCGTGCAGGTTCCCAGTCCGCTGCCAGAATGGAGTTTCTGCATGCACATCCTGCTCTGTGAAGGACCAGAACCCCTGCTGGATGCACAGCACATTGAGCAACAGATCCTGGCTTACCTGCAAAACCTGGCCCATCAGGACCCGGAAACCCTGCATGAGTTGCTGCAACTGCACGATGCAGGCCTGAAAACCCTGGCCCTGGAAGACGAAACCCTGTACCGACTGCTGATCCACCATTTTGTGTTTGAAACCACCCGTGGAAACCTGAATTTGCAGGAATACCTGAAGCACACCGGGTACCTGCGCTTCATTCCCCACCCGGACCAGTACCGCCAGGTGGAACAGGTGGCACGCGCACAGGAGCACTTCATCATCAATGCCTCTTATCCCAGAGACACCGAACTGCTCACCCTGTATGCAAAGCTCTATCCAGATTCCAGCGTGGAACTGATGGACGCCGCAGGGTACGCCACCCATTTGCCAATGATTGAGCACCCCAGCCTGGAACACCTGCTGGAAAACGCAAGACAGGTGCTGCAGGAATTTCAGCTCACCATCGACATGCGCAGCTTCAAACCCGCCTCGCAGCCTGCCCTGCTGGTCGCCAGCGAAGCCTACAAGCACCACCAGCACTTTCAGAAGAACCGCACCCACCTGAGCCCCCTCTGGACCGAAGTGATTGAACAACTGATCGAGCAGGAGCAGGCACCCCAGGCCAGACTGTTCCTGAATTTTGACAGCCCACTGGTGCAATCCTTGCTGGAAGTGCAGGACCTGGCCGTGATGCAAGAAAGCCTCAGGATGATTTACCTGCAAGCCGTGTTGCTGGGCAGGCACCCCATTTCCGACCATGAGATGGATTTGCTCGCTGGCGGGCTGCAAAGTCTGGTCACCTGGGGATTGCAGGCCAGCAGGTACCGGAATTTGAATTGAGGATCCTGACGGCTGATGGTGGATCCTGTCCCTGTTAAAATACACCCGTGAACATTCCCTTGCTTGCCATTGATGTGGGAAACACCAGCACCGTGCTGGGCCTGCTGCAGTCGGATGGCACCCCCATTCGCAGTTTCAGGATCCGCACAGACCGGGATGCTTTGCCCGACAATTACGCCCTGATGATCCGCAGTTTGCTGGACCTTGCCAGAACCCCCGAGCCGCACAGTGCCATCATTTCCAGCGTGGCCCCTCCGGTGGGTCAGAACATCATGCTGGCCTTGCAGGATTACTGGGGCATTCCGGTGTACGAGGTGGGGCACCACAACCTGAATGTGCAAATCGACCTGAAAGACCCCACCACGGTGGGTGCAGACCGTCTGGTCAACATGTTCGGGGTGTGGGAGCATGTGCCAGAAGGCAGATACGCCATCATTGTGGATTTCGGAACGGCCAGCACCTTCGATGCGATTCAGTCCCCCAGAAGGTTCATGGGTGGGGTGATTGCTCCGGGTCCCTCCACGGCGGCAGATGCGCTGTTCAACAAGACCGCCAAGTTGCCCCGTGTGCCTCTGGTGGCACCTCCAACTGCCATCGGTCGCACCACCCCGGAGGCCATTCAGTCGGGTCTGGTGTACGGGTATGTGGAGATGGTGGACGGCATGATCCGCCGCCTTTCCGAAGAAATGCCCGAAAAGCCCATTGTGGTGGCCACCGGGGGTTTTGCCCGCACCCTGAAGGGATTGTGCCGCAACATCGATGTGTACGACGATGATGTGACCATCAAGGGCCTGATCAACATCTGGCGTGAACATGCTCAGAATTGAATACAGGCTTTACCCGAACCATGCAGAAGCAGGTTACATGAACATCGACCTGCAGATTTTCGATGGGGAGGTGCTGCTTTTTTCAGAGCCGCGCCTGTACATGTACAACATTTTTGGCCTCAGGAACTGGTTCATCAGCGATTTTTACCAGCAGAAAAGCCACATGGTCACCGATGATGTTTATGCACCGCCTCTGGTGCTGGGTTTGGTGTTCCTGACCCAGAAAACCGCCTGGACCTTCCTGACCCGCACAGAGGATGACGGCTACCAGCTTTGTGAGCGCAATTTTTCAGAGCGGGAAATGGCCCGCATGCTGGAAGACTTCTTTCACCGCCTGCGTCTGGAAATGAAGCCTCTTGGCATTGTCCTTTAAACAGCTTCATGGGCAAGCCTGCAATTGCAAGGCCTGTCCCAATCGGGGAAAACAGAACCCATATGCTGTAATGTCATGGGCACAATGTCTGATGGAGTGTCTGGCACAATGCCATTTGAAACAGCTTTTTTCCTGAAAGGCCTGATGCTGGGGTTCAGCCTGATTCTGGCGATCGGGGCACAGAATGCTTTTGTGCTCCGTCAGGGGCTGGCAAGGCAGCAACCCTTCTGGATTGCCTTCACCAGTGCTCTGGGAGATGCTTTGTTGATCACCCTGGGAGCACTGGGGGTGGGCACCCTGATTTCCAGCGTTCCCCTGCTCAAAGGCCTTGCCATGTGGGGGGGGGCCCTGTTTCTGCTGTGGTTCAGCTTCAAGAGTTTTCGTTCTGCCCTGCAACCTGCAACGCTGGACAGCACCCAGAAGGCCCAGAAGCTCACGGTCAGGGCCGCCATTCTGACCAGTGTCGGGTTCAGTTTGCTCAATCCGCATGCCATTCTGGACACGGTGGTTTTGATTGGCAGCATCTCCGGGCAGTACAGGGCAGGCCAGCGCTGGACTTTTGCTGCTGGCAGCATCGTGGCGTCTTTTGTGTGGTTCTTTGCCCTGGCTTACCTGTCGGGCTTTCTCGCTCCCCTGTTTCGGAAGCCCATCACTTGGCGGGTTCTGGATGTGCTCATTGGCCTGGTGATGCTGGGCATTGCTGTTTCACTGGTTCTGACCCACTGATTTTGACCGAGTAATTTTGACTCAGTGAAATCCCTGATTTATGAACAATTCTGATTGGAGGCGTTCAACAGAATTGTTTTACAGACAGGTTTTAAGTCCACCATGACCTCTGATTTTCTCCAGATGAGAACAGGACTCAAAATCTTTTCATTCTCCTTACAAATCTGACACCGAAGTTCCTTTTGCTGCATGGTACTTTCAGGCCAATTGACATACCCTGGAGGTGCTTTTGTTCGCTTCATCTTTCAAAAAGACCTGGATTGCTGTGACCACCACACTCTTGCTGGGGTCAGTGGCCCTGGCACAGCAAGACTTCCCTGACTGGAATGTTTCACAGCAAGGAGAAACCTGGACACTGGTCCCCAAAAAGCTGGGGCAGAACCAGAGCTTCAAAGTGGTGGTTTTTCCGGTCACAGCACTCAAAAACCAGACCCTGCAAAGCTGGATGAACGCCTTCATTCAGAAAGACAGTGCCAAAAGAGGACAGGTGATCTCTCCCCTCTCCGACCTGGAACAGCAGGACCAGATGCTGGTGGGCTCGATGGGCATCCAGGCTGGCGACCAGCAACACATCCTGCTCTACGCAGGCATTCTGGCAAAAGAAGGACACGGCCAGATCTTCCTGATGGAGTCCAGTCTGGACAAAACCCTCAGCAGCACTTACGGCCCCACCTTTTCCAGATTGGTGGCTGCTGCCCTCAAGGAATATCATCCAGAAGCAACATCAAATGCTGCCTTCAACTTGCCAGCAGGGGCAAAACTGGGAGGCAAGCTGGATTATGGCACCTACAGCTGTCAGAAACCTCTGGACACTGGAACAACCATCAAATTCAGCGTCAGACTCTACGAAAATGGTGAGTATGCCCTGGGTGAAGACGACACGGGCGAATTCAAATACGATGCCAGGAACGGAAAAATTGACATCAGCGTGACCCATGACCTCTACAACTCCAGTTACGACGAAACGGAATTTTCGGTGTATTACCGGGCCAAAAACAACAAACCCGTGATATATGCAGAGGAGGATTACGGTCTGGGGGTCTGGAAAACCACCTGCCTTTATGCAGGAAAGAACACGGTGCCCTCCCCCAGCCAGCAAGAAGCCGAGGACCGCAAAAAACGAGAAGAAGAGCGGCGCTTCAAATGGGTGACCGCTCCAGGGAAAGGCGTGCAGCCCAGCCAGATGGAAGGACTGTTCCTGCACTACGAACTCAAGGTCAATCCCCTCAACAACATGGTGATGCAGATGCCCGAACTGGCCCTGGTTCTGAAAGACGGCACCGCTTACACCGGACTGAGGGTTCCGCCAGAAGACCTGGACATCCAGGCCAGCCGCAAGAATGAGCCCAAAAACTGGACCAGATGGAAGAAAAACGGCAAAAACATCCTGCTGCAGGAAGGCCAGAAATGGAATGACATTGGAAGCTTCAAGGTCGTTCCGGCCCAGAAAAACGAGAAGCTGCAAGACAGTTTCAAGAACATCGCCAGTTCCTATCAGGCGGGTCTGGGCGGCACCACCTGGACCACCTATTACCTGTTTGATGGCAAGGGTAAGTTTGAGATCAGCAATTCCACACTGTCCAGCACAGGAATCATTCAGGCCAACAACGGGTTCAGCAGTTCGGCCAGCAGCACCTCTGACAAAGACGGCACCCAGAGCACTGTAGGCACAGCAGGTGGAGGGGACGGCATGGGAGGCGGTCCTGCAGCGGTGGTGACCACCCAGAACCAGAGCAAGCAGGGCAACCCTGAAAAAGCAGGCACCTACACCCTGAATGGCTACACCCTGCAACTCAAACTGGGAAATGGCAAGGTGGTGCGCAAACTGTTCTTCTTCTTTGACAGCAAAAAAGAAGACGTGTGGATTGAAGACACCCTTTACAACACCACCAGAAAGGACTGACCCTCCATGAAAAAACATGCGTTGGTTCCTCTGCTTTGCATGCTGCTGGGAAATCCTGTGCTGGCAGCCCCAAAACCCGAAGTCCCTTCAGGTTGGAGTGCCACCCAGACCGAGGAGGTGTGGACCCTGGTTCCAAATGGCCTCAAAAAAGACCAGGTGTTTCTGCTGCAGGTGTTTCCAACCACCTCACTGAACGGGAAGGACCTGCAAACGTGGGGAAAATCGTTCATCCAGAAAAGCAGCAGTGCACTGGGGAAAAGCATTCAACCCCTCAGTTTCCAGCAGGAGGAAGGCTTTCTGGTGGGCTCCACCGGGGTGATGGTGCAAAACCAGCCTCTGGTACTGATTTATGCGGTGGTGGGCACAGGGGAAGATCAGGCCCAGGTGTTTCTGATGGTGTCCAGTCCAGATGCTTCCTTGGGTCAGGCTTATGGGAAAGTGCTGCCCGATCTGATTGCCACTGCAGTCAGGCAAAACCAGAACCCTCCAGATCCTATGGTGTCTGGAACATCTACAGGCTTCAATTTGCCTGCAGGAGCCAAGCCGGGCGGCAAACTGGACTTCGGTGCCTACACTTGCACCAAGCTGTTCACCGATGGAGACAAAAACACCTACACCCTGCAGCTCTATGAAAACGGGGAATACCGGGTGGGCAAGGATTCCACCGGGAATTTCAAATACCAGTCCCAGACAGGCCGGATTGACATTGATGTGCTATACGATCTGGTCAACTCTGCAGATGGAGACGATTTGTCGGTGCACTACCGGGACAGAAACAGCAGGTCTGTGATTTACGCAGAGAACGATTATGGTCTGGGGATCTGGAAAACCACCTGCCTGTATGCAGGGGAAAACACCATACCCTCTCCCACCGCTCAGGCCGCAGAAGAGAAACGCCAGGAAGCAGAAAAGAACCGTTTCAAATGGGTGACGGCTCCAGGGAAAGGGGTGCAGGCCAGCCAGATGGAAGCCCTGGTGATCCATTACGAGAACGAATACGATCCCAGAACCCTGCTGACCCTGCCTGTTCCCCATCTGGCCCTGCTGCTGAAAGACGGAACGGCCTATCTGGGCCTCAGGGTTCCGCCTGAGGATCTGGACCTGCAGACCAGCCGCAAAAACGAGCCTGAACAGTGGACCAAATGGAAAAAAACCGGGAAAAACATCCTGTTGCTGGTCAAAAACAAATGGACAGGCTTTGAGGCAGATCCCGTGTTTCCTGCCAAAAACAACGAGAAGTTGAATGGAGAATTCAAGCACATGAAAAGCTCCTACAACTTTGTGCTGGGCGGGACCACTTCCAGCACCTTCTTCACTTTCGATGCAAAAGGGAAATTTGAGATCAGCACCTCCAGCCTGTTCTCCACGGGAAACCTGCAGTCCATCAATGGGGAATCGGTGTCCTCTGCATCCTTCAGGGACAGAGAAGGCAGTTCAGGGAGCACTGGATATGCAGGAGGCAACATCAACGGAGAGGGGCCAACCGTGGTCAGCAGCGTGCAGCACAACAACCAGACCCCCAACCCGGACATGGCAGGCAGTTACACCTTAAATGGCTACACACTGCAACTCAAGCTGGGCAATGGTCAGGTGGTGCGCAAGCTGTTCTTTTTCTTCGACGACAAAAAAGAGGACTTCTGGATTGAGGATGCCTCTTATTACCCCTCTGACCGCTACGAGTGAGGCTCCATGAAACTTCAAAGCGTTACCATTCTCCTGCTGTTCTCTCTGGCCCTGGCTGCTCCAGTGCCTGCAGGGTGGCAAAAACAGCAGCAAAACCAGCAGGTCATTCTGCAACCTGCAAACCTGCAAGCTGGTGAGCTTTACAGCATTACGGTGTTTCCAGCTTTTTCCCTGCAGGGAAAAGATTTGCAGGACTGGATGCAGACATTTGTGGCTGAGGATGCAGCAAAGCGTGGCAAAGTCACCCAGAAGGTGCAGGTTTCAAACCAGAAAGGCATTCTGGTCGGCTCTGGCATGGTGCAAAACCAGAGCAAAACCGAAAACCTGATGTATTTTGGTGTGCAATCTGATTCGGGATGGGGTCAGGTGATGCTGGTCCAGACCGGAAACGATGCCGAGGTGGCTGGAAAGTACAGTTCAGCCACCTCAGAGGTGCTCTCTGGCCTGATCGAAGAACTGAATGCCAGAACCCCTCCATCAGAGCAAAAAGCCCAGCAGACCCCTCAAGAAGAAACCTCAAAAAATGAACCTGAGGAAAAGCCCTTCCAGTGGACCACCAGACCAGGGAAAGGCCTTCAGACCAGCGAAATCAAAGGCCTCTACCTCACTTATGTTCCAGAATTCAACGGTCTGAGCCTGCTGTACGAATACAAAGAGCATCTGGCCCTGCTGTTGAAAGATGGAACGGCCTATCTGGGTTTACAGGTTCCACCAGAGGATCTGGACCTCAAAGCCAGCCGCAAAAACGAACCTGAACAGTGGACGAAGTGGAAAACCACTGGTCAGAAGCTGCTTTTTCTGGACCAGAAAACCCAGAAATGGCAAGAATTGAAATCAAAACTGGTGGTCCCAGCCAGAAAAGGCGAGAAAATCCAGGGCGATTTTGAGGCCATTCAGAACAACGCCAGTGCTTTTTATGGGGGCAGCATCCGGGAAGAACACTACCTGTTCAGTGCAAAAGGGACTTTTGAGATCGCCAGGAATGCCGAATTTGCTTCCAGCTCAGGATCCACGGTTTCGGGGTATTCCCAGAGCAACAAAGAGGGGTCAAGTGGAGGGGTCAGCACCGGGTCGGGGGTTTCCACCTCCTCCAGCAGCCAGAAAACCAACCCTGACCTCTACGGCACTTACACCCTGAATGGCTACACGCTGGAACTGCACCTCAAGAGTGGCGCGGTGCAAAGAAAACTGTTTTTCTTCACCAGCAGCAAGAAAGATGAAATTTTCATCGAGAAAGCCACTTACTTTCCATCCAGCAACGAGTAGGAGAACCATGTCAAAAAGAACTTTGAACACAGCTCTGAAATTGCTTTTCTGCACCTTGCTGATGGGCTCATCCATCGGCATCGCTGAGCCCATCAAGTTGCCCGAAGGCTGGCAGGCCAAACAGGACGGCAACCAGTGGATTTTGCAACCTTCTGGTTTGCAGGGACAGCAGGTGTTTCAGCTGGTTGTTTACCGGGATGTGGATTTGCAGGGCAAAGACCTGCAGGTTTACCTGAAAAATTTCATGCAGCAGAACAGCGCAAAATACGGCAAGGTGCTGCAGCAAGGGGAAGTGCAAGACCAGAGCACCTTGCTGCTGGGTTCGGTGGCGGTGCAGGCCAGAGGCCAGACCCTGACCCTCCTTTACACCGCTTTTCCTGCTGGAGAAGGACGGGGACAGGTGGCCCTGATGGTCAGCAGCCAGGACCAGAGCTTGCTGGACAAATATGCAGCCCAGGCAGGGAAAGTGCTGGGGAATGTGGTGGGCCTGTATGAATCCAACAGAGCCCAGCTGAATTACGCTGGGGAACTTCCTGCAGGGGCAAAACTTGGAGGGAAAGTGCAAGAAGGCACCTACAAATGCACCCAGCATTTCTCCAGCATCGAACCCGGTCATTATTCCGTGAGCATGTATGCCAACGGCGAATGGCGCCTGGGTGACGACACCGGAAATTACCAGTACAATCCCAAAACCGGCCAGATTGACATCAGTGTGCTGCACAACCTCTACAATTCCGATTACCGCCCTGAGGAATTCACCCTGTATTATCTCGACAAGAACAACGTTGGGAACATCATGTCCAATATGGGCATTTCACCCACCACCTGTGTGCTCGCTGGAAAAAACCAGGAGATCTCCCCTGCAGAGGAAGCCAGAAAGCAAGCCGAGAAGGAAGCCGAGGAGGCAGAGGCCAGACGCTTTAAGTGGTACACCGCCCCAGGCAAAGGGCTGCAAATGAACCAGATTGAAGCCATCTACCTGCATTACCGGCAGCAATACAACTACAACAGCATGCTCTACGATTACATCGAGGACTTCAATCTGCTGCTGAAAGACGGCTGGATGTACAGCCATCTGGTGGTCTCTCCGGCAGATCTGGATGTGCCCGCCAGCCGCAAAAATGAGCCCAAAACCTGGTTCAAATGGAAACGCCAGGGAGAAGACATCGTGTATCTGGATGGTAAAGAGTGGCGCAAACTGGAAGGCACTCCCGTCAAACCTGCTGCCAAAGGGGAAAAAATTCAGGGCAGTTTCCTGTACCTCTCCAACAACAGCAACATGGTCACGGGGGGGTCGGTTTACAAGGAGTATTACCACTTTGACAGCAAGGGAGGTTTTGCCATCAGCTCCAGTTCCAGCCTGTTCGCCGGGGGAATGCCGGGTTACTCGGGTTATTCCACCAGTTACACCAACCAGGATGGCACCATCAGTTCTTTTGCAGCAGGCACCCCAAATGGCGCTGCTGGAGGCGGTTCAGACAACAACAACCCCAACAACGATCTGGCAGGCACCTACACCCTGGACGGGTACACCCTGCAACTGAAAACCCTCAGTGGCAAGGTGGTGCGCAAACTGTTCTTCTTTCCGGGCAGCAAGAAAGACCAGGTGGTGATTGATGGCCTCACCTACTGGATTCCCAGCGATTGAAAGCTGCAATCAAATGCAGCACATCCTTGCTGACAGCCTGACCCCAAAAGCCGTATGCTCAGGGCCATGCGTCTGATTCTTGCCCACGACAACGCCGATCTGGATGCCATTGCCAGCCTTGCCCTGGCCCGCAAACTTCACCCGGATGCCATCCCTGTGCTGCATGGGGGTCTGGACGGCAGTGAGCGCACGGCTTTCATCCTGTTCAAGGACGCGCTGGGCATCCTGACCCCGGAAGACCTGCCCGACGAGGAGATCGAATCCCTGATAGTGGTGGACACCCACGACCTGGGAAGGCTGGGAGAGTACGCCGAGGTGGCCCGCAAAGTGCCGGTGCTGGTGTACGACCACCATCCCACCGAAGGGGAAGTGCCTCCCGGCCATTATCAGCTTGTGGGGTCCTGCGCCACCTTGCTGACCCGCAGGATCCAGCAGGAAGGCATCGAACTGACCAACCCGGAGGCCACCCTTGCCCTGGCAGGTCTGGAGGCAGACACCGATTTTTTCCAGAACGGCAACACCACCAGAGAAGATTTTCAGGCTGCAGCTTACCTTTCGCAGTTTGCAGATTTGCGGGTGGTGCGGGAAATCACCCGTCAGTTCTTTGACCCCGAGGCCCTGAACATCCTGGCTGAGTTGCTGAAAAATCCGGGCTGGCAGGACATCGGAGCGTTTCGGGTGATTTTAAAAATCCTGCAGCCTGAAGACCGCATTCCCGGAGCGGGCCTGGCCATGCGCCTGATCAGCCTGACCGGAGCAGATGCCGTGTTTCTGTTCTTGCAGGATGGAGAGCGCACCGATGTGGTGGCCCGGGCCAGACAGCGCGGCCCCAATGTGGCCCGCATTTTGCAGGACCTTGGAGGAGGAGGGCACAAGCAGGCCGCCAGTGCCCGTGTGGATCTGCCGCCTGAAGAAGCTTACAGAAAGGTGCTGGAATGCACGGCATGGCAGGAGAAACCCATCCTGGTTCAGGACCGCATGACCAGAGACGTGCGCACCCTATCAGACAGCCTGAAAATCAATGAAGCGATTGTGGAACTGGTCAAGATCGGGCACAACGGGGCACCTGTACTGCACGAAGGGAAACTGGTCGGGATGGTGTCCAGAAGGGACCTGGACCGGGCCATGCGACACGGGCTGCAAAATGCTCCAGTCAAGAGTGTGATGTCCAGAAGGGTGATTTCCATTGAACCCGATGAACCGCTGGGCCACGCCACCGAACTGATCCGCAAACATTCGGTGGGCAGGCTCCCGGTGGTCAAAGGCGGTCACCTGCTGGGCATCCTGACCCGTTCGGATTTGCTGGGAGAGGCCCCCCCCAAACCCGACCTCACCGAGAAGGTCCTGGGGCACCTGCAAATGCAGGACTGGGAAATGATCGAAACGGTGCGGGAAAATGCCCCCTCAACCGCCCGGATCATGCTGGTGGGAGGTGCAGTCAGGGACGCTTTGCTGGGCAAACACCCCACCGATCTGGATGTGGTGGTCAGTGGTGTGGATGTCATCGAAGTGGCACAGCAGAGCGGTCTGGATTTCAAATGCTACCCCCAGTATGGCAATGCCACCCTGACCCTGCCCAACGGCAATCACCTGGACCTGATTCAGGCCAGAGACGAGTACTACACTGCCCCAGGAGCAGCCCCCACCGTGATGAAAGGCACCCTGGAACAGGACCTCGCCAGACGGGATTTCACGGTGAATGCGCTGGCCCTGCAACTGACCCCGGAAGTCAAATTCATAGACCAGCACGATGGACTTTCAGATTTGCAGGCAGAGGTGCTGCGGGTGCTGCACCCCCTGAGTTTTCTGGAAGACCCCAGCCGCATTGTGCGCGGAGCAAGGCTGGCTGTGCGTCTGGGTTTCCGCCTGGAGGAACGCACCCTCAGCACCATCTCTGATGCCCTTCCACATGCAGAAATGGCCTTCAAACGCCTGAAAAACGAGCTGCTGCTGGTGTTTCAGGAGCGCACCCCCGGAGCGGTTTTTGAGATGCTGCAAGAGTGGGGGGCCGGGGAACTGTACGGATTTGGGGACCTCACCGCCTTAAAACGGGCCGATGAAGCCCGCCGCAAAGGGGAACATGTGCCCACCGAAACCCTGATGGCCCTGTGGTTGCATTCCTTTGCCCCAGAACAGCGCAAGCAAGTGGCCCGCATCTGGCAGATCCCCAAACGCACCCGCGAAGTGGCGGATCTGGCTGGACCCGAGGACTTCCTGCGCATGAGCGACTGGGAATTCCTGTACTGGTGCCTGCTCAACCCGGATCAGGCCAGAGCTTATGAGGTGGCGAAACTCACCCCTCCCCGTCAGGTCACCGGCAAGGACCTGCTGGACCTGGGCATGAAACCAGGATCTGCATTGGGAGAACTGCTGGAACACCTGAAGGTTTTGAGGCAGCAGGAAGAAGTGAGCGGTTTTGAGGAAGAACTGGAAGTGGCGAGGAGGTGGATTCGGGATGGGAGAGATGCCGAGGGCTAAAAGCTTCCTGAACGCCTGAATGGTCGTTCAAAACAAAACCGCACAGCCCTGAACTGCACAACACCTGTCTTCTGTCTTTTGCACTCGGCCCTTGGCCCTCAGCTCTCGGCAAGGCGAAGCCTCACGCCCCAATCGCCTCCTCCTCTGCCAATTGGTAGTATTTGGCCTGCAGCCTGAACATGGTGGCGTATTCTCCGCCCAGATGCAGCAGTTCTGCATGGGTCCCCTGCTCGATCAGGTGGCCGCCTTTGAGCACCAGAATGCGGTCTGCCATCTGCACCGAGGCCAGACGGTGGGTGACCAGCAGCACGGTTTTGCCTTTTGCCAGTGCAGCAAATTGTTCATAAAGGTCATGTTCGGATTTGGGGTCAATGGCGGCGGTGGGCTCGTCCAGAATCAGGATCTGGGGATTGCGATAAAAAGCCCTTGCAATGGCGAGTTTCTGCCACTGGCCCCCGGAGAGTTCCGTTCCTCCGAAGGATTTTCCCAGCAGGGTCTGCAAGCCCTGGGGCAGCACCTCGAATTTAAAGCCGCTCTTCGAGGCGGCCTGTTCTGCGCCTTGCAAATCCTGTTTCTGCAAATCCCCCAGCAAGATGTTGTCCTGCACGCTCAGGTGGTATTTGCCAAAATCCTGAAAGACCGCTCCCATTCTGCTTCTCCAGTCCTGCACATCCAGGGTTCTGAGGTCAGTTCCGTCCACCCGGATGGTGCCCGTGGTGGGGTCATAAAAGCGACACAGCAGTTTGATCAGGGTGCTTTTTCCTGCCCCGTTCTCCCCCACCAGGGCCACGGTTTCTCCAGCTTTGAGGGTGAAAGTCAGGTCTCTCAGGATCTGGCGGCCATCGGGGTAAGAGAAGCTGACGTTTTCAAACTGGATGCCTTCTTGCAAGGTGCCTGAGATGTGCTGGGGGTTTTGAGGCAAGACCAGCGGTTCCTGAAAATCCAGAAAGTAAAAGAGCTTCTCGAAATACAGGATGTGCTCTTTCAGCAGGCTGTGGTAAATGGTGAAGCTGTCCAGCAGGCTCTGGATCTGACCGAGGGCCTGCACCACAACCACGATGCTACCGGCGGTGACTTTTTGAGATGCAGCCAGCAAAAGCACATATCCAAAACTGAAAACGCCTCCTGCAGTGCTGAGCAGCAAGGTCAGGATGGGTTCACGGGCCAATTTCAGGCGTTCTTTGCCCATCACCTGCTGCAAAGCCTGAAAAGCCCCCATCAGACGGTGTTCAAAATGGGGCCCCAGGTTGTAGATGCGGATTTCCCTGGCACTGGACTCCTGGGTCAGGAGTCCCCGAAAGTAATTGATTTCCAGGGCTTCCTTGCGTGTGGACATCAGGCCCTTCCAGCCCGAAGCCCGCAACGCTGTGTTCTTGAAGACCCCCGGGAGGCTGCAGGCCACCAGTAAAAAGGGCATCCACCAGACCAATGTCCCCACCAGAAACAGCAGGCCGGTCAGGGTCACCAGCAAACGCACCCAGTTGATGGTGGCGACCAGCAGGTTCAGGGGGCGGCTGCTGGAAAGCCTGTTCAGCACTTCCAGGTCCTGGTAGAACACGCTGTTCTCAAAAGGTTGCAGCCCCTGAAAACCGTGGGCTTTGCGCACCAGTTGCTGGTTGATGAAGGCGGTGGTGTGCTCGTTCATGTGGGCCACCAGGTAATTGATCCAGGGTTCCAGCACCTGACCCAGCAAGACACTGCTGCCCCACCACACCAGCACCCAGATCAGTGGTTCAAAGTTCTGGGTGGGCAGGTGAAACAGCACATCCAGGGTGATTTTGGAAAGCCAGGTTTGCAGGGCTGGCAGCAGGCCTTGCAACACCATCAGGACCACCAGCAGGGCGGCTTCTCTGGGCATGGACTTGAAAATCAGGGCATATGATCTGTAAAACAGGCGGCTTTGTTGGGCGTAACCTTTGATGTTCATTCTGGCCTCCAGCATTGCAAACAGGGATTGGGAAACAAAAGATAACACAATCAAAAAGGGCTTCTGCATTGAATATACAGAAGCCCGATGCTGGGTCTGGGGCGTGTTATGCTTGCATCATCAAAGACAACCCAGAATGATTTTTCTGCTCATTTGCTGGCAGGTTTCCAGAAGTCCTGCAGGCTGTTAAACACAGGTTTGATGCGCAGTTTGAAAGGAGGCTGCTCCCAGGTGTCCCAGGTCAGGTCGTACACTTTGCCATCCCAGGACACTTTGATGCCAGGAACCTGCACGTAACCCTGATCTGTGGTGAGGTCCAGCACATAACGGCTGCTGGGGTCCGTGAAGTTGATCAGGGTCCAGGGCAGGCGCACATGGGTGTATTTCTCTGCAACACAGTAATCCCGGGTGGCATCCCGTCCAGTGCTTTCATTGCCGGGTTTCAGGATGCCCGGGAAATCCAGTTTTCTGGGGTACAGCTTTTCATCCCTGGAGAAGCGCAACCGGTTGGGCTGGGAAACGATGGGCACATATTCCGCTCCGGGTTTTGGTTTTGCCGTGCGGTTGAAAACCAGCGTGCGGTAACTGCCATCCTGCACGTCCAGAAAGGGCGCATATGCAGCGTTGACCCTGACCTCTGTGATGTCTTTCGGTTTGATCAGCACCTGATATTCGTAGCCTTCTGCAGGGTGGGTGTTCAGCTCAAAGCTGGTGTCTCCGGTGGTGGGCAGCCAGAAATGCAAATAGGCAGAGGTCACCCGGGCTTTCAGGCCCTTCTGACCGTCCAGTGTGATGGCTGTGCTGGGGGCGGGAGAACACAGGGGCACTTCACGGGCATCTTCGGCAGCGACCACACCATAGTTTTGCTCTGCATCCATCACGTTCAGCCACCTGGGGTTGTGCTCTGCCGGAAGTTCAAAATCCATGTACAGCCAGTTGCGCTTGAACCACTCATCCAGCAGGGCAAAGAGGATGCCTCCGGCCAGACCCGCATCTTTGATTTCTTTGAACAGCTCCACATCTATGCGGGCCTGTTCGGCCTCGCTGTGGCCTCCGTGGGTGAAACCCTGATTCTGGAAGTGGGCCACACTGCGGCTGCTGGGCACCCCGATTTCGGAAATCAGGATGGGCATGTCTCCATAGTGTTTTTTCAGGTCTTCCAGGTAGCCCTGGTAGTTGGACACCGGGTGCTGGCTGTATCCACCGTCCAGGTTCATGAAATCCGGGTAGTAAGGGTAAGCGTGGTAGGAGGCGAACTGACCTGCTTTGAAGGCACTGGTGGAGTGGATCTTTTTGGCATCCAGACCCACCTCATCGTTGTTGAACTCGTTGACCAGGGATTTCTCGAATTGCTCTCCGAGTTTTTTGCGGATGGCATTTTCCTCATCGCGGGTGGTTTCGGTGATGTGGGTGAGGGGATCCAGGGTGGGCCAGTTGGTGAAGGCCATGGGGGTTTGCTGGTTGTAGGTGTCCACCTGATAAGCAATGATGCGGTCCATGATGCGGGTCAGCCAGGCTTCCATGGGCTGCACGTTCTCTGCGGTCAGGAAACGACCCTGATAAGCGGTGAAGTTGGGGGCCATGTCGTGAAAGGCAATCACCGAGTAAGGTTCCCACTCGCGACCAATGATGATCCCCAGCAGGTAGGGGCTGACATCTCTGGTGTAAAGCCCAGAAGCGTGTCCCGGAACAGGCTGTATGGCAGCACGTCCGTGAATCACATTGATCACGTGGGTGGCTTCTCTGTAAAACTGCTCCTCGAAGGCCCCCTGGAAGTTGTCGTCTTCGGGGAGCTCGGTCCAGACCCCGTGAATCAAATAAATGGGGTCCTGCTTGTGGCTCTGGTTGTGTTCATAGAGGGCTTCATAAAAGCTGGGCGGCAGGATGGTGTAGGCCCGCACCACGTTGCCGTGCATCTCCCCCACCATCTTCAGCCACTGCTGATAATAAGGTTTGTCCGGGAATTCCGAGGGGAATTTTCCAGGCAGTGCCACCCCGAAATTCACCCCTTTGACTTCTATGAATTGACCAGCAGCCGTCTGAAACCCTCTGGCACTGAGGGTGTAGGGCATCACCAGTTTGGCAGGCTTTTTGTAGGCAGGAAGGTCCTTCTCTGAGATGGCGGCAGGGTACTTCTTGTATTCCTCTGCAATGTCTTTGCGCTCCGGGTGTGCCTTGAGGGTGCTTTGCAACAACAATCTGGCCTCTTCGGTTTTTCCAGTGCGGGCCAGAATGAGCGCTTTCACATACGCAGCATCAGGGTCTTTGAGGTCCACACCTTGCAAGGCATTCAGGGCCTCGGTGTATTTTTTGAGCTGGTAATAGGCAAAAGCCAGCAAAATGCGAACATCCTGATCTTTGGGGGTGGTTTTCAGTTGCTGCTGCAGCAAATCCACAGCTTTCTGAAATTCCTGGTTGCGGTAGGCTTTCTGGGCATCCTGATAGGGTGTGGCGTGAGACATGGAAACCACCAGCACAAACAAGAGGGCAATGGAGCGGTAAAACTTCATGCTTTTACTTTAGCGTGTCTGGAACCAGAAAAATGAAGCTTTTGCTGAAAAGCAGTCAGTTTTCAGCAGTCAGCCGTCAGCAAACAGAGCATCTCTTACACTCCTGCTGTTGCACAGGACCCATCAAGCACAAAACGCCCTCCTCCAACGCACAGGTTTGCAAGGGAGGTTTTTGCTGACAGCTGACTGCTGAAAGCTCCAAAAAAGTGCACAGCACTCCCCTCACAAAGCTTGAGTGTGTTATTGTGAAGTACAGGTATGGATTACTACCAAATCCTTGGTGTGGAAAAAGACGCCTCACAAGAAGAAATCAAGCGCGCCTACCGTGCTCTGGCCCTCAAGTACCACCCGGACCGGAACAAGGAGGAGGGCGCACAGGAAAAATTCGCCCAGATCAACAACGCCTACGCCACCCTGTCTGACCCTGACAAGCGGGCACACTACGACCGTTACGGCAGCGAACCCCAGACCGGGGGCATGCCCGGAGGCGGTGCAGGCGGTTTCAGTGTAGAAGACCTGTTTTCCCAGTTCTTTGGAGATGCCTTCTTCGGGGGGCAGGGGAACCGCAGGGGCAACGCCAAACCCAGAGGTGAAGACCTGCAGGTGGATGCAGAAATCACCCTGGAGGAAGCCCGTGACGGCGCAGAAATCGAAGTGGAGGTGGACCGCCTCACCACCTGCGATGCCTGCGAGGGCTCCCGCAGCGAACCCGGCAGCACCCCCAAAACCTGCACCACCTGCAGCGGTTCAGGATACGTGCGCCACCAGCAAAGAACCATTCTGGGTTCCTTTGTCACCGAACAACCCTGCCAGACCTGCCGGGGTGAAGGCGTGCTGATCACCGATCCCTGCAAAAAATGCAAAGGTCGGGGCCGCGTCATCAACACCGAAAAGATCAAGGTCAAACTGCCCAAAGGCATTGACGGAGGTTACCGTTTGCGTGTGACCGGACAGGGCAACGATGGACCGGGAGGTGCAGGAGACCTTTACGTTCACCTCACCATGAAGGCCCACCCCCATTTGAAGCGGGAAGAAGAGCACCTGCATTACGTGGCAGAACTGGGCATCACCGAGGCGATTTTTGGGGGCAAGATCAATGTGCCCACCCTGGATGGAGACAAAGAAGTAGAGGTCAAACCCGGCACCCAGCACGGAGAGTACACCCGCCTGCGTTCCATGGGCATGCCCAGACTGCAGGGGGGTGGCAATGGTGATCTGTGCGTGCATTTCAAGATCAACATCCCCAGTGCCGCCAAACTCAGCAAGGAAGCCAAAACCCACCTGGAAGCCTACGCCAAAGTGGTGGGCGAGCACCCCGAGGAGCACAAAGAAGGCTTCTTCGAAAAAATTGGCAAGGCTTTAAGGGGCGAGTAACCCTTGCGCAGCACAAAAAGAGAACCAGAGGATTTTTCCTCTGGTTTTTTGATGGGGTTTGATCGGTGGGGGTTCATTGCACTTTGACAGGCACCTTCACCAGCATGGTGTTGTTCTCGGTGAGGTAACGGATCTCGTAATCTCCTGCTTCATCGGGCAGGCTCACATCGAACTGCAGGGCATCTCCCACCCCGTATTCATAGATCCACTCACCGGCATCTGAGCCTTTGCGGGCCAGCACAATGCGGTCGTTGGGGCCACCAGGACCCGACCAGGTGATGCGCACTGAGGTGCTGACTTTTCCAGAAGCTGGGGCCTGAATGGTGGCTTTTGCGGCTGTGAGGGTCAGGGGCTGCCTGAACAGCACGGTTCCGCCATTGGCTTCACTCATGTAGCGGACTTCATAGGTGCCAGGGTCTGCAGGTGCAGGGACCATCACCGGGTTGCCTCCACTGGTGTAAATGTAGGACGTGAAAGTCCCGTCCGGGGCATCTTTGGGCACAATGGTGAGGTAATCTCCATCGTTGTTGGGTCCCTGCACCGTCACCCTCAGGATGCTGCCTGCCATCACTGAACCCGGATACTTCAGGCTGATGCTGGCGGCGGCAACCTTCAGCGGAACACGGGCCAGCACAGCATTGCCCAGACCTTCACTCTGGTAGCGGATTTCGTAATCTCCGGGGGTCACAGGAACCTGCAAATTCAAAGGGGTGCCACTGCTGGTGTAGGAATACTGCAGGTACGTCCCATCCTGGGCCGTTCTGGGCACAATGGTGAGGTAATCTCCGGGAGCATCGGCCCCTTTCCATTGCACCGAGATGGTGCTGCCTGCCACCACAGAAGCGGGTGCTGTGATGCTGTAATCGGTGCCTTCAATGGTGATGTTCAGCACCGTGAAAGCCTGACCGGTGGCTTCGGAGTTGAAGCGGATCTGGTATTCTCCTGCCACCTGAGGGGCAATCAGGGTGCCTGTGCCTTCAGGTTTGTCTGCATAGAAGTACTGGGTGTAGGTGCCTTCCGGGGCATCTCTGGGAACGATGGTGACGTAATCTCCGGGCTGACCGGGGCCTTTCCAGGAGATTTTGATTTCTTTGCCCACTCCCATCTTCTGGGGCGCACCCAGGCTGTATTTGCCCAGGGTGGCTTTGAAGGTCTGACGGGCCAGCACCCGGCCTGCTCCGCTCATGTAACGCACTTCATAGGTGCCCGCCACAGGTCTGGTGCGAATTTCCAGCGGAGATTGGGCATTCTGGGTGTAGGCGTAAGCATCGTAGTTGCCATCCGGGGTGTCCTGTGTGACCACTGTGATGTAGTCATCCAGGTTGCCGGGACCCGTCCAGACGACCTTCACCACATCTCCAGCAGTGATTTCTGCGGGCACTTTCACGGTGGCGGGCACTTCACGGGGGGTGAAGGTGGCACTGCGGCCCAGCACCTGCACCGTGCCATCAGGCAGGGTCAGGACATAGCGGAACTGCATGGGCTGGGGAATCTCAGGGACGCGCAGTTCGGTCTGGCCTTCTTTGCCCTGCACGTATTCATAATTGCCGTACTCGTTGTCGGAGGCATCTGCAGCCACCACCGTGATGTAAGCATCTCCGGTGGCTTCTTCTGGCACGTTCTTGAACAGCACTTTGGCAGAACCGCCCATCACAGGGGCCTGGGGGGTGAAACTCAGTTGCACCAGGTTTTTCACCTCACCCACTTCAAAGGTGAAGCGGTTTTCACTGGCGGCATTCACCGAGATGCCCGTGAATGTTTTGACTCCTGTGGAGGTGTTCACCTGGGCGGAATAGTTGCCCACAGGCACATCCTGGGCATACAGGCCCTCTCCGTTTTGCAACAATGGGTGTTTCTCGCCATTCAGGGAACGGATCAGGGTGACGGTGTTGCCTGCGGGGGCAGGCTGTCCATTCACGGTCAATTGCACTTCCACCGGCACCGTTTGCTGCACAGGTTTTGCAACCTGCTGCACCGCGTTCCCCAGAGCAGAAGCCAGCTGGTTGGCTGTGGTGGTGTTCTGGAAGCTGCCAATGCCCTCAAAACTGCGCTGGGCACGGGCATCCAGGTCAATCCCGATGACTTTCAGGTCAATGCCTCTGCTCTTGAACAGCTCCATCGCGGCCTTGAGGTCTCCGCCACAAGACTCCTGCCCATCGGTCACCAGCACCACCATTTTTTTGCTGGCATCGTTGGGAAAGTCCTCTGCGGCTTTTAAGAGGGAGTACGCGATGGGGGTGGCCCCTTTGGGGGTGGTTTTGCGCACTGTGTCTTGCAGGGACTTGCGGTTCAGGCCTTCCATGGGAAGCACCAGTTCGCTGTCCTCGCAGCTGCCCGGAGCCACCGCCATGGTTTTGGCCCCATAAATGCGCAATCCCACATTCAGTTCCGGATCTTCAGGCAAGCTGGCAATGAAGCCTGAAAGCACATCCCTGGCCACAGAGATGCGGGTCTGGCCATCTGCCAGTTTGTTGTACATGCTGCCTGAGGCGTCGAGAATCAGCTCCACTCTGGTTTCAGCACTGGCCTGTGCAGCCAGCAGGAACCCCAGGGTGAGCATGGTCCGGGATAAATTCATGGTCTGTCCTCCTGTTCTCCATGATAAGAGCTGCCAGCCGTTGTCTGCCTTTCTGCGACACATCCCGAAGCAGCCTGGCAAGCTTGATGAAGGTTCTGGCCACTGCAAACCCACGATTAAAACGTTCAGCCATCGGTCATCAGCCAGAGACACCTGAAAAGCAGTGGCTTTCGCACACCTCAGGCCAGCGATGGTTCTGCTCTTGCTGACCCAGGTGAGCAACCTCCCAGTAAAGCAGAGGATCGCTTGCTGACCGCTGATCGCTTGCATGCATGACCTGTCCCTGTGAAAATGATGGTTTTGCCAAAACCAGACAGGTTCCCCTAGCACCCTCCCCTCAAATGCTTTATGCTACTGACTTGAGCAGAACAGACTTAACCCTGTTGGTCTGTCCTGACCTTTCAATTCGCTTTGCTCAGGCAGAAGAGCGCCAGGCCCTCTCCTGCCGAAAGCAGCAACTGACGGTCTTTTGCGAACTGAAGCCCACCACTCCCGGAGGTTCTGAAGGTGTTTGCCAATCAACGTCCCCTGAAAGTGTTTTCAGGTCAAAGCAATAAAGCACTCGCACAGGAAGTCTGTGACAACCTGGGGATCCCCCTGGGCCAGAGTGAAACCCAGAAATTCAACAACGACAACATCATTGTGCGTTACAAAGAGTCCCTGCGTGAAGCCGATGTTTTCATTGTGCAGGCCCTGAGTTCCCCCACCAGCGACAACCTGATGGAGCTCCTGCTGATGATTGACGCGGCCAAGAGTGCTTCTGCTTACCGGGTCACTGCGGTGATTCCTTACTACTCTTACGCCAGAAGCGACAAGAAGGACGAGCCCCGCATCTCCATCTCTGCGCGTCTGGTCGCTGACCTGATCCAGACCGCAGGTGCAGACCGGGTGCTGACCATGACCCTGCACAGCCCCCAGGTGCACGGTTTCTTCAAGGTGCCTGTGGACCACCTGTCTTCTGAAGTGGTGATCGCCAACCACCTGATCACCCACATCGACAACGTGCAGGAAGGCGTGGTGCTGGCCACCGACGCTGGAGACATCAAACGTGCCTCTGCACTGGCCCGTCGCCTGAATGCCAACCTGGCCTTTATTGACAAGCGCAGGCTGTCAGACACCAATGTGCAGGCCCGTGGCCTGATTGGGGACGTCAAGGACCGCAAGGTCTTTGTGGTGGACGATGAAATCTCCACCGCAGGCTCTCTGGTGGAGGCCGTGCATGTGGCCAAAGCTGCCGGGGCCACCGATGTGTATGTGGCCGTGACCCACGGGGTGTATGTTGGCCCTGCTGTGGAACGCATTGCCGGTCTGGACGCGGTAGAAGTGTGCAGCACCAACACCGTGGAAGTCCCCGAGTGGAAAATGGAGCAGGGCAAGAAACTGAAAGTGCTGACCGTGGCTCCCATTTTTGCCGAGGCCATCCAGCGCATCCACACCGGCGAGTCGGTGTCTTCTCTGTTTGAATGATCTGAGCAAACCTTTCTGAGCAAACCTTTCTGAGCAAGCCTGTTTGATGTGGAGCCCCCAGGATCAAAACCTGGGGGTTTTTGTCTCTATTGGGACATGTGGTACGCCAAATAGTGTATATAGTAGTGTCATGGTTTTGTCACGCTTTTTACCCAAAAACCCCGAGTTCATTCAGATGTTCGTGAAGTCGGCCAAAAATGCCCATGAAACGGCCATTGCCCTGTCTGACCTCATGGACAATTATGTGGACGTTGAAAACAAAGTCCGCAAAATCCGCGATCTGGAGCACATCGGAGACAACATCACCCACGACCTCACCAACGCCCTGACCACCACTTTTGTGACCCCTTTTGACCGGGACGACATCATGATGCTGGCCAGCCGTCTGGACGATCTGGTGGACTCCATTGAGGAAGCCGCCCGCCGCATGTGGTTGTACCGCATGCCCTCCCCCACCCCGGAAGCCCAGCGTCTGGCAAAAATCATTGCCGGGCAAACCCTGGCCCTGGCCGAATCCATGCACATGCTGATCGATGCCAGACACAGTGAAACCCTTCGCGATGTGGTCAAGAAAGTCACCTCCCTGGAAGACGACGGCGACCAGATTCTGGATGAAGTGCTGGCCAAACTCTACGACGGGGTGCAGGACATCAAAGGTGTGATCAGCTCCATCCGCTGGGGCGAGCTGTACCAGTACCTTGAAGATGCCACCGACCGTGCCCAGGATGTGGCCTACACCATCGAAGGAATCCTGCTCAAAAATGCCTGATGCTGCCCTGATCGGTCTGATTGCCCTGATCATTCTGGCCCTGGCCTTTGATTTCATCAACGGCTTTCACGATACCGCCAATGCCATTGCCACCAGTGTGGCCACCCGGGTGCTTTCTCCGGGTCAAGCCGTACTGATGGCCGGGGTCCTGAATGTGGTCGGTGCCCTCACGGGAAGTGCTGTGGCCAAAACGGTGGGGAAAGACATCATCCCGCCAGAATCCGCCACCCTGGAACTGGTGGGGGCGGCCCTGATTTCTGCCATCATCTGGAATTTGTTCACCTGGTGGAAAGGCATTCCCAGCAGCTCCAGCCATGCCCTGGTGTTCTCCATTGTGGGCGCAGGGGTGGCACAGGGCGGCTGGAAACTCATTCAGTTCAAAGGGGTCAACAAAACACTCACGGGACTCTGGACCTCTCCCATCCTGGGCTTCCTGATTCCCATCGTGCTGATGATCATCCTCTTGTGGGTGATTGCCCGCTGGAGACCCAAGACGGTTTCCAGGGTGTTTGCCAAACTGCAGATTGTTTCTGCCGCGTTCATGGCTTTCAGCCACGGCAGCAACGACGCCCAGAAAACCATGGGCATCATCACCATGGCCCTGGCCGCTTATATGGGCTGGAGCGGCAACGAGTGGGACGTGCCCACCTGGGTGGTGCTTTCCTGCGCAGCCGCAATGGGTCTGGGCACCTCCATTGGAGGATGGCGCATCATCAAAACCATGGGACACAAGGTCGTGGACCTGAAACCCGTGGACGGCTTTGTTGCAGAGATCAGTGCTGCCACCATCATTGAAACCGCCAGCCACCTGGGCATTCCGGTGTCCACCACCCACGTGATCTCCACCAGCATCATGGGGGTGGGAACCACCAAAGGCATGGGCAAGGTGAACTGGGGCATTGCAGGGCGAATTGTGTCTGCCTGGATCATCACCATTCCCACCTGCATTGCCGTGGGCTGGCTGTGCTTCAAGCTGCTGGATTTGTTTGTGCGGTAAAAACACAGAACCCAGAACCCGGACTGCAGTCCGGGTTTTTTCATGGCTTTTCCCTCAAACCCATGCTTTCAAAAACACTCCTTTCAAAAAACACTGCGCCTGGGCACCACTTCTGACAGCAGAATGTGGGTGGTGGTCTGCCCGAATTTCATCAATTCGCGGATGAGGGCTTCCAGATCCAGCATCTTTTTGACGCACACCTTCAGGGAGAAAGCACTCTGGCCCAGCAGGTGGTGGCATTCCAGCACCTCCTGTTTTTCGCCGGCATACCGCATGAAGGCCTGCTCGTCTTTGTAGGTGACTTCAATGAGGATCAGGGCCTGCACGTCAAAGCCCAGTTGCCGCAAATCCAGTTCGGTGCGGTATCCGGTGATCACCCCGGCATGTTCCAGCTTGCGGATCCTTTCGGTCACGGCTGGCGCAGTGAGGCCCACCTGTTTGGCAATCTCGGCAAAGCTGGCACGGGCATTTTCCTGCAGGGCATGCAGGATTTTGAGATCGGTCTGGTCCAGACTTTTGATTTCCATGGTTTTGATCCCTTCAAGCTTTAGATTCGCAGATTTTCCACAATGTTTTTTTCTTTTTGCTGATGGACACGACAAAAAATCAGCTATAGAATACCAGAACAACAGTCTGGAGGCCCAACGTGAACACACAAGATTATGTTTTTCTGGATGAAGCCCATGGAGCCCACAACTACCACCCCCTCGATGTGGTGATCGAACGGGGTGAGGGCGTGTGGGTGCATGACGTGGAAGGCAAGAAGTACCTGGATTGCCTGAGCGCCTACAGTGCCGTGAACCAGGGCCACTGTCACCCCAGAATTTTGAAGGCCATGATCGAGCAGGCCAGCAAAGTCACCCTCACGTCCAGGGCGTTCAGGAACGACCAGATGGGCCTCTTTTTGAAGGAACTCTGTGAATTCACGGGCTATGAAATGACCCTCCCCATGAACACTGGAGCCGAAGCCGTGGAAACCGCCCTCAAAGCCGCCCGCAAATGGGGGTATCAGGTCAAGGGCATTGCAGAGAACCAGGCCCAGATCATCGTGGCGAATGGCAATTTCCATGGTCGCACCACCACCGTGGTTTCTTTCTCCACCGAAGAACAGTACAAAAAAGATTTCGGACCTTTCACACCGGGTTTTCTGGCTGTGGAATATGGAAGCATTGAGGCCCTGAAGGCTGCCATCACCCCTGATACAGCAGCCATTCTGCTGGAACCCATTCAGGGTGAGGGGGGCGTGATCATTCCTCCAGAGGGGTACCTGCGTGCAGTGCGTGCCCTCTGTGATTCGCACAACATCCTGTTCATTGCCGATGAAATCCAGTCCGGTCTGGGCCGCAGTGGTGCCCGTTTTGCCTGCGACCATGAAGGGGTGCGTCCAGACATGGTGATCCTGGGGAAAGCCCTCTCTGGTGGGTTTTATCCCGTTTCCGCTGTGGTGGCAGATCAGACCGTGCTGGGATTGTTCAAGCCTGGCGACCACGGCTCCACCTTTGCAGGGAATCCGCTGGGGGCTGCAGTGGCCCGTGAAGCCCTCAAAGTCCTGCAGGAAGAAAACCTGATTGAGCATTCGCGTGACCTTGGAGCTTACCTGAAAGCAGAACTGGAAAAGATCGACAGCCCGGTCATTGATTTTGTGCGGGGCAGAGGGTTATGGATTGGTCTGGTCCTGAAAGAACCTGCCCGCCTTTACTGCGAAGCACTGCGTGAACAGGGAATCTTGTGCAAAGAAACCCATGTGAATGTGATTCGCATTGCCCCTCCTCTGGTGATCGAGAAGGCAGAACTGGACCATCTGGTGCAGGTTCTGAAAGACGTGTTGCAACCCCAGACCATCCAGCAAACAATTTTATAAATCTTAAGACTTTTTATATTTGACTGCAATTCGGTTTCAATTGTGTGTGCCAGATCATCGGCTCCGTTGCGATCAGTCACCAGTCAAAGAAGAGGAGCCCGATTATCTGTTCGGGCTCCCTTTGTATTTTTAAAGATTTCATAAAAAGTCAATGATATATCCCCTGGACCAAAGGAGTGTGCATTTCTCTGGCATCAAGAGATGCAAAGATTATATGGAAAAGCGACAGAAAGTCCGAGGAGTAAATTCAGCAGAATATGCTCATTACACTTGATTGAAAACCTAAAAATCACTCACTTTTACCTCCGTTCGCTGGTTTTTCTTCCTGCAGGAGGTTGTCCAGGAACAATTGCCTGAGTTGATCAGACCACAGGCGGATGTTGAAACGGGTGGCGCCCACGCGTTGCATGTACTCCCGATGGACCCTCAGTTGTCGCAGTTCATTTTCATCGAGATCCAGCCTTTGTGCTGCATCCATCTGATGAAGCGTCCGATGAATCACGCGTGTGGGATAAGATTTCTTTCCATTGGTGATCTTTTCTCCAGCCAGAAAGAAACCATTGCGCTGAACCTCAGCAATGCTGTCTGGAATTTTTAGATCCACAATTCCCTGCAACACAAATGGAACCACTGGAAACCACAGGGCACACATCCTGTTCAAAGTCTCTTTCTGTCGGGTGTTCAACAAGAGCACACGATCCAGCATTTTCTGGGCAAAGCCTGCAGGCAAGGGTTGCAAATCCCTGGCATGGGTTTTCATCTGGAGCAATCCAAAATCAAGAACCATCTCCAAAACCGCAGAAACTTCCCTGCTTCTGAATTTCAGTTGCTGGTATCTGTTTTGTGCTTCTTCCATGTCCTTCAGAGAAACCGCCAATGCCTGAATCAACAGAGGGATGATGTCATCCCAGTAATCCACAGAAACATCAAAATGCAGCCCAGCATCGTATGCAGCATCAATTTTATCGATCATTCCATGCAGATGTTTCATGTTCTGCTTGCTGATCTGATACGGATAATTGATGTGATAGAAATAAAACAATTCATGACCCAATTCAATGACTTCCATCATTGTGGCAAGCTGGCTTTGACCCCTCAGGGTTCCGGGCTTTCCTTCCAAAAAAAAGCTGTATGCCACCCTGACTTCAGGACCACCCACCTGATCTACAGGCAATCCGCCAAACAAAACAGCATAGAAAAGCACATCGTCCGCTGACCATTTGAGGTGTTTTGTGGCAAAAGCAGAATGCGCGACCTGCGGAAAGATCACTGCAACATTTTCATATTCACACAGGATGCAATGCAGCCTCATCAATTGATAGAAAATTCTGGGAATCATGCTTCTGGTTCCCAGCACCTGAGCGAGATAATAGGCTCTGTTGAGGGATTCTTTCACCCCCTGCCCCTGAAGAAATGCAATTGCCAGTGAAGATTTCAGCAATTCCAGGCGCATGATGCCTTCAAAATCTGTGGAATCCCTGCCCGGTTCCAGATTGATCTGGTGGAGCCTTTGCAGTTCCTGGGGGCTGAAATGGTGTTGTCCTGCTGACCTCAACAGGGCCTCCATACTGACGCTCAGCAAGCAGTTTTGCTGGAATTCGATTTCACGGATGGCAATGTCCCTTTTTCCCATGCGCATCAGCACCCAGGCCTGACGGGCAGCGCACACCGCAGATGCTGGCAAACGCTGCAAGGCCTTGAGCAGTTGTGGCAGGGTGCCCTCCTCTTCATGTCTGGCCTGTAAGGCATCAAAAGCCGCTGCTCGAAAAACAATTTCTGGATCAAGAATCCATTCCTGCTCATCCATCTGTTGAGTCATCTCCACCTCAATTTGTTTTACATTGCATTGCTCCCCTCCATTAAAGCAGACCCTGAATGCACCCCCAGCAGGCCTGTACGCTCATCTGGCCCACCGCAAACAATAATTGATAAGCATGATCAACTATGCCTAGCCCGCCCCTTGACCCTGACCAGAGAAGCTGAAAGAATACTCTTCTAGTGTGCGTTTCCCACGCACCTTCATCCAGAGCGTGTCAGGGACCTGGCCCGAAAACCTGCAACTACACACCCGCAGGCAGAGCACGCAGCAACCCGCCCCCCATTTCGGGCAAGGTGCTCTCCAGCCACCCAAGGAGCGGTTAAGGATGACATGTCGGGTGGAAAGATGGAGGATCACATGCACAAACCCCCCATTCGTGAATTGCTCAGAGACCGCATCCTCGTTTTAGATGGTGCGATGGGCACCATGATCCAGCAGTTCAAACTGTCTGAAACAGACTTCTGGAACAAAGAACTCATTCAGGCGGGCATTGGTTGCAACCTGAAAGGCAATTCGGATCTGCTGAACATCACCCGCCCGGATGTGATTCTGGAAATCCACAAACGCTATCTGGAAGCGGGCGCAGACATCCTGGAAACCAACACCTTCACGGGAACCAGAGTTGCCCAGAGCGATTATGGCACCGAAGGCTTTGTGTACCAGATCAATTATGACGGTGCCCGTCTGGCAAAGCAGGCTGCAGACGAGTTCACTGCAAAAACCCCCGAGAAACCCCGTTATGTGGCCGGAGCCATCGGACCCACCAACAAGACCCTCAGCATCTCCCCCAAAGTGGAAGATCCCGGATTCCGGGGTTACTCCTGGGATGAACTGGTGCGGGATTACATCGAACAGGTGACCGCCCTGCTGGATGCAGAAGTGGATTTGCTGCTGGTGGAAACCACCTTCGACACCCTGAATGCCAAGGCTGCCCTGTACGCCATTGAAGAGGTGTTCCAGAGCACTGGAAAACGTGTGCCTCTGATGGTGTCTGGAACCATCACGGACGCTTCCGGGCGCACCCTGAGTGGCCAGACTGCCGAGGCTTTCTACATCTCCATGAGCCACGCAGACATGCTCTCTGTGGGCTTCAACTGCGCGATGGGCGCAGAGGACCTGCGTCCTCACATGCGTGCCCTCTCCAAAATTGCCTCGGAATACCTGAGCTGCTACCCCAATGCGGGTCTCCCCAACGCCTTCGGGGAGTACGACGAGACCCCCGAGCAGATGGCTGCTGTGCTGAAAAGCTTCGCTGAAGAAGGCCTGCTGAACATCGTGGGCGGATGTTGCGGCAGCACCCCGGACCACATTGAGGCCATTGTGAATGCGGTCAAAGACCTCAAACCCCGTGCTCCCATTGCCCCCCTGAACCTGCCCAATTACAGCGGTCTGGAGGCCCTGTTCATCACGGAAAACACCAACTTTGTGAACGTAGGGGAGCGCACCAACATCACCGGAAGCCCCAGATTCTCCAAGGCCATTCTGGCCGGAGATTACGATGCAGGTCTGAAAATTGCTGCCCAGCAGGTCCGCAACGGTGCCCAGATCATCGACATCAACATGGATGAGGGGATGCTCGATGGTGTGGCTGCCATGGAGCGTTTCATCAACCTGGTCGCCAGCGAACCCGAAATTTGCCGGGTGCCCATCATGATCGACTCCTCCAAATGGCAGGTGATCGAGGCAGGCCTGAAGTGTTTCCAGGGCAAGTGCATTGTGAACTCCATCTCGCTGAAAGAAGGCGAGGAAGCCTTCAAACAGCATGCCCGCAAGCTGCGCCAGTACGGTGCTGCCGTGGTGGTGATGGCCTTCGATGAGCAGGGCCAGGCGGATTCCTACGCCCGACGCATCGAGATCTGCGAACGGGCCTACCGCATTCTGGTGGATCAGGTGGGCTTCAAACCCCATGACATCATCTTCGATCCCAATGTGCTGACCGTGGCCACAGGTCTGGAAGAACACAACGGTTACGCTCTGGACTTCATTGAGGCCACCCGCTGGATCAAGCAGAACCTGCCCGGAGCGCTGGTGTCCGGGGGCATCTCCAACGTGTCTTTCAGCTTCCGGGGAAACAACCACGTGCGCGAAGCCATGCACAGCGTGTTCCTTTACCACGCCATCAAAGCGGGTCTGGACATGGGCATCGTGAATGCCGGGATGCTCGGGGTGTATGAAGACATCGAACCTGAACTGCTGGAAAAAGTGGAGGACGTGATCCTCAACCGCCACGCAGACGCTGGCGAGGCCCTGCTGCAACTCGCAGAGAAATACAAGGACACCGAGAAAACCAAAGCGGTGGCTGCCTCCTGGCGCAACCAGCCTGTTTACGAGCGCCTGAAACACGCCCTGATTCACGGTCTGACGGATCACATCGATCAGGATGCAGAGGAAGCCCACCAGCAACTCGGCAGCCCCCTGCTGGTCATCGAAGGCCCCCTGATGGACGGCATGAACGTGGTCGGGGATTTGTTTGGAGCAGGCAAGATGTTTCTGCCCCAGGTGGTGAAAAGTGCCCGTGTGATGAAAAAAGCCGTGGCTTACCTGACCCCCTACCTGGAAGCCGAAAAACAGGAAGGCTCGAAGGCCGGAACCATCGTGATGGCCACTGTCAAGGGAGACGTGCACGACATCGGCAAGAACATTGTGGGTGTGGTGCTGGGCTGCAACAGCTTTGAAGTGATTGACCTGGGTGTGATGGTTCCTGCAGAGAAAATCCTGCAGGTGGCAAAGGAAAAGAAAGCCGACGCCATTGGACTGTCTGGCCTGATCACCCCTTCTCTGGACGAGATGGTGCATGTGGCCTCTGAGATGCAGCGCCAGGGTTTTAAACTGCCCCTGCTGATTGGCGGAGCCACCACCTCACGCGCACACACCGCCGTGAAAATTGACCCGCAGTATGCCAGCCCTGTGGTGCATGTGCTGGACGCCAGCCGTGCCGTGGGGGTGCTGAGCAGCCTGCTCTCCGTCAACAAAGAGGATTTCTCCCAGCAGACCAAGGCCCTCTACAAAGACATCCGCGAACAGCATGCCGAGAAGAACATCCGCATGGTGACCCTGCCAGAAGCCCAGGCCAACCGTCCAAAACTGGAGTACAACGACAGACCTGTTCCCAGCACCCTGGGCCGCCAGGTGCTGACCTACAGCATTCAGGATTTGCGCGAGTACATCGACTGGACCCCTTTCTTCATTGCCTGGGAACTGAAAGGGATTTACCCCAAAATCCTCAACGATCCCAAGGTGGGAGAGCAGGCCAGAAGCCTCTTTGAGGATGCAGGCAAACTGCTGGACCAGATCCAGGGCCGCCTGGAGGCCAGGGCCGTCATTGGCCTCTACGAAGCTGCACGCACCGGAGACGACCTGCAACTGAGCCTGCATGGAGAACACGTGACCGTGCTGCATACCCTCAGGCAGCAACGCCAGCAGATTGGCAACAACTTTGCACTGGCAGACTTTGTGGCCGAAGAAAAAGACCATGTGGGCATGTTCGCCGTGACCATCCACGGTGCAGAAGACATTGTGCAGGAATTCAAAGCCCAGCACGATGATTACTCCGCCATCATGGTGCAGGCCCTGGCAGACCGTCTGGCCGAAGCTTTTGCAGAAAAGCTGCACAAAGACGTGCGCACCACCCACTGGGGTTACGCCCCTCAGGAAACCCTGCAAAACGAGGACCTGATCCGCGAGCGTTACCGGGGCATCCGGCCCGCTCCGGGTTACCCTGCCTGCCCCGACCACACCGAGAAGCGCACCATCTTCAGTGTCCTGAACGCCCAGGAAATCGGGCTGGAACTCACCGAATCCTGCGCCATGTGGCCCCCCAGCAGTGTGTCTGGCCTGTATTTTGCCCACCCGGACAGCCAGTACTTTGCTGTGGGACGCATTGGAGAAGACCAGGTCAAAGATTACGCCCAGCGCAAAGGCATGACCGTGGAAGAAGTGGAACGCTGGCTGCAGCCCATCCTGGCCTATCAGAAAACACTGGTAACAGCCGAAAGTTGATGGTCAAAAGCGGCTGGCCCTGAGGGAAAAACCCCGTTCCGCACACGCCTTCTGCCTTCGACCTTCAGCCTTCTGCCGCATATCATTTGCCCTTCCCCACCCATTTTGGTTAAACTTGAGGATGCACACGTCAGAGGGTCGTGAAAACGATCCTCTGCGTCTTTGTCCAAGGAGAAGCACATGACCCAGCCCAAAAAAGGCCCCAGCATCAAGCAGAAAAAACTGCCCAAAAAAGTGCAGGAGGCCATCCAGAAAAACCAGCAAGGCAAGAAGTGGGGCCGTCAGGTCAAAAAGAACCTGGCCCGTCCCGAGTTGCCCCAGATCAAAGCCGATGAGGTTTTCAAAGACCGTGATGGAAAGAAACACACCTTTTCTGAATCCGCGCTGAAGCGGGTGGCTGCCCACCTGCTGCAAAAGAACAAGAAACAGTGGCGTTACCGCAATTTCTCTTTTCCCGTGGTGGGCCACACCGGCAACGAAATGGAAGTCACCTTCGATTTTTATGTCTATGACAGCAACGAGACCATCGTGCGGGTGATTCTGGTGGTGCCCAGCGAATCCCGCGAACTGTGGGACCGTCTGGGCCTGTTCAAGAAGCAGTTCCCCATGTACCAGCATGAAGTCTGGACCCCCGAAGTGATGGCTGAATTGCTGGAAAAAAGCTGGCTGGGATACTGATCCAGCCCGCCTGGCCCTCAGATTTGGACCGAATCCAAGCTATACTGAGGCATGGATCAATTGAGTGTTTCACTTCCAGTGAAGGCTTTTGCGTCGCTGGTTCCCCAGGCCAGAGGTGTGGTGATTGTGCACCACGGCTATGCCGAACACCTGCACCGCTACCAGCACCTCATCGATCTGGTCAATGAACTGGGATTTCATGCTTTTGGATTTGACCAGCGGGGCCACGGCCACACCACCACACCGCCCACAGCCCTGGTGGAAGATTTTGACCGCCACGTGCAGGACAGCCTGGAGTTTCGGGTGTTTCTGCGCGAGAAATACCCTGACCTGCCCGTGATTTTGTTTGGTCACAGCATGGGAGGGTTGCTGGCTGTGCGCAGTGCAGAAGCCAATCCCAGAGGGGTGGACGGCGTGATCCTCTCCTCCCCTGCCCTGTTGATTGGCACAGACACCCCACCTTTTGTCAAAACCCTCTCCACGGTGCTGAGCCAGATCACCCCCAATTTGCAGGTGGTTCCGCTGGACTCTGCCAAAATCTCCAGGCGCACCGAGATGGTGGCTGCTTATGACAGCGATCCACTGGTGTACCACGGCAAGGTCAAAGCCCGCACCGGAGCAGAAATGTTGCGGGCCAGCGCCAATGTCTGGTATGGCACCGCGCAGTGGAACCTGCCCACCCTGATTTTTCATGGCACCCAGGATGGGCTGGCAGACATTGACGGTTCCAGGCGTTTTTATGCAGAAATCCGCAGCCAGGACAAAACCTTCCAGGAATTCGATGGGGGATTCCATGAACTGCTGAATGACACCATTGCCGATGAGGTGTTTGCCCTGATCCACCAGTGGCTGAATGCACGTTTTGCCAGCAAATGATCAAAGGAAGCCCCTTCAACTGTTCATGAGAACAGGAATGAAGCATGGGTTAAAACTGAAGCTGGGCTGAAGGTCTCAAACAGAGTACACTGAAAAGAGAAAGGTTCAGATGCTCATCCCCCTGTTTTTGACCACCTTGCTGGCCACCACCCCCCTGGAAGTGATTGTTTTTGACAGCAGCTTGCAGCGGGTGGTGGGCTATGGCAAACAAAATGGCAATCAAATTCGCATCGAATTGCTCGAAGGTTACAGCGGTCCAGTTGTGGGCATGTTTCTGCGAGAAAAAGTCACCAGCACTCCGGGTGTTCTGGTGGCAGGTCAATTGACCCTCACCACTGCCAATGGCACCAACACCCTGCAACAGTACCTCAGTGCTCTGGGCATTTCCCTGAAACTCACGGTGGTCAAAGCTCCCAAAATTCAGAATGATGCTGAGTCTGCTGAATCGGCCGCCTCTGCTGGCAACAACGGGAACGGAAACGGAAATGCTGGCGGGAATGGAAACGGAAATGGGAATGGAAATGCTGGCGGGAATGGAAATGGGAACGGAAACGGAAACGGAAATGGGAACGGAAATGGGAATGGAAATGGGAATGGAAATGGAAATGGGAATGGAAATGGAAACGGGAATGGAAACGGGAACGGTAGTGACAACGGCAATGGAAAAGGTAAAAATAAATAAACATGCGAAAGTGGCAAATCCTCCTTCTAGAAGATGATCCTGGGCTTTCAGACCTGCTGACCGACCACCTCAACCAGGCTGGACATCAAACCAGAGCTTGCCGCACCCTCACTGAAGCCCACCAGCAGCTGGAAGAATGGACCCCCGATCTGGTGCTGCTGGACCTCAATTTGCCTGATGGTGATGGTCTGGATCTGATTCCTTCCATTCAGGCCCTGGGCAACCTGCCGGTCTTGATTCTCACCGCCAGGGGTTCTGTTCCCGACCGCGTACAGGGCCTCAACTCTGGCGCAGATGACTACCTGATCAAACCCTTCGCCATGGATGAGTTTGATGCCCGCATCAAGGCCCTGCTCAGGAGGGTGCATCCCCAGGAGCAAACCCTTTACCTCTCGGGCACCACCCTGGACATCAACAAGTGCATGCTGTGGACCGATGCAGGCAATGTGCTGCTGACCGACCATGAAATCCGGGTGATGGAATACCTGATGCAAAATGCCTCGCGGGTGGTCAACCGGGAAGTGCTGGAGCAGTATGTGTATGGCTGGTACATTCCAGCATCCAACAGCATTGAAGTGCGGGTCTCTGTGCTGCGCAAGAAACTCAAACAAATTGAGAGCCAGCTCAACATCCGTGCCCTCAGGAAAGCAGGCTACGCCCTCTTTGTGGAGTCCTGACCATGGCTGTGGCTGTGGGCATGAAGGGCGTTCCTTTACGGACCCGTCTGGCCCTTTCATATGCCCTGCTGTCCATGCTGGCTGTGCTGGTGGTGGGGGGCATCAGCATGACCCTGGCCCTCAGGGCACTGGAGAGCCAGTTTGAAACCCGTCTGAACGAGCAAGCAGATGTGATTGGCGAAGCTTTCAATGATCCTTCCAAAGCTTTCGGGCAGCCGGTGGTGCACACCGAGGCAGGCATTCAGGTGCAGGATGCTTCTGGTCATGTGGTGTCCTCTTCAGGAACCCTGACCCTGCTCAGCGAGCCTGTGTCAGCTGCACGGGTCACGGTTCAGGGCAAGTCCTTTCGTCTGGTGCAGCGAAACTGGACACGGGCAGGTCGGGTGCTGGGTCGCATCTGGGTGGCCCTTCCCGAAGACCCCCTGCTGGTTGAGCGCAACACCTTGCTGATCACCGTCAGCGTGGGAGCCCTGATTTCAGCCGTGTTGACTTTCCTGGTGGGTTTGTTTCTGGGACGCCTGGGACTCATTCCTCTGGAGCGGGCAGCCCACCATGCCAACAGCCTGCGCCCTGAACAGCAGGTTCTGCTTCCCTACCAGGGTCAGCAGGACGAGGTGTACCAACTGGTCAGCTCCATCAATGGGCTGCTGGAAAGGACCTGGGCACAGCAGGCTTTTGAAAAACAATTTGTGGGACAGGTGGCCCATGAACTGGGTGCGCCCCTCACCAGCCTGAGGGGGTATGCAGAACGCCTGCAGGCCCAGAGCCCTGATCCTGACCTGCAAAAAATCATCGGAATTGCCCGGGATTTGCAATTCACTGCCCATGACCTGATCCAGTATGCCCGTGGACGCACCGAGATGGACCTGGTGCTGCATTTTGTGCATGCCCGTGAATTGCAGCAAAAACTGGAACGGCTGGTGGAGGGGGTCTCTTACCTGGGGGCCTGGAATTCCACCTATCTGGTGGCCGATGTGGACCGTCTGGCGCAGGCGTTGCGCAACCTGTTCACCAATGCCCGGCGGGTGGTGGGGCCTGCAGGTCGCATCGAGTGCGAATTGGCTTTTGAGCAGGACCAGGTGGTGTTTTACACCCGGGACAATGGTCCGGGCATCTCAGAGCAGGACCTTCCCCATCTGTTCGAGGCATTTTATTCTGGTTCAGGAAGTTACGGTCTGGGCCTGAGTGTGGCCCGCAAAGTGGCAGAGCAGCATGGGGGTCAATTGACGGTGCGCAACCTTCCGACTGGCGGTGCAGAATTCCGGCTTTCCTTGCCCCTTCCCGAAGAAGAGTCTGCGGAAAACCCGGAAGATGACCTCGAAAATGACCTCGAAAATGACCTCGAAAACGGCATGGAAGACGGGATGGAAAATGACATGAAAAAAATTCAGGATTTGCCCAGACAATCCTGATCCAACACCTGGGTCTTCCTTCCAGCAGATCCCTGAACCCCAGTCAGGCAATGCCCCTGCTGCCACCCTGCTGGCTTTGCTGACTTTGTTTTAGCGGGTTGCCCTGAAGTCAAAATTTTCGAATTTCTTTACGCTGGTCAGGTGATTTCATCCAGATCTTGCAAGTCTTTTCATTCGCATGCACAGGGCATGACCCTGCTGGAAGTGTTGCTGGCTCTTTTTTTGTTGTGTGTGGTGGTTTTGAGCAGCTTTGAGTTGCAGAACACCAGCAGCCTTGCTTCTGTGAAAGCCCGTGTGGTGCAGCAAGCCTCCCAGGTGGTGTCCAGTCATTTGGAAGAATTGCGCGCCGCGCCTTTTGAGGACGTTCCCGGATTGTGCTCAACCGGGCTGGCGGTTGCAACAGGTGCAGCCAGCAAGACCCTCTCTGTGCATTGTTCCCTGGTGCCCTGTTCCGAATCCGCAGGAAAGCTCATCTGCCCTGGGCAGGATGTGGCAGCCTATCAGGTGACTTACAGGGCATTGCATCAGGAACGCATTGTGCTGGAGGTGGTCTCGGTGGTGGCCAGATGACAACCCAAAACAGATGCAGAGGATTCACCCTGCTGGAAGTGCTGGTGACCCTGGGCATTGTGGTGCTGGTGCTGGTTTTGACAGCGGGCCTCAGTTCAGGCATGCAACATGCTGCAGCAATGCAAGTCCGGCAGGACCTGTTGCAGCAAGATGCCACCCTCGCGGAAGCCCTGTTGAGCCTGCAGGTGTCCAGTGCAGGAGATCGGGGCAGTGATCCTGCCATATACCTGGGAAAAGACTGGACAGATGAAAGCCGTGCCAGTGCATTGAATTGGATGGCGGGACACTGGATCCTCTTTGCTGTTCCCACACTGGCCTCAGGGACAGGCAGTTCGGGCGATGTGCTGCAAGTCACCCGTGTGGAGGAGGTGGAACAGAAAGCCAATCCCGCTTTGCTGCGTTACCATCTGAAAAAAACCACTTTTTCCCGCTCCAGTTCAAGTGATGCTTTGTTGTGGAACGCCCAGAACCTGTGGTGTGAGGTGGATCAGGCCAGCAGTGCAGTGTCTTGCCTGGAAAGTGCCAGCAATCCTCAGCCTGTGGTGGACCATCTGGAAGCTTTTGAGGTGTTCTTTCTGGGGAAAACCTCAGGCTGGTCAGCCACGCGTCCAGCAGCAGCTGAGCTTTCTGGTGTGGGCATGTATCTCAGGTTCAAAGTGCCTGCAGAACAGCTGAAGACCTGTCTCAGCTATCCCAGCAAGCAGGTGAGGCTTCCTGCTGCAGCCAGTGTGCTGGGCATTCCCTCCAGAACCTACCAGGGCAATCAATGCAAGGCAAAACGTCTGGAACTGGTCAAAGTGCTGCACCTGTCCAGTCCTCAGGTGTATTGAAATCTCTTAACAAGCTGTACCAAAAGAAAAGCTGTAGCGAAAGGATGTTTCATGGATCAATCTTTTCAAGACCATCTGCAAGACCATCTGCAAGTCCATCGTTCAGGTCGCCATCAAGAGGGATTCATTCTGGTGGCCATGCTCTCACTGGCGGTGTTCGTTTTGCTGCTGGGCTCTGGCATGGCCTTCATGGCCCAGAACAGTTTGCAGGTGGGAGGCAATGCGCGGGCCAATCTGCGGGCCAGGGTTGCAGCCGATGCTGCCCTGGAAAGTGGTTTGGCTGTTCTGAAAGCCCATTCAGGTCCTGAGCAGCTTCAAAACCTGCACCAGCATGTGGTCACTGCTCCACTGGCAGGAGAAATGCAGGGCACTGCAGTGTTGTCGGTGCTGCAGCATGATGCCACTGCGGTTCTGGTTCAAATGAAGGGTGAAGGACAGGCAGAAAACCATGCCAGGCACACCTCCCTGATGGTGGTCCAGGGAACCCATCAATCCGATCCTGATGTCTTTGCAGGGGTGGTTTCCATGGATCAGGTGGTCTCACAAGGGACAGTGGCGCTGCAGAATGGGGCCATCTTGCATGCCAATGCAGGTCAAATGTCTTTGGCCAGTCCAGACTTGAAAACGGTAGAGGTGCCTGTTCCACAGGTCCAGTCCAGATCCCTTTTGCAAGAGGAAAGCTGTCAGGGCCTGCTGGGGGATACCCTGTTGACCTCTCAGGTTCAGGCAGATGCCCTGTTTCCGGCAAAGACCCTGGTGTGCGTGCAGGGAAATCTTGCTGTTGCTGCACCTTTGGTCTTGAAAAACACGCGCATTCTGGTGCAGGGAAAGCTGACCCTCTCAGCAGGCAGTCTTCTGGAAAACAGCCTGCTGGAAGTCAAACAGACCCTGCAAGCAGAGGGCCTTGAAGTGAAAGACAGCTCTGTGCTGGCCCAGCAGGACATGGTTTTTCAGGATTTAAAGGGGACTGGAAGGGTGCTGCTGGCCAGTGCAGAACACCTGACCGTTGTGCATGGCCAGCAAAACAACGTTCCAGCTTCCAGCCTGACCCTCATTGCCCAGCAGAACCTGAGCATTGACATGCAAAGTGACTTGCAAGGCATCTTCTGGGCAGGTGGAAAAATCATGCGCAGCGGACCCGGCAAACTCTGGGGGGCCATGGCCGCGGTGGGCTCCATCGATCTGGGGAAAGGCAGCACTGTGGTCAAAATCCCAGGGCTGGGTCAGGACTGGTTGCCTGGAAAATACCGTTTTCGGGTGATCAGTCGGAAGTAATGACCGAGACAACGGGCATGGCATGGGCAGCAATCAGGCTTCTGGCTGCCTGTGCCACCCCTGAAGCGTGGTTCTGGGGACCGAACATGCGTGCAGCTGCCCATGCCCCATCCAACAGCAAAAGCAGGTTGCCTGCCAGAACTTCAGGGTGTTGCAATTCTGCCGCTGTGGCCAGCTGAACAAAATAGTCCAGCAGCACTTCTTTGTGCCGGATGGCTTGCTGGTGGGCCGGGTGGTTCAGGTCCTGAAATTCCGCCGAAGCATTCAGAAAAGCACATCCCAGACACTGAATGCTTCCCGTTAGGTTCTGCACCCCCACAAAGATGCCTTCCAGCTTGCTGCGGGGCTGGCTGTGGGGTGCCGCTTGTTCTTCCATCCATGCCATCATGAAGGTGTGCGTGCGGTCCAGAAAAGCCACCATCAGGTCATCCTTGGAGGGAAAATGACGGTACAGCGTCATTTTCGCCACCCCAGATTCCTGGATGATGGTGTCCACGCCCACTGCGCGGATGCCATGCTGGTAAAACAGCTGGCTGGCGGTTTGCAGGATGTGTTCTCGGGCGTTGCGCATGGGCACCTCTTGCTCTTGACAAGTATACAGACCTGTCTCTATCATATCAACAAGTAGACAGACAGGTCTATCTCTTTACCCCTTCAACTTCACCCCTTCAAGGAGACAACCATGAACATTGGAATTCTGGGATCTGGCATGGTGGGAAAAGCCATCGCAACCGCACTGCTTGCCAAAGGCCATGATGTGGTCATCGGCACCCGTGATCCGGGCAAGCTCAGCGGATGGGTCAGCAGCCAATCGGGGAACCTGCGCATTGCCAGCCCAGCAGATGCTGCCAGCCATGCTGAAATTCTCGTTCATGCCACTTCAGGGCATGCCGCAATTCAGGCCCTGGAATCCGCGGGACGTGAAAACCTGCAGGGCAAAGTGATCATCGACATTTCCAACCCGCTGGATTTCTCCAAAGGCTTCCCCCCCACCCTCTTTGTCAAAGACGATGACTCTCTGGCAGAACAGATCCAGCATGCCTTCCCCGAAGCCCGCATCGTCAAAAGCCTCAACACCCTCACGGCAGATTTGATGCTGAACCCTCAACTGCTGAACGGCACCCACACCATCTTCATGAGTGGCAACGATCAGGACGCCAAGGACCAGGTGCGCGATTTGCTGGAAAGCTTCGGATGGCAGGACATTCTGGACCTCGGAGACCTCAGCACGGCACGCGGCACCGAAATGTACCTGGCCCTGTGGGCCAGGCTGTACGGCAGCCTCAGGCGTTCGCACTTCAATGTCAAAGTGGTGCGTTAAATCAGTGTGGCAAAGCAACACGAACCAAAAAAGAGGCGCAAATGCGCCTCTTTTCGTTGCCATCAACTATTGAATTTTCCAGCGGGTGCCCTGTGCTGTGTCCTCCAGCACCACCCCAATGGCCGACAGTCTGGCCCTGAGCTCATCGCTTTTCTGGAATTCACGGGTGGCCCGGTAATTCTGGCGGGCATCAATGACCAGTTCCATCAGGGTCTGGATCACCTCGGGGTTTCCTGCATCACTGCCCTTGTCTGCAAAGAGGCCCAGCACATCCCCTCCCAGAGCGAGGTAGGCATCCAGCACAGCCTGCAAAGTCTCTTTGCCCACCGATCCGGTCAGGGCAGAATTGACATCACGGGTCAGGTTGAACAGGGCAGCCACCCCTTCAGGCGTGTTGAAATCATCGCTGAGGGCTTCATGGAAGGTGTCCACATGCTGTTTCAACTGGCTTTCCAGGGTGGTGTAACGGCCTTCAGAAGCGGTTTCCAGACGGCGTTTCACTTCCAGCATGGTGTCCCGCAAGCGGGCGTAACCACTCTGGGCCGCCCGGAGGGGCTCCTCGGAAAACTCGGTGATGCTGCGGTAATGGCTGGAGACCAGCAGGAAACGCACCACCATCGGGTCGTATTTTTCAAAGAGGTCTTTCAGGGTGGTGAAATTCCCCTTGCTCTTGCTCATTTTCTCGCCGCCCTGCACCGTCACCATGTTGTTGTGGATCCAGTAACGGGCAAAAGGATGGCCTGCAGCCTCAGCCTGGGCAATTTCGGCCTCGTGGTGGGGGAACTGCAAATCCATGCCGCCCCCGTGAATGTCGAAGTTCTCTCCCAGGTACTTCAGGCTCATGGCAGAGCACTCAATGTGCCAGCCTGGAAACCCCTCTCCCCAGGGGGAATCCCAGCGCATGATGTGCCCCTTCTCTGCCCGCTTCCAGAGTGCAAAGTCTCTGGGATCGCGTTTGTCTTCACGGATGTCCTCGCGGGTGCCAGACTGCAAATCTTCCACCTTGCGGCCGGAGAGTTTGCCGTAAGCCTCGTAACTGGTCACCGAGAAGTACACGCTGCCATCCACCTCGTAAGCATGGCCTCTGTCGATGAGTTCCTGGGTCAGCTTGATCTGCTCTGGAACATGCCCCGTGGCCCGTGGGGTGATGTCTGGTTTCAGCACATTGAGGGCCGTCATGTCCTCAAAGTAAGACCAGTAGTACTTGTCTGCGATCTCCATGGGTTCCAGTTTTTCCAGGGCGGCCCGCTTGAGGATCTTGTCGTCTCCATCGTCGCTGTCATCGGTCAGGTGACCCACATCGGTGACGTTGGAAACAAAACGCACTTTGAATCCAGCATGTTTGAGGTACCGTCTCACCACATCGAAAGACACCTGGGCCTTGGCGTGCCCGAGGTGGGCATCGCTGTACACGGTGGGTCCGCACACGTACATGCCCACATGTCCGGGGGTGGTCGGCACAAAAGCTTCTTTTTGCCGGGTCAGGGTGTTGTACAGGGAAATCTCTGGCATAAATCCTCCACGTTGTTGTGCTGCAATGCTGTTCCAGTCCAATCTGTCCAGCTGAGCAGGAAAGTGATGTTGCAGATGGACAAGCAAAAACCGCGCGAGAACAGCTCTCACGCGGATCAGGTCAAGAATAAACGTCACCTTCCGCTGGGGTCAGCGGCAACAGGTGTTCAGGTGACGGGAAAAAAGCATGGACCCATGATAACCGATTTTTCAGCAAATGCCACTCTGCCAGATTGCGCAGGGGTGTAAAGTTCAGGGGTGGGACAGGAAGAGGCCGAAGGCTGAAGGCAGAAGGCAAAAATGCCGAGAGCCCAGAGCCGAGGGCAGAAGGCAAAAATGCCGAGAGCCCAGAGCCGAGGGCAAAAGGCTGAAGACAAAAGACAAAAGACAAAAGACAAAAGACAAAAGACAAAGTGCAGGATTTTTCTTTTTACAAAACAAGGAATTGAGATGCAACAGGAGTACTCCCGAACAATTGAGCTGGGGCAGCGCAAAATCCATCATCTGGAAGCCGGGCAGGGACCGCCACTGGTGCTGTTGCATGGAACAGCCATTGATTCTGCATGGCTGAGTTATGGCAAGCACCTGATGCACTTTGCCCAGCATTTCCATGTGTTTGCCCCGGATTTTCCGGGTTATGGACAGAGTGTGGATCCGGACAGGCGGTACCAGACCCGGGATTACGTGGCTTTCCTGCCAGAGTTTTTTGAGGCTGTAGGTTTGCAAAAAGCCTCTGTGGTGGCTTTTTCGATGGGAGGAGCCATTGCCCTGCAGGTGGCTTTAAAACATCCCGAGCTTTTTGAAAAACTGGTGCTGGTGGACAGTTTCGGGCTTTTTGGCAGGATTCATGTGCCCCTGCTCCCCAGGCTGGGCATCCGCTCTGAAAAATTTGCCCTGTGGCTGTGGGACCTCAGCAGGAAACACCCGTTTTTTCTGGGACTGGTCCTGAAATTGCTGGTGATCCACAATCCCAGATTGGTCACGTCTGAACTGCTGACCGAATTGCAGGGGGAAATGCACAACCCGGAGACTTTCTTGCGCTGGATGCAATCTGAACTGGGCTGGACCGAGTACACCACCAACCTCTTTGCAGAGCTTCCAGGCCTCAAGGTGTCGACGCTTTTGATCCATGCAGAGCAGGACCGGGTGACTCCGGCCAGCCGAACCCATTACGCTGTGAAGAAAATCCCTGGGGCCAGACACATGATCATTCCGCAAAGCGGTCACTGGGTGATGCGGGAACAACCCGAAGTCTGGCGCAAGTGTGTGCTGGATTTTTTGCTGGAAGGTGTGATGCCTGCAAATGAGCCCTCCAGTTTTCCCTCCAGCAATCCATCCAGCACCTGAAAAGAAATGAGAAACCGCACTTTTGAATCATCCAGCAAAACCCAATGTGGATGATTCAAAGGGAAAAACAAAAGTAAATTTTATTGTTGATCTTGATTCGGGGTCCCTGGATTTGCCGGGGTTTTCTTTTCGGCTTTGCTGTACTCTGCATCAAAAGTGCGGGCCGCAATTTCTTTGCGCTCTTTGTCGGTGAGTTCCAGACCCAGTTTTTTGCGTTTGAAGTACTCTTCGGCCAGTTTGCCCAGTGCAAAAGTCCAGCCATAAACCAGGGGGGCGGTGATCACCCCACCCAGAACCGGGGCCACCACTTTGGCCACTTGCCGCATGGCCTGTCTGGCGAGCATTCCGTAAGCGAAAGAGGCTCCGAGTTCCACCATGATTTCTTTGGCCCGTTTGCGGTTCAGTTCAAAACCGTAGATTTTGCCGACGTGCACGACCATCTTGATCTGCACCGGGGTGATCAGCAGGATGTCTGCCACCGGGATGGGCTCTGCTGCGATCACCGCCGAGAGGGTGGCCGCGCCCTTGATGACATCCTCGGCGTTCTCGGCTGCGGTCTTGTTTGGTTCGATGTCGAACTTAAAGTTTTCGAGCAGTTGTTTGATGATTGGAAGCATTTCAAATCAATGTACGCGACATTTACACGGCAAGTTGCATTCGATTACACTTTATGAACGACATGTAAGACACTTGTGACACCTCTCCGTTTACACTCCTACCAGAGAAAGAGGTCCTATGGCTAGCAACCCGAAAATCCTAGTGATTGATGATCAGAATGTGAACCTGATTCTGATCGAGAAAGCGTTGCGTTCAGGGGAATATCAGAACATTGTCACCACCAGCAGTCCCGAAGATGGGCTGGACCGCATTTTGAACGACAAACCCGACCTGGTGCTGCTGGATCTGATCATGCCCCGATTGAACGGCATTGAGATTCTTGAACATCTGAAAAGTCTCTCCCAGAACATGCCTCCCATCTTGATTGTCACCTCCGAGAACAGCGAAAACATGCAGCAAAAGGCCCTGGAAGCAGGGGCAAGACAGGTCATCAAGAAGCCCTTTCAGCGTGCCGAGTTGCTTGACAGTGTCCGGCAGTGGCTCGCCTTTGCCTACTGAGCAAAACGCTTTAAGTTCATTCACCAGCCTGATCCCATTTCAGGCTGGTTTTTTTTCTGCTGCGTCTATCAGGTTCTGGGATAATCCACAGCGTTCAGCACCTGCTCCAGGGTCTCCATCTGTGGCAGGGAATCCTGCTGGAGCGTGAAACGCAGGGGTTCTGTGCCTGCAATGGCTTTTTCAAAATGCTTGACCATTTCTGCATAAGGGTTGATTTTCGGGAAGGTTTCCGCCTTGCCATTCACGGTCAGGTGCGCTTCATAATTGTCGGTGGCAAAAGGGGCTTCCAGGATCAGGTTGCCTCTGGTGCCCTGCACTTCAAATACCTGCTGGAAAGGCAATCCAAAAGAACAGTTCAAGAGCCCGATGCAAGAAGAATAATGCAGCATGGCCCCCAGATCGAGGTCCACTCCACCTGTGGTCATGCGGGCCACGGCATGCACCTGTTCTGGCACCTCACGGGTGATCAGACGCATGATGTCGATGCCATAGCAGCCCACATCGTAAAAAGCCCCGCCGCCCAGCCTGGGGTCCCAGCGGATGTCGTCCGGGCGGTCCAGATTGAAACCGTAGGTGACTTTTAAAAAACGCACCTCGCCGATGGCACCTTCCCTGAGCCGTTCCAGCATGCGTTCAATTTGTGGGTGAAAGCGGTAGGAGAAAGCTTCCAAAACCAATTTTCCTGATTTCTGCTGGGCTTCAATCATTGCCCTGGCTTCGCTGGCATTGAGGGTCAGGGGCTTTTCGCACAACACATGCTTGCCTGCCTCCAGTGCCTTGATGGTCCATTCCAGGTGTTCAGAGTTGGGCAATGGCACATACACGGCTTCGATGTCTGAATTTTTCAGCAGTTCCTGATAAGAAGACGAATGTGGGATCTGGTTTTCTTCTGCAAAGGTGTGGGCTTTCTGCGGATCTCTGGCGGCCACCATGTGAACGGTGCTTCCCGCTTCCCGGATGGCGGGCACCAGTGCGGATTGTGCGATGCGTGCTGCTCCAAGGATTCCCCAGTTCATGTGGGTCAGTTTATTGCATGCTGGCGAGCAGGTTGTCGGGAATTCTTACAGGGCGGTAATTTTTATCGGTGGCAATGTGCTCGGTGGTGCCTGTTGCAACGGTCTCACCTGCTTCAGAGGTCAGCAGGTAATCAAAAGCCATGGTGCGGGATTTCACTTCTGACACCACCACCTTGATGTGCACCACATCATCAAAACGGGCTGCCCTGCGAAACCGCACATCCAGACGGGTGAGCATCAGGTAGATGCCCTGCTTTTCCACCTCGCGGTAGTCCATCTGCAATTCCCGCATGAATTCCACCCGGGCCAGTTCCATCCACACGGCGTAATTGCTGTGGTGGGCCACCCCCATCTGGTCGGTTTCGGCGTAACGGACACGGATATGGGTGCTGTATTCCATGTCTGGGATTCTAACCGATCTGCAAATGAGAGGAGCAGGCAATTCAGGCCGGGCAATTCAGGGAACCCTTGAAACCCTGTGTTTTGCTTGTGAAATAAAGATCTTCTACGGGGGATGGTTGGGGCAATAGGTGTTGTGTTTTTAAGTTTATTTAAAGGTATTGCTGACAGCATGGTTCCACACAACCCAAGAGGTGAACCATGATTGAACCATCCATTTGCCCAACAGCCCCATCCACCCTTTTGCTTCCTTTGCACCCTGCCCATTCTGCACACGCGGCAAACCATGACCTGCAAACACTGGGAGGTGCAGCATGAAAACCTTCCATGCCCTCCTGATGGCAAGCACACTGCTGTTCACAGCCTGTGGCAGCGTTCCAGCACCTTCAAACCCCACCCCTCCTGTGCAGCAAACCGACAGTCCAGTGGTTTACTTTGAACTGGACACCCAGACCGGAAAAGTCACCCCCCTGGGACAGGCTGCTGGAGTGCAGAAACAGACGGTGTACCGTTCCGGGACAGGTTTCAATTTCTCGGTCGCCACAAAAGAGCAGCTGGACGGGGTTTACACCCTGCAATTCACCGTGACCAACGCCACCGGGCAGGACATGGGTGTGGATGGCGAAATCACTGCCACCTTTGTGAACTTCCAGGCCCAGGACGGTGCAGGTGCCAGCGTGCCTGGAGGCGGTGTGGTCAATGCCTCTGGACACCAGGCCCAGACCTACTTCCCTTACATTGCCATCACCAACAGCAAAAACCTGGAAGGCACCAACCCCCTGCCCATCGAACCCACCACCAATTTCAAGTTCACCACCAGCATTCAGGTGCCTGCTCCAGCCACCAAAGCCGTGGTGGGCCTGGTGCTGCGGGCCTCCCAGCAATTCAACACCCTCCCGGTTGCACCCAATGCCTGGCTGACTCCAGCGTATGGCAAATACAGGGACAACATCTTCCAGCAGGGCAGCGAGGAAAAAGCACGCTTCAATGCTCCAGGGTCCCTGACCACCTGCCCGGATGGAACCGTCTACCTCACGGACCTCAATGGCCTGTGGAAACTTGATCACCATCAGGCGGTTCTTGTGCGTACAGGAGCAGCCTTCTCCAACTTCTCCCAACTGGCCTGCAACGAAGACGGTCTGTTCATGACCCAGATGAACCTGAACCGGATCTACAAACTTGATCCTGTCTCTTATGCCCCCACGTCCATTGCTGGCACCGGAGCCGTGGGCTCTGCAGATGGTCCTGGCAACACCGCCACCCTCTATGCTCCTTACCACATGGTGGCTTATGGGACCAGCCTGTACTTCAACGAATACGGCTCCTACAAGATCCGCAAGCTCAGCAAAACCACCACCGGGGATTATCAGGTGACCACCCGCTACGCTTCCACCGAGCAAACCGGAGGCATTGCTGTTGACCCGCAAGGCAACCTGTTTTACAGCACCTTTTATGGACTCTGGCGGCTGGATCCCCAGAGCAACACCCCCGTCAACATCAATTCCCAGACGCTGGGGATTTCCACGCTGCAATGGCACCCCTCAGGGCGTGTGGTCGCGGCAGTGCTGGGCGACAACCGGGTGTACGTCTACACCCCAACCAGCAGTGACCTCACCCGCTCCTGGACCCGCACAGTCCTGGCAGGCAATGGTTCTGTCGCTGATCCCGTGGCTTATGGGACAGCCAGCACTTCACCCCTGTCCTATCCTTATGGCATGACCATCGACCCTTATGGCAACCTGCTGGTGGCCAGTTTCAGTGCCCACCTGATTTACCGGATAGACCGCCTGAGGTGAGACTCAAACAGCCAAAAAACATCCCAAAAAAGACCGTCCCAATTGGGACGGTCTTTGACTTTTGCATTTCAGCTGCTTTACTGCAGGTTATTGCAGGCTGCGAATCACATCTGCCACTTCACCAGCGATCTGCTCGATCTCGGTCTGGTCTGGGCCTTCCACCATCACGCGCACGATAGGTTCGGTGCCACTGGGACGCAGGTTGATGCGCCCTCTGCCAGCAAGTTTGCCCTCTGCTTCTTTCACAGCGGCCTGCACTTCCGGACGCTTGCTGATGCCGTGTTTGTCTGCGCACTTCACATTCAAGAGGGTCTGGGGGAACATCACCAGTTCATCATGCAGGTCATCCAGAGATTTTTTCTGCTGTTTGCTGGCTTTCAGGACTTGCAAGGCGGTCAGGATGCCGTCTCCGGTGGGGCTGATGTCTGTGAACAGCACATGACCGGACTGTTCACCTCCCAGTGTGAGGGCTTTTTCCACCATGCGCTCGTGCACGTAGCGGTCTCCGACAGCGGTGCGCTCCAGGTGGATGCCTTCCTGTTTGAGTTTCACCTCTAAGCCCATGTTGGCCATGATGGTGGTGACCACCCGTTTTTCATTGCGGGCTTTTGCAGTCAGGTACAGGATGTGGTCTCCCTGAATGACGTTGCCTCTGGAATCCACCAGCAGGGCACGGTCTGCGTCTCCATCAAAGGCAATCCCCAGGTCAAAATCCCCTTCTTTGACAATCAGGCGCAGGTGCTCCATGTGGGTGGACCCGCAGTTGCGGTTGATGTTCAGGCCATCTGGTGTGGTGTAAACGGCAAACACATCTGCACCTGCCCGCTGAAACACCCTGGGGGCAATGCGGTAGGCTGCACCGTTGGCACAATCCAGCGCAATCCTCAAACCGTCCATGCGGGGAGCCTGGCTGACCAGATAATCGGTGTACAGGCGTTCTGCTTCCCGGTAATTGGTGACTGCACCCAGTGCAGAACCCGTGATGTCCGATAGGTCGGGATGTTCCCCAATCAGGGCCTCAATTTCCAGCTCCAGAGAATCCGACAGTTTCTCGCCGTTGGCACCAAAGAATTTGATGCCGTTGTCATCGTAGGGATTGTGGCTGGCGCTGATCACCACACCCGCACTGGCTTTCAGGTGGCGCACCAGATAACTCACCCCAGGGGTGGGCATCACAGACACGTGAACCACATTGACCCCACGGGAGGTCAGGCCTGCAGCCAGGGCAGCTTCCAGCATGTCACCTGAGTAACGGGTGTCCTTGCCGATCACCACACTGGGACGTTCAAAATTGCGCTTCAAAACTTCTGCAGCGGCCTGCCCCAATTCCAGCACCCAGCCTGCAGTGAGCGGGGACTTTCCTGCAACCCCTCTGACCCCATCTGTTCCAAAAAACTTGCGTTCACTCATAACGCTAACATTGTACGGGAAATGGTTCAGGATGCCCTGACGCTGGAACACAGGGTTTTGCCCGGCTAAGCAAGCCTGCCCTTCCAGCACGCACTTGCAATACAATCAGGCCACATGTTGAGCCGTGAAACCACTCCTTATCCTTTGAAAGACCAGCCCATCCTGATTGTGGTGGGGGTCACTGGTGTTGGCAAAAGCACCACCCTGGACGAATTGCAGGCCCTGGGTGTGCCGTTCACCCTGCTGCCCAACCGCCGGGAAGTCACCGACGATTTCATTTTTGATGGTGAAGTGATCACCGACCGCAGCGAGCGTTTCAAGCGCACCGCAAAGTTCCGGGAAACCCATCCTGGTGGCATGGGCCAGCTGCTGACCGAACTGTACCTGCAAGAAGCGCCCGGTCACACCCTGATCTTTGATGGCCTGCGTGGCCTGGATGAGGTGCAATACGCCGCCGAGCACTCCAGCAGCCGTTTCATTGTGCTGGATGCCCCTGATCTGGTGCGGGCTTCCCGATTGCTGGGCCGTGGTGACACCTTCGATCAGGTGAAAGTGGAGAACTCAGGCAACACCCTGGATTCCCTGAAGGCCCTGAAAGGGATTGAGCAGGTGTTCTCTGAGGAGGACATCGTGACCCTGTCCCAGCTGGACGCCAGACCCGAGGACATCCTCGCCAAGGTGAAAATCGTGGTGGATGAGCGCCAGAATTACGATCCCAGAGAAGCCAATGCCCACCTGAACAGCCTGGGAGACAGCAAAAGGGTGCTTTACGTGGACACCACCCAATATGGACCTGCAGAAGTGGCAAAACAAGTGAAGGACTGGCTGTGAAGATCCAGAACCTGGAACTGGTGCTGTACCGCCTGCCCATGAAAAGCGCCCTGAAGTGGGGTGCCGTGTCTGCCATGAGCACTGCAGATGCCGCTCTGGTGAGGATCACCCTGGAAGATGGCAGCACTGGAGAGGGCGAAGCGCTGGCCCGTCCCACCATTTACGGCGAAACCCTGCACAGTTTTGTGGGCATTTTTGACCTGCTCAAACCCCGCCTGATCGGGATGGACATTGAAGATGTGGATGGCCTCTGGAAAACCGTCCAAAGTGTGGCCAACAACCACACCATCAAAGGGGCCATCGACAGTGCCCTGTGGGAAGCCCGTTTCAGAAGCAGAGGCCAGGACCTCTTTGCTGAATTGCAGGGACCCCACAAAGCCCTGAAGGTCAGTTTCATTCTGGGCATCACCGACCTGGAAGGCATGCTGCAGGAAGCCCGGGAGGTACACGCCGCAGGGGTGCGGGTGCTGAAGGTCAAGGTGGGCCGGGATTACCAGAAGGATTTGCAGGTGATTCACGCCCTGAAAGCCGAACTCCCGGACATGGACCTTTACGCAGACAGCAATGAGACCCTCACCCCGGATGCTGCCCCCCAGATCCTGCAAGCCATGGGAGAAGCCGGTCTGTTGTGGGTGGAGGAACCCCTGCCTGTGCACCAGACCCGTGCCCGCATGGAGCTGAAAAAGCTGGGCGTGCTGCCCATCATTGCAGACGATTCCTGCTTCACGCTGGGCCAGCTGGAGCGGGAACTGGACCTGGACACCTTCGACATCCTGAACATCAAACCCCCCAGAACGGGCATCACTGGAAGCCTGAAGATGCTGGAACTGGCAAAAGCTGCAGGCAAACGGGTGATGATTGGTTCTCAGGCCGGAAACCTGACCAGCATGCGACACAGTGCCCTGATCGCCAGTCTGGAAGGCGTGGATTGCCCCAGCGAACTGACCTTCTTCCTGAAGCTGGGTGGCGACATCTCCGGGCCAAATCCAGTTTTGCAGGACGGGCACCTGAACCTGCAAGATCTGGCTGGACTCAGACCTGACCCTGAAAAACTGCAGCAATACAGCATCAGGCTCTAAACCCTAATCAAAATCCGCTGGCAAATCTGGATTCCGCAGGTGCTCAAACATCCTGCGGATCTGTTTTTCTGTGATGCGCTCTGTGGACAGGGGGGGCAGGGCATCTTCGCTGAAAAAGCCCACTGCGCTGGTTTCGATGCTGGTCTGGGCCGTGCCTCCCAGCAGTTCACAGTGCACGAAGATCTTGTAGCTGTCCCAGATGGAGTGCGGGTGGTCGTGGCGGTTGCGGTCATAAATGGCCAGCAGTTTCACGGCCCGCACATCAAAACCTGCTTCTTCACGGGTTTCCCGGATTGCCATTTCCGAGGGGCTTTCTCCCTGGTCTGCCCAGCCTCCGGGCAAACTCCAGCCTCCATCGGTCATTTCCTGAACCAGCAAGATCTGCTCATCTTTGAAAACCACAGCCCGCACATCAATTTTGGGGGTGGGATACCCTGCTTCGGCTTTGAGAAAAGCAAGCAGTTCTTCTGCAGGACGGTCTGTGTACGGGGCCAGCATTTCTGCGGCCATTTCCTGCAAGCGCTGGTAACGCTGGGTGTCGAAAACGTTGTTGGAATAGGCAAGCCCGGCCTGGGCAAGCCCGAGGATTTCTCTGGCCCACTGGAGTCGTGACATGCACCCAGCATACCTGCAGGAATCCCAGATTCATGCAATCAAGATGTCACAATCCGTCCGTTTGCTGGCAGTTTATGCCCTGAAAATCCCAACACACACGCAGTATTCTGATGGCATGAAAACAGCACTGTTGGTCATTGATGTGCAGGATTCCTTCAAAGCCCTCCCCCGCTGGCAGAAACGCAGCAATCCCCAGTTCGAGGAGAACCTTTCCCATCTGATTCTGGAATTCCGGGCACAGGGACATGAAATCATCTGGATCACCCACCAGGAATTTGACAGTCCCGACAACCCCTTCCACCCCGAGCACCCTGCTTACCGCCTGATGGACTTTGTGGAGCGCAAACCTGGAGAGGTGCTGTTCGAGAAAAGCACCCGCAATTCCTTCACCTCGACCGGCCTGCAGCAGTACCTCACCCAGAAGGGCATTGGGCATCTGGTCATCACGGGCATCCAGACCGAGCAGTGCTGTGAAACCACCACCCGTGTGGCAGGAGACTTCGGGTACCGGGTGTCTTTTGTGACCGAGGCCACCCAGACCTTCCCCATCAAGCACTGGGCCAGAGATGAGCACATCAGCACCGACGAGATCATCAAGGCCACTGAGTACCATCTGGCGGGCCGCTTCGCCACCATTCACACCGTAGACAGCCTGCTGGGGCAGCTCCAGACCGGCAAAGAACCCGTCCTGCTGTAAACTCAGTCATGCCCAGGGTTGCTTTCTTGATTCTTGAGGGGGTCCATCTGCTGGACCTGGCCGGGCCAGTGCAGGTGTTCTCCGAGGCTGAAGAGCTGGGGGCCGACTACAAACTGATCCACTGTTCTGTGAAACCCACGGTGAAAAGCGCCCAGGGGATCACCCTTGCTGATCTTGCTCCGCTCCCAGATTTGCTGCCTGGAGATTTGCTGCTGGTGGCGGGCTGCAAGGTGGGGGGCAACCTGAGAACCATGCCCTGCCCTCCCGATGAGGTGATTCACTGGCTGCAGGAACACCACCGCAGGGGAATCAGCATCACCTCGGTGTGTTCTGGGGCGGGGGTGCTGGGGTACGCTGGCCTGTTGCAAGGCCGCAAATGCACCACCCACCACATGCTGACGGACCAACTTCAGGAGATGTTTCCAAAAGCAAAAGTGCAGGACAACCGCCTGTATGTCACAGATGGGAACATCACCACCAGTGCCGGAATTGCTTCTGGCATGGACATGGCACTGCATTTCATCGAGCAGCAGCATGGGGCCATTTTTGCCGCGAAACTGGCCCGTGGGATGGTGGTGTACCACCGCAGGCAGGGCATGGATTTGCAGGACAGCCTGTACATGCAATACCGTGCCCACCTGCACAGCGGGGTGCACCGGGTGCAGGACTACCTGATCGAGCATGCCCATGAACAGGTGCCCCTCTCGAACCTGGCGCAACTGGCCCACCTGAGCCCCAGGCACCTGACGCGTGAATTCAAGGAGCATACGGGCCTCACACCTTTGCAATACCAGCAACGTCTGAGGCTGGAAAAAGCCCGTCAGCTCATGCAGAACCGCAACCTGACCGTGGAGCGCATTTCGGAGATGTGTGGATTTGAAGATGCCCGCCACTTCCGCAGGCTGTACCGGGAGTTGCTGGGGGTCAGTCCCAGAGAAGCCCGTGCCCTGCAGAGTTAGCAGGCCGTTCCAATTGTGAATTTCTTTGCATCTCCAGCTGCTTTTTCCAGTCAGTCTGAAACCCGGGTCCATCAGGACCCGTAAAAACAGTCAACCTCCAGCCTCCAGATGGAACTCACTCACACCCTCTCTGGAAAACACAGCTGGAGGAATGGCTCTACAGGGGGTTTGGATGTTTGAATGGATGGGCAGTTCTGAAATGTGGATCGCGTTTGCGACCCTCACCCTGCTGGAGATTGTGCTGGGGATCGACAACATCATTTTCATTTCGATCCTCAGTGGCAAGCTTCCGGCAGAACAGCAGGCACGGGCACGCACCACAGGTCTGCTGCTGGCGATGGGAACCCGCTTGCTGCTGCTGCTGTCGCTGGCCTGGATCATTCGCCTGACCGCACCACTTTTCACGGTTTTTGGCCAGGAGATCAGCGGTCGGGATCTGATCCTGATTGTCGGGGGTCTCTTTTTGCTGTACAAAGCCACCCGTGAAATTCACGAGAAGCTGGAAGGCCAGGACCATGAGGGGGTCAGCAAAGCCCCACCCAACTTCAGTGCGGTGATCGGGCAGATCCTGCTGGTGGACATTGTCTTCTCGCTGGACAGTGTGATCACGGCCGTGGGCATGGTAGACAACATCTGGGTGATGGTGTCCTCGGTGGTGGTCACGGTGGCCATCATGCTGTTTGCTGCTGGCCCCATCAGCAGTTTTGTGAACCGACACCCCACCGTGAAGATGCTGGCCCTGTCTTTCCTGCTGCTGATTGGAATGACCCTGGTGGCCGAAGGGGTGGGCTTCCATGTGCCCAAGGGCTACATTTACTTTGCCATGGGTTTTGCAGTGCTGGTGGAACTCCTCAACATTCGCACCCGCAAAGGAAAAGGCAAAAAGGTGCAGTTCAACGAACCCCAGACCGACAACCCCTGATCTGGGCATCACCTGACCCTGAGCTTTGGCTCAGGGTTTTTCTGTGTTTTCTTCTCTGGTCTCTTTGTGGTGCTTTTGCTGCAGGGCAGACCAGCGTTCCCGCACCCTGGATTCCCAGCCTTCTCCGGTGGGCTGATAGAACTGGGTGTCCAGCAGTTCATCTGGAAGGTAGGTCTGGGCAAAAGAACCTTCTGGATCATCAAAATAGTAAGCGTATCCTCTGCCATACCCCTGAGACTTCATCAGGCCTGTGACGGCATTTCTGAGGTGCAGGGGGATGGGGTGCTGGCGGTCTTCTTCGGCCATGCGCAGAACCTCGCCCCAGGCCTTGTAAACGCTGTTGGATTTGGGGGCCAGCGCCAGATACACCACAGCCTGGGCCAGGGCCAGATCCCCTTCCGGGCTTCCCAGCAGGTGCATGGCTTGCTGGGCACTCATGGCCAGCTTTAAAGCGTTGGGATCTGCCAGTCCGATGTCCTCTGCGGCCATGCGCACAATGCGGCGGGCAATGTAGATGGGATCTGCGCCACCTGCAACCATGCGGGCCAGCCAGTAAAGGGCACCATCCACATGGGAGGCGCGCACGCTCTTGTGCAAGGCAGAGATCAGGTTGTAGAAGTCCTCCCCCTGCTTGTCCATGCTGGGCACATGGGTGCCAAACGCTTCTTTGATGGCTTCCGGGGTGATGGGGTTGGCAATGCTGGAAGCCACTTCCAGTGCCCCCAGAGACCGTCGGGCATCTCCGTCTGCCAGTTGAATCAGCAGTTCCCGGCCTTCAGGGGTCAGGGTGACGCCAGCAAGTCCTTTGGGATCGGTCAGGGCACGGTCAATGAGTCCAGAGATGTCCTCATCGGTGAGGGGCTTTAAAACCAGCGTTCTGGCCCTTGAGCGCAAAGCTGGGTTCACCTCAAAGCTGGGGTTCTCGGTGGTGGCCCCGATCAGGGTCAGCAGTCCACTTTCCACATGGGGAAGCAACGCGTCCTGCTGGGCCTTGTTGAAACGGTGAATCTCGTCCAGAAAGAGCACGGTGCGTTCTCCTCTGGCGCGGCGGCCCTGGGCCACCTCCACCGCTTCTCGCACGTCCTTGATCCCGGCCGTCACTGCAGAAAGCTGAATGAAATGGGCCTTGGCGGTTCTGGAAATCAGGCGGGCCAGCGTGGTCTTCCCCACTCCAGGAGGTCCCCACAAAATCAGGGAGCTAAGAAATCCCCCTTCCAGCATGCGTCTGAGTGGTTTTCCTGGGGCCAGCAGGTGTTTCTGTCCATACACCTCGTCCAGGTTGGTGGGCCTCAGGCGTTCTGCAAGGGGGGGCGTGGGTTCAAAGAGGGTCACAAGCCCATTTTAAGTGTCCCTGTGAGCAGATAAAGCATTTTACTTACAGATTGTGGGCTTCCCATTTCATGGACAACAAAAAGCCCTGTCCGGTCTGGACAGGGCTTTGAGACATTTTGCTTTATGCAACAAGGTTGCGCAGCATGTTTTCCGGAATTTCCACGGTGATGGCTCCCCGCAGGTAAAGGTCATGGGTGGCCTGTCTGCCACAAATTTGCTCGAAGCGTTCCAGACTGACCACGCTCTGCCCTTCGGGGGTGTCAATGTATAGGCGGTTGGAGGTTCCTGGCACCCAGCGGGCGCTGCATGTGGACATGGTGGCTCTTTTCATGGGGTCCTCCTGAATTAGAAAACGAAATGCACCCTGCAGGGTTCCTTTTGGGGAAGAAGCTTGACAGGGAAAGAGAAAGGTTCGGACAGTTGTCTAACTTATCTTGATGATATGTTTAACTTCCGGGACTGTCAAATCTGGAACCGATCCCATTGTGAATTTGCTCTAAAAGTTCAGGAATTCTAAATTTTACTTGACAGTTTTATGAAAATTACCCTGAAATCCCGCTGAGAACGCCAAAAAAGTCACAGGTCTTTTTATGAAGACCTGTGAAAAATTCCACACAAACTTTGCTGTTTTTTCCCGAAAGGGAGAATTCCTGGAATGTCTCAGGGAAAACCCCAGAGCTTGTTAAATGTGTGACTCTTTACAATTTTACTCGACTTTGAACAGCGGCAGGTGCCCCAGGGCGATCACATCGTCCCGTTCATCCCCTTCGGTGAAGACGGTCAGCACCGCCACCACCTCACCACCCACCTCGGCAATGATCCTGGACAGGCTGATCAGGGTGCCTCCAGTGGAGACCACATCGTCCACAATGGCAATCTTCTTGCCTTTCAGGCTCCCCACATCCAGGCCGTCCAGCACCAGGGTCTGGGGTTTTCCGGTGGTGATGGAGACCACTTCACGGACCACGGGGTTGATCATGTAAGGCTTCTGGGTTTTGCGCACCACCACGTAGGGTTTGCCGCACTCCCGGCTCACCACATGGGCCAGGGTGAGGGCTTTGACCTCGGGGGTCACCAGCACATCCACCTCTCTGGGAAGCTTTGCAGCCAGGGCGATGCCTGCTGCCTCGGTCACCTCGGTGTCTCCGAGCATGTTGAACAGGGCCACACTCAGACCGGGGGCCAGTTCCACGATGGGAAGCTCCCGACTGACGCCACCAATGTTGACAGGATAGGTTTTCACAACCTGTTATTTTAAACGTTTCAGGCGGTCAATGCATCAGGGGCAGAGCAATCAGCGGTCAGCGATCAGCAAAAAGCTTTCTGGAATGCTCTGTCTGGGTGTCCAGAAAAGATCAGAATCCATATTTTTGCTGGTCGTCCAGGCTGCGCTGGATGATGCTTTGTGTTTTTTGCTGTCAGAGTCATGCAATACCGCAAGACCTATACTGGGTTCAAGAGCATTTCCATTGTTTCACACAGGGAAAACCATACTCCCAGAAAAGGAAGCCACACCATGTTGCCCCGCTTCAAAACCACCTCCACAGAGCCCCAACAGGATGCCTCTCGCAGGCCCACCTACCTGCTGGTGATGGGTCTGGTGGTGCTGGTGGGATGGTTTTTCTCTGTGGTGGTGCTGGATGCGGTGCCCCTGATCCACTGGATTGTGAATGGAGCTTTCGGCCTTCTGACGGTGCTGACCCTGCTGCTGGCTTTTGTTCCGGGCACACTGGCGGTTTTTGAGGTGGGTGTGACTCTGGTGATCAATTTTGGGATGCTCTCCACGGTGGTGGTGGGCCTGCTGGACCATCCCAGAACGTATGACCCGCTGGAATACGTGATGCTGGTCCCCATGGCTTACCTTGCTGCTTTCTCTTTCCTGGGGGTATGGCGGGGCACCCTGGTGTGCTTCTCGGTTTTTGTGGCCACAGTGGTGATCACCCTGAGGCATTACCTCCCCATTCTGGACCACCTGACAGATCCAGAAGCGCAGGCTTTCCGCATCCTGCAACTGCATTACATTGCCAGCATCGTGGAAATTGGCGGTCTGTATGGCCTCACCACCTTTCTGGAACGGCAAACCCGCGCCAGAGTGCAGGCAGAGGCCACTGCCAGATTCGCTTTCATTGACCCCCTGACCGGACTGGGCAACCGCAGGCGCTTTCAGCAGGTGCTGGAAGGCACCCTGAAACACGCCCAGCACGACGGGACCGGATTTGCCCTGATGTTTGTGGACCTGGACCACTTCAAGCAGGTGAACGACCTGCACGGGCACCAGGCCGGAGATGCCCTGTTGCAACAGATTTCCAGCCGCCTGGCCCAGAGCATTCGCCAGACGGATTTGCTGGCCCGCATCAGTGGAGATGAATTCGCCATTGTGGCAGATGGCATTTCCGAGGCCAGAACCGCCACAGCTCTGGCAGACAAGCTGATCGCTGCTCTTGCTGCAGAATTTGCCCTTGCAGATCTCAAATTAAAAGCCTCAGCCAGCATCGGAATCAGCCTGTATCCCCAGCATGGGGAAACCGCACAGGAATTGCTGGCCCATGCAGATCAGGCCATGTACCTCAGCAAATCCAGAGGGCGGCACGGATACACCCTGTATGGAACCGAACAGATTGTGCCCTGTTGAAGCTTTTATGCTTACTGCAGCAGGTCTTTTTGCGCACTCCAACCCACCCGGCATGTGACACAATTGGTGGGTATGTTGTTTTTATTGCGTTTGATCCATGAAAATGCCAGCGACCTGGGCTACCTTCTGCACAAGCATCCAGCAAAAGTGCAGCAGTTCTCTCTGCCTTTTGGGGAGAGCACCGTGTTTTACCCCGAGGTCTCTGATGAGAGCACCACCGCCTGTTTGCTGGTCAATGTCGACCCCATTTACCTGTCCCGTTTGCGGGCCGGAGACGTGGGCAGGCCACTGGAACCTTATGTCAATGACCGACCTTATACAGCAAACAGTTTTTTAAGTGTGGCTTTAGGGGATGCTTTTCGCACCGCCATGACCGGCCGCAGCCAGCACAGGCCCGAACTGGCCGCCCAGGCTTTGCAGCTTGAAATTGAAATCCCGGTATTGAAGTGCAACAGCGGTCTGGATCTGATGCAGAGGATTTTTGAACCTCTGGGCTACACCATCGAGGCCCAGCAACTCCCACTGGATGAACAATTCCCAGATTGGGGTCCCAGCCCTTATTTTCATGCAAAATTCCGGGTGCAGGCAAGGGTGCAGGATGTGCTGCGGCATTTTTATGTGCTGCTTCCAGTGCTGGACAACGCCAAGCACTATTTCATCAGCATGGATGAAATTGAAAAACTGCTGCGCAACGGAGAAGGCTGGCTGGAACAGCATCCAGAGCGGGAATTGATTTTAAAGCGTTACCTGAAGTACCGCCAGAACCTGATCCGCAAAGCAGCCCTGCAATTTGAAACCGAAGAGGAAGAGGAAAACCCCATTCAGGAAACCCCTGAGCAAAAAGAGAAACGCATCTCCCTGAACCAGCAGCGCCTCACTGCAGCCACCGAAGCCCTGGTGTCCAGTGGGACAAAAACCGTGCTGGACCTGGGGTGTGGCGAGGGGAATTTGCTCAGGCATCTGGTCAAGCATCCCTTTCAACGCATTGTGGCCGTGGATGCCTCGATCCGTCCTCTGGAACTGGCAAAAGAGAAATTTGCTGGCAAATCCATCGAGTTCATGCATTCTTCCATCACCTATCTGGATGACCGCCTGACCGGGTTTGATGCTGCTGCCCTCATCGAGGTGATCGAGCACCTGGATCCCGAGCGCATTCAGGCCATGGAGCGCAGCGTGTTCGGGCACATGAAACCCCGCACCGTGGTGGTGACCACACCCAATGTGGAGTACAACGTGCTCTTTGAGGAGATGACCGGACTGCGCCACCGGGACCACCGTTTTGAATGGACCCGTGCAGAATTTCAGAACTGGGCCAGCAAGGTGGCTGAAACCTATGGTTACCAGACTGAATTCCGCACGGTGGGCGATGTGCATGAACTTTACGGCTCTCCCACCCAGCTTGCCCTTTTCACCCGAACCCCCAGGAGCAAAGCATGAACATCCAGATTCCAGAACTCTGTCTGGTGGCCCTGATCGGGGCTTCCAGCAGTGGAAAAAGCACGTTTGCAAAGCAGCACTTCAAACCCACTGAAATTTTATCCAGCGATTATTTCCGTGCCCTCCTGACCGACGACGAAAACAACCTGGAGATCACCAGAGAGGCTTTTGAGCTGCTGCACCATGTGGCCAGAAAGCGTCTGCTGGCTGGCAAACTCACGGTCATCGATGCCACCAGTTTGCAGAAAGATGCCCGTGCACAGATCCTCAGGACCGCAAAAGAAACCGATGTGCTGACCGTGGCCCTGGTGCTGGACATCCCAGAAGAAACCCTGATGGAGCGGCACCACGCCCGACCAGACCGTGAATTTCCGGTGTCGGTGATTCGCAAGCACGCTTACCAGCTCAAGAACAGTCTGCGTTCCCTGGAAAAAGAGGGGTTTCGCCAGATCCACGTGCTGAAACCTGAAGACTTGCAGACCCTGACCCTAGAGCGCAAGCCGCTTTACAACAACCTCAAGCACCTGACTGGTCCTTTTGATTTTGTTGGGGATGTGCACGGCTGTTTTGCAGAGTTGCGGGAACTGCTGATCAAACTGGGGTATGTGGTCACGGAAGATCTGCAGGCCCACCACCCGGAAGGCAGAACCGCTGTCTTTGTGGGAGACCTCGTGGACCGTGGTCCAGACAGCGTGGGTGTGCTCAGGCTGGTCATGAACATGGTGAAGGCCGGAACCGCCCTGTGCGTGATGGGCAACCACGATGAAAAACTGAAAAAGCACCTGTCTGGCAAGCGGGTGCAGGTCAGGCATGGTCTGGAGCAAACTGCAGAACAACTGGCCGCCACCTCCCACGAATTCCACCAGGAGGTCAGCCGATTTCTGGAGGGCCTGATCAGCCATTACGTGCTGGATCAGGGCAATCTGGTGGTGGCCCACGCGGGCCTGATCGAGCGCTACCACGGCAGAACCTCTGCACGGGTGCGGGAATTCTGCCTGTACGGAGAAACCACCGGAGAAAGCGACGAGGAAGGCCTGCCCATCCGCCTGGACTGGGCCAAGGATTACCGGGGCAAGGCCCGGGTCATTTACGGTCACGTGCCCGTGCAAAAAGCCCAGTGGGTCAACAACACCATCGACCTGGACACCGGTTGTGTGTTCGGGGGGAAACTGACCGCCCTGCAGTACCCTGAGCTCACGCTGGCGGAAGTTGCAGCACACAAGGAATACTGCGAGCCAGGCACCAAACTGAAGAACCTGCTGAACGCCCAGCAAGCTGCAGACCACACCCTGCGCTGGCAGGACTTTGCCCGTGAGAAATTCATCGAAACCGCTGTGGGCACCGTGCGCATCCATGAAGCCAACAACATCGCTGCACTCGAAACCGCCAGCCGTTTCGCACTGGATCCCAGGTGGCTGATTTTCCTGCCTCCCACGGTCTCCCCGAGCCACACCAGTGAACGCCCGGATTTGCTGGAACACCCGGAAGACGCCTTCAGGTATTACCAGAAGCAGGGCCTCTCCCAGGTGGTCTGCGAGGAGAAGCACATGGGTTCCCGTGCCATTGCCGTGGTGTGCAGAAACAGCGATGTGGCCCGCACCCGTTTCGGCATGACCACGGAAAGCCTGGGGGTGGTGTATTCCCGCACAGGCCGCGCCTTCTTCAACGATGAGCAGATCGAGAAAGCGCTGCTGGAACGCCTGAGTGCAGCCCTGGAACGTGCAGGTTTCTGGGAGGAATTCCAGACCAACTGGGTGTGCCTGGACGGTGAGCTGTTGCCCTGGTCCTTCAAGGCCCTCTCCTTGCTGAAAGAGCAGTATGCCTCCACAGGCAGTGCAGCCACCCACGCCCTGCAGACGGCTGTGCAGTTGCTGCAAAAACACCCGGATGCCACAGCAGTCCTGCAAAATGCACAGGAAAGGCTCAGCAACCTGACCGATTACGTGCAGGCTTACCAGAATTACTGCCAGAAAGTGGATTCCCTGGAAGACCTGAAGTTTGCTCCCTTCCACCTGCTTGCCACCGAAGGCCAGGTGCACAGCGACAAAACCCACCTCTGGCACATGGAAACCCTGGAACGCCTGAGCACTTTTGATCCTCTGCTGGCTGCAACCCCGTATCAGGTGGTGGATTTACACAGCGAGGAAAGCATCCAGCAGGGCATCCAGTGGTGGGAAACCCTGACCCGAAGTGGCAAAGAAGGCATGGTGGTGAAACCCATGCAGTTCGTCCCGGACCGCAGGACCCAGCCTGCCCTGAAAATCCGTGGACGGGAATACCTGCGGATCATTTACGGCCCGGAGTACACCCAGCATCTGGACCGTCTCAGGGGCCGCGCTCTGGGAGCCAAACGGGAACGCGCCACCCGCGAGTTTCATCTGGGTCTGGAAGCCTTAAACCGCTTTGTGACCCACCAGCCGCTCTGGAAAATTCACGAATGCATTCTGGGGGTGCTGGCGCTGGAAACCGAGGGCATTGACCCGAGGCTTTAAACCCATTCAAAAACTTACCCCTGCTGTTCTGGCAGGGGTTTTTTGCGTTTTCTGAAAGGGATCATTCGGGCTGGCTTACTGGCTGTCCCGCACTCCAGCCGTCACCGCACCCAGTGCCATGTAAATCCCACCCGACACATACTTCTGTCTTTTCATGAAAACCGGGTTGCTTTGCAGGCGCTTGCCCAGCCAGCCAGACAGCAGTGCAACGATGCTGTCGCTGGTGACCCCCAGAACCACAAAAATTCCACCCAGCAGCAGGATCTGGTTCAGCACCGGACCGGCCTGTGGGTGCACAAACTGGGGCAGGAACGCCACGAAGAACAGTGCGGTTTTGGGGTTCAGAGCATTCACAATGATGCCCTGGGTGAAGATCCTGGAGAGCTTTTCTCTGGGAACCTCGGGGTTCTGCTGGGACTCAGAGCGATCCAGCATGGTGCGGATGCCCAGGTAAATCAGGTAGCCTGCCCCCAGAACCTTCACCACAGTGAAAGCCACAGCGGAAGACAGCAGCAAAGCGGAAAGGCCTGCCGCTGCAGCCAGAATGTGCACCAGACTGCCCACGGCAATCCCCAGCGCCGAAACCAGTCCAGCACGCTTGCCCTGTTGCACACTGCGGGCCACGATGTACAGCACTGCAGGGCCGGGAATGGCCAGCAAGGCCAGCGCAGAAAGCATGAAAATCAGCAAGGTGGAAGTTTCGATCATGGGGTCTCCTCTATCAAGAAATCCACAAACGTGTGGAGGTTGTCAAGCATAGATCTCTGGCTTTCTGCCTTTTGCCTGCTCTCAGAGCATTGTTCAGGCGGTTTAATTGGCCACCACCTTCTGTCCTCTGCTTTGAGCTTCTTGCCCTCGGCCCTCGGCACTCAGCGCTCAGTATCTTTGCCTTCTGCTTTCTGCCTTATGCCTTCTGCTGAAATCAGGTGTGAAGAACGCCCAGAGGCACCCGCATCTCGGTTTCGGTGAGGCCGCCATGGTTGCCCAGCCAGCCTTTGAGCTGGTGGGTGTCTGGGTGATAATTCCAGTTGAGTTCGGTGCCTGATCGGGCGTGGGCCAGCAGGTCTCCGGTGCGGTCCAGAAAGCTGAGCTCTGCAGGGTCTCCTCCGAAATACCCCTCTTCCCAGAGCTGGGTTGTGGGGACCACATCGGCCCACTGGGAAAGCAAATCTTGCACCTCCTGGGCATGTCCGGGTTTCACATGCACATAGCGGGCCACCTTCTCCCCGGAAACCGGGCGCACCAGATGGGGTTGCAAGTCAGGTTGCTGGTCCAGCCACACGTTCTGCACAATGCTTTTGTGTCCATGGTCTGCAGTCAGCAGGAACGTGGTGTTGTCCGGGAGTCTTCTGATGGTGCGCTGTAAAATCCCGTCCAGACCCAGCATTTCGTCGCTGGCCTCCTGACTTTCGGGGTTGAAGCGGTGGCACATGTCATCAAAATGGGGGTAATACACCACCACATAATTGGAGTGCTGCAAGGCAGCAGACACCAGTGTAGGAATGGTGTTGGGTGTGAAGTAAAAGCCTTCCTGATGTGCCCCTTCATGGTGCCAGCCACTCAGAAAAGAGCCCAGAAAAGCGGCTGGAAAAATGACTGTGCTTTTGACCCCCACGCTCTGCAACTGGCGGTACACAGAGCGCGTTTTTCGCATGAACCCCACATTCACAACCTGGCGGGTGAATTCATCCCTCTGGTGCACCAGATTGACGATGCTGCCCAGTTCTGGAAGCCACAGGCACCCGGAGAGCCACCCGGTTCTGGCTGGAGGTGCCCCCATGTGCAGGGTGGTCAGGGCAGCCATGGTGGCACTGGGGAACACGCTGGTGAGGGTCCTGTGCTCCGAAAAATGCTGCAGGATGGTGGTGTCCTGCTGCTGGGTGTGCCTGAGAATCTGCTGCTGTCCCAGACCATCTGCAATGAACAGCACCACTTTTTTCTGAAAGGGGATGGGGTCCCTGAGGGGTGCATCTGGAGGGTTCAAACCGAAATGCTGCTGGATGCTGCTGATCAAATTGAGAATGCTGCCCCCCAGCAAATCCGGCCTGAGGGTGTTTGAAAGCAGGGTCATGCGCTTCATTCTAGCGGGAGCGCATGCAAAAACCATTTCCTATTCTTCGTATTGAAAAATGTCCTCGATGTTCAGGCTGAACACCCTGGCGATCTTGAACGCCAGCGGCAAACTGGGATCGTATTTCCCGGTCTCCAGGGCGTTGATGGTCTGCCGGGAGGTGTCCAGCATGATGGCCAGATCGGCCTGGGTGAGGTTGCGTTCTGCACGTAAAACCTTGATGCGGTTTTTCATGTTCTGGATTGCACCCCCATGCTGACAATGAAGGTGAGTGTGCCCAGTGCCCAGCCGGTCCAGACGGGCAACATCGGAAGCTTTCCAGCCTGTTGCAGGGGATACCAGGCCATGGTGACCAGCATCACCACCACAAAAGCCAGGGCTGCAGCTTTCAGGAGCCGGATTCTGCCGTATTCATCGTTGGTGAGGTACACCCGGTAAGCCCAAAAGAACAGCATGAACGGAAAAGCCGTTCGGATGCCCACCGTGACCCCGTGCAGAAAACCATGCGTTCCAGTCTGCGGGCCGGTGCGGTCCATCAACATGGAAATCAGGACGGTCAGGGCTGCAATGATGATGCCCGAGCGCAGCATGATCTGCAGGACTTTTCTGACCCGTTCTTCCCGGTTCATTCTCGCTCCGTTCTGGACTGGAAAGCCATGGCGAGCCCATAAGCGGCAGACCCCACGGTCCAGATCACCCACAGGGGAAGACCGGGCCAGCGCAGGGCCATTTGCAAAGGGAAGTAGACCATGCTGAGGCCCATCACCACCATGAAACCCACAGCCACAGCTTTGAGGGTCATGACCCTGCCGAATTCGTCCATGACCTGATATCCACGGTAAGCCATCACGATCAGGGAGATGGGAAGCACCACCATCAAACCCGTGCCCATTCCTCTCAGGTAAGCAGGGGATGGCGAGTCAGGGGCAAAAATCAGGATGAGGCTGCCCAGAACCGCAATCACAATGGCGGTGATGGCTCCCCTGAACATGGTTTTCCGTATGCGGCTGTCGCGTTCCATTGGTGCCCCCATCTGCAAACCGTCTGAACTCATCTTAGGGATTTTTCAGGAAATGTCAAGTTCACTTTACATTTCCGTTTTCCCTGCAGCAGCTAAGCCAGATGGACATCACCTTTAAGCATGCGTTGTAGGCCAAATTGAAGCGCTTTATTTGAATTTGTCAAGTGGGAACGGGCACATGGAAGGCAACTGGCAGGCTGCATAATGCTTTACAGAACCGCGTCATACGTATAACCCCAGAGCGCGGAAGGAGAACACCATGGACCTGTCTGCCTCTGCCAAATTCAGAAACCCACTGTTTAACGCACTGAAAAACCTGCTGAATCAGCCCATCTTGCCCGCTGCCAGCACCCCGGAACTTCCCAGCATGGACCTGTCCCACCTGCCCATCCCGGGCCTCAACACCCACCTGAGAAACGGCTACCAGCTGGAAACCGTGCTCTTTGAAGGTGCAGGCAGCTCCGGGCGCTACACCCGTTACGCTGTGGAGTTTCACAGCCACACTGGCAAACCCTTCACCACCGAACTCACCCGCGAATGGCCCACCCACACCGTGGTGGTTGGCGCAAAAGTGCAGTACATGGACCCCGAGAAACTCAAGCCCAGAAACGGCACGGTCCTGAGGATCGGCAAAGTGGACCCGGACGGCACCCGTTACATGGTGGAAAGCAAAGCCACCCCACAACTGATTGCGCTGGCCTTGCAGGGAGATCCGGTTTCCCAGCAGAAGTACCTGAAAGCCCTTCCCTGGAAGAAAATCTGATCCGGTCACCTGATCCCATCGAAGGAAAAAACCAACCCCCAACAGGCACCTGAACCTCTGCCTCCTGTTGGGGGTGTGCTGTATTGGGGTCAAGAGCTTTCTAAGCAAAACCTCCTATAGAATGTTGTCCATGCTCATTTACCAGATTCAAGGCAGCTTAGACGAACTCGATGACCAGCTCCCCGCCCTGTGGGACGCTGGCTGCACCGGAATGCAGGAATTGAATGGCAGTGTACAGGCTTATTTTGAACAGCGCGTCGAGGTTCCCCTGACCGGAGAATGGATCGTCGCAGATGACACCGACTGGCTGGAAAAGTGGAAAGCCGACCTCAAACCCGTCACTGTGGGGCAGATCACCGTGGTCCCCACCTGGTTGCAGGAAGAAGCCCCCAAAGACAGCATCCCCCTGATCATCGACCCGGGAATGGCCTTCGGAACCGGACACCACACCACCACCCAGTTCGCCATCAAAGCCCTGCAAAGTCTGGACATGCCCGGCAAGAAAGTGCTGGATGTGGGTGCAGGCACCGGACTGCTGGCCCTGGTGGCAGGCAAGCTTGGGGCACACGCCAGCGGCGTGGACCTCGACCCGATCACCGTGCCCATTGCCAGAGAAAATGCCGAAATCAACGGTCTGAACGTGCCTTTTTACCAGGGTGTGCTCTCCGATGTGCTGGACCAGGGACCCTGGGATGTGCTGGTCTGCAACCTGTTCGCAGAACTGCACGACGCTCTGATGGGCGAATACCTGGAAGCCCTGATTCCCGCAGGAGACCTGATCATGACCGGCATCCTGCTGGACCGCATGCATCTGGTGCACACCGCCCTGGAACGGGAAGGCTTCACGCTGGTCAGCAGTGAAACCGAAGGGGAATGGGCGCTGATCCTGGCAAAAAGCCCGGCATGAAAACCTTCGAGAAACGCTTCAAAGTGGAGACCCTGTCAGACACCATCGAACTGAGCGGTCCAGAGGTTCAGCACATGCGGGTGCTGCGCCTGAAAAACGGCGATGAAGTGCACCTCTTTGATGGTTCTGGCTGGGAGGCCCGCGCCCGCATTGAGGAGATGGACACCTTCACGGCCACCCTGGTGGTGCTGGAAAAATTTCAGAACGATCTGGAACTGCCAAAGCCCATCACCCTGGCCCTGGCCCTTTTAAAAGGCGACAAGCTGGCCGATGTGGTGCGGGCCTGCACCGAACTGGGGGTCAGCCGTTTTCAGCTTTTAAAGACCCAGTACGCCGATGTGCCCGACCTGGGCGACAACAAACTGGTTCGCCTGAAACGCATTGCCGAAGAAGCCAGCAAACAATCCAGGCGGGCCGTGGTCCCGGAAGTGCTCTCCCCCATCACCCTCAAGCAGTTGCCCAGCGTGACAAAAGGTTTTGTGGCCCATCCACACACCCAGAGCACCCTGCTGGAACACCTGACCTGGGACAGTGAGGTCTGGTTCGCCACTGGCCCAGAAGGGGGTTTCAGCGCAGCCGAAATCGAGCTTTTGCAGCACAAAAATTTCCTGCCCATCACCCTGGGAAAACGCATCCTGCGGGCCGAAACTGCACCCATCGCCCTGCTGGGAGCGCTGGCAAGCACGGGGGTCTGACATGAAAAACCTTCACCTCAAAGTGCCACTTCTGCTGGTTTGCACAGTGCTGCTCTCGGGCTGCACTTTCATTTCTTTTCCGCTGATCCCCGATCCCGTTTCTGTGGAGCTTCCCGTGCTTCCCAGAACCGAAGGGCTGGTTCTGCAAGACAAAACCCTGCTCCTGAAAGTCAGCATCCCTTCTGGAGAAGGCTACCTGGGCGTGATCTGGTACCAGCAGGACAAAGAGCTGGGACGGGAAAGCGTCTACATTGACGAAAAAATCCCGGAAGTGACCTTCAAACAGGAAGCCGACCCAGCCAAACCTTACCGGGTGGTGTTGCTGTACCAGAAGAGGATCATCCGGCAGTATGAATACGTGCCTCCACAACCCGCAAAAACCGAGGATGACCCCAAAACAGACCCTGAACCTGACAAAACAGTTCCCGCCACAGAAGCCCCACCCACAGACCCTACAGACCCACCCACAGATCCACCCTCAGACCCAGCACCAACCGATCCCACTGGCCCCTCAGACACACCCCAGGAACCTCCTCAAGATGGAAGCCCTTAAAGCATTTGAGGCGCTGGTGGAATGGGAAAAAGGCACCACCACCCGCTACCGTTACGAAGAGGGACAGGTGGTGTTTTACCGTGAGGATCCCAGGGCTGCACCCTGCAACTACGGTTGCATTCCGGGTCTGATGAACCCAGCAGACGATGCCGAAGTGGATGTGATCTGGCTGGATGGGCCTCTGCCTGTGGGCTGGAAAGGCAGCATTGAGGTCAGTGGTTTGCTGTTTTTGCTGGACCAGGACCACAAGGTGCTGACCGGAGATTTGAGGCACGTGCAGCCTGTGCTGGACTGGTTTCCTTCAGAAAGAGGAGCCAGGGTGCTTCCTGCAGAGGAGGCTTTACACTGGCTCAATGCCTTGAAGCTTGCACCACCATCACATGGCTCTGGGCAGTGAGCGGATCTCCTGAAAAAGACCCTGAAAATTGTGCCTCCAGACCCACAGAATCCAGCATCCATTCCAGTTCATAACGGGTGAAATAGCGCTGGGTGAGGGTGTGGTGTTCCCGCCTGAGCAGTCCCGCATTGTCTGTGGTGTCCACAAGGTACTGGGTGGTGGCCAGTTGTTTGACCTGATCGATGCGCTGCATCACAAAAACATCCCGTCTGAATTCTGGGGTGATGAAGGTCTCCCCTTCGTGGCGCAAAACCCCTTCCAGCCCAAAATTTGGCACGTACACATCGAAAGCCAGGGTGCCTGATGGAGCGAGGTGCTTGCTGATGCATTGCAGGGCTTTTTTCTGGTCCTGGGGGGTGTAGAGGTGCATCAGGGCATTGAAGGGGGCAATGACCAGGTCGAAGGTGTCGTGCAAATCAAACTGGCGCATGTCTCCTTCCACCCACTGCACTTCCACTCCTTCTTGCTGGGCGTAACTGCGGGCATGGTCCAGCATTTTGGCGCTGAGCTCCAGAGCAGTCACTTCCAGCCCTCTGCGGGCCAGGGGGATGGTCACCCGGCCACTGCCTGCACCCAGTTCCAGCACTTTGCCCCCCACCCGTTCAGCGAGTCGGGCATAAAAATGGATGTCGTCGTAATAACCAGCGTATTGCTGCTGGTAAAGGTCTGCCAGAGGGTTGTAATCCATGAAGGGTTTTCCGTCAGACCTTTTGCTGTTCGCGTTTTTTGGTTTTCTTGCCGTAGCGTTCCAGCAGGGTGTCCCGATCAATGTAAATCAGGCGGGCGGTGTTGTTTTTCCACTGTCCGGTGTACACAAAACGGATCAGATTGAATCCGAAGTACAGGAAGGGGTTTCCTTTGCTCTGCGGCAAATCTGCGTACTGGAAGCCCAGTTCTTCCCCGATTTTGTCCATCAGGCTCAGGCCAAAGAAAATCTGGATGTTGCGGTATTTGGGATTGTTCTCAATTTCTTTTGCCAGGTCCTGCATGGATCGCCGCACCATTTTCAGGGCAGAGAATTTGTTGTGCCGGGCCACTTTGACCATGCGGCGGTTGTGCAGGTGCAGTTCGCCCTGCATGGAGTTGTGCTCCACAATCTCACCGCTGCCCAGCATGATGCTCTCTCCGGGAAAGGCGGCCAGCCCAATGCGGTACAGACCGTGTGCAGGCCGGGTGAGGGGATCAATGCCATGTGAGCGGTCATACACCCGGTCATACCAGGCCAGCAGCCTTTCCCAGGTGCTCTTGATGGTTCCGGTCCGGAGGCCCTGCAACTGGGCGAGGGGTTTGCAGCTGTACCCATAGGTTTTGAGGTCCTGCAGGAGGTTGGGCAGCATCTCAATGACTTTTTCAGAACCCCAGCGGGCATCGTGCAGCAAGACCACAGCTCCAAAGTCCAGTTCATCTAAAATGCGTTCCCGCACGTCTTCGCTGCTGACCTGCTGCAACCATTCTCCTGCAGCAATGGTCCAGTGCACGGGTTTGAGGTTCAGGGCTTTTTCGGCCCAGATGGTGCCCCAGGTGTACACCCCATGCGGAGGACGGAAATGCTCGGGTTTTTGACCCAGCACCCTTTCATAGACGGCCACGGCTTTTTGCAAATCTGCTTTGACCTGCCAGGGCAAGCGCAGCAGGTGGTTCACATGCCTGTAACCGTGCAGAGCCACTTCATGGCCTTCTTCCAGCACCTGACGGGCCAGTTCGGGGTGTTTCTCAATCTGGCTTCCCAGCATGAAAAAAGTGGCCTTGACATTGCGTTCACGCAGGATCTCCAGCACCTTTGGGGTGGTCTCGGGGTCCGGACCATCATCGAAAGTGAGGGCCACTTCCGGCACGGCACTGTCCCCTTCCCTGAGCACCCGATGGTTGAAGGTGCGTTTGATCAGCATGGGAACGCCAAAAATGGCAGCAAGAAACAGCAATGACGTGAACAGTGCAGGTTTTTTACTTTTCATGAGACCCTCCGGATCAATCGCCAGCCCACCAGGGTGAAAAAGACATTTGCAAACCACAGGCCAACCTCGGGGGGAATCAGACCAGCACTGGCAAAAGCCCGACCGAGCAGCAACGTCAAATAGTACACTACCACGATCAACACGGAAACCCCCAGGGACACCCCGGTCCCTCTGCCATAGCGGATGGCCAGGGGCATGCTGATCAGGGCCAGCACCAGGTTGGCAAAGGGAATGGCCAGTTTGCCGTGCAGTTCCATGCGGGCGCTGTACTGGTCGGCAGCAGTGATCACTTTGCCGTTCTGACCGGCGTAATGGGCACCGTAAGCCGTGGTCCACAGGGTGCTGATGGAAGTGGTCTCGGCAGCAAAACCATCTGCAAAGCGGGCAATGGTTTCATTGCGGGAAATTCCGGTTTTGATGGTCAGCACAGCATCCTTTTTCTCAGGGATGTTGCTACTGAACACGTCTGGAACCCGTTCGGCAAGCTGCTCGGGGGTCACATCCTGCAACTGCTGGATGGCCGGGAAATCCACTGCATACCCCTGAAATCCCACCAGCGACAGGTTGAACCCATCAAATTTGCCGGTCTCTGCGAAATACACCCGGGCCTGTTTGTCTGCCCAGGACACCAGACGCAGGTTTTGCATGGTGTCTGTGTTGGAATCGTAGCCTTCAAAGAACACTTCCAGACCGTTTCCCAGCGCCAGGGTGGTGCCTTTCAGGCGGCCCAGGCCCTGGGGGGTCGAGGGCAAATCCTCGTACCACATGGTTCGGGCTTCCAGGTTGGCTCTGGGGGCCACATACTCACTGACCACCAGGCTGCTCAGGGACACGATGGTGGCGACCAGCACCACAGGTTTGGAAATCCATGCAAAAGAAATTCCACCACTTTGCATGGCAATGATTTCCCGTTCGGTGTTCATGCGGCCAAACGCCAGCACGGTCATCAGCACCACGGCCATCGGGGCGACCTTCACGAAGCTGTCGGGAATTTGCATGCCCAGCCACTTGAGGATCTTGATCAATCCGACCCCATCGAGGTACTGGGAACCCACAAAGAAGTAACCGAACAGGATCACTGCGGTGTAAAGCACGAGCCCCAGAAGGAGGGGGGGCAGAATTTCTGCATAGATGTAATTCCTGAGACGCATGTTTGAGGTACCTACCTGTAAGCTTTGGGGTTCTTGTTGAAGAGGTCGCTGAAGTTCTTGAAAAGCAGTCTGGACCAGCCATCCTGCAGCCTGCGTCCCGAGGTGAGCATCAGGGCATCGGGAACGTATTTCACCTGCCCGCGCCGCATCAGTTTGTACCCCAGAATCACGTCCTCCCGGGTGTAACTGAGAGGATAGCCCCCGACTTCCAGGGCAGGCTTTCGGTGAAAACCCATGTTGCTGCCTGCCAGATTGGGATGACGGGACAGCCTGGAAATTTGCAGAAAAGCCTTGTACCCATACTCACTGAACCAGGCATCGGCTTCGGGGACCCCATAAAAACGCAGGGGACCGTATACAGCAATGGCTTCTTGCAAAGCCAGCGCCATGTGTTTGACCCATGTGCTCTGGGGCAGGCAATCGGCATCGGTGGTGAGGATCACATCTCCAGTGGCGGCTTCCAGTCCAGCCTGGCGGGCACTGCCCACCCCGGCCCGGACACAGCGCACCACTTGCACCCCGTAACTGCGGGCAATGGCTGCAGTGTGATCGGTGCTGTTGTTGTCCACAATGATGATTTCATCCGGCTCCAGGGTTTGTTGTCCCAGGGCCGTCAGCAGATTTCCCAGCAATTTTTCTTCGTTGTAGGCGGGTACGATGACACTGATTTTCATTGGTGGTGTGACGGGGTCCTCATTCCTTCCATCTAGCCAGTATACATAGTGCCCTTCTGGGGACAGCAGCACACAAATGCATCTACTGTATCAAAATGTTCTCATCCAGGGCAGGGCAAGACGGTGTTTCACCGGGCAGGCGGAAAGCAGCAAGGGCTTAAAGGGCTGGCGAAGCAAACTCAGGTGCTGTTGTGTTTTTTTTCCTCCCGAAGCTTTTTGGGTGGGTTGTTTTGATCGTTCTGATTGCGTCTGTCGTTCTGGCTGTGTCGATCATTCTGACGGTGTCGATCATTCTGAAAGCGCTGCTGCATCTTGCTGACAGCAATCCCCATGGCAAAGTAATACACCTCACCGAAGTGAGGGCCGGGAACACCTGTGGGCAAATCCACCAGACTGAGGGTGAGGTACGCAGCACACAGCCCTGCCAGCAAGCTGTCTTTGCTTTTCCAGCTGGCATAAGCAGTATAAGCAGTCAGCATGAGGATGCCGATGGTTCCGATGAAGCCGGTTTCACCCAGGGCATGCAGCACCAGGTTGTGGGCAATGAAGCCTGCACTCCACAGGGGCTCCATCCAGGTGGGACAGGGACCAAAAGGCTCCACTGGAGGAAAGAGCGTACAGGTGCTGGTCCAGTGTTCCAGCAGGCTTTTCTGGATGTAGGGTCCCAGCTGGTAAGGCCCCACCCCTCCTGCAAAATGGGCCAGGAAGGTGGCCCAGGCATCCCGCCAGATGTCTTCCCGTCCGTTGGCGAAATCCACCCGCTGAAAAATGCTGCTGTAGCGGGTGAGCGGCAAAACAAACACCAGCAGACCCACCAGGATTCCGCCCACCTCGGTCCATTTGAGGGCGCGGCCCTTGAGGTTTCTCAGGCCCATCACCAGCATGCCTGCCAGGGTGGCCACAATGGCCCCCCGGCTTCCGGTGGCCAGGAGTGCAGTTCCCAGAAAGAGCAGGAGCCCCAAGCGGGCATAGAGCATCTTTTTCATGCTGAGCACAATCAGGATGCCCAGCATGGCCACAATGCCCAGCGACACCGAGTAGTACACCGGGTGTTCCAGGCGGGCATGCAGGAAGTCTGTGGGGTGTCGGATCAGGGTGGTGATGAAGGCAATCACCAGGGTGATCACCTCTCCGAACAAGAGCGGCTTGAGGTACCTGCTGCCTTTCAGGGTGTACCCGGACACGAAAAGTGCCGTGATCCACAGGGTGCGCACCGCAGCCAGCAGAACAGAAAGCCAGGCCACGGGAGTGAACAGGGCAGCCACCATCTGGGTGCCCCAGAAGATTCCCAGCAACCAGCGCATGGAGCGGTCCAGCCCTCCCAGGTACTTGAGACCATACAGGGCTGCTGCATAAAGGGGAATGACAATGGGCACCAGTGCAACAATGTTGCGAATGCGTGGGTCAACAGGCTGGTCCTGTGGCACATCAGGAACCTGAGGCTTATCCCGCATGGGGGCCTCTGGAAGGTTGGGGGGCCAGGGTGCGTCCGTGCAACACGAGGCGATAGTACACCATGGTCAGGGCCAGAAAAAGCCCAGCCATGAAAAAAGTTCCTGCTCCGGGAAGCAAAGTCCAGGCCAGACCGCCCAGGGCTGGACCCACGGCAAAGCCCAGGGCTTCAAAGGTCATCAGGACAGACCAGCCCACTGCACGGAATTCTGCAGGAAGCAACTGGATCACCACTCCATTCCAGCTGGAGAGGTACACCCCATAACCTGCAGCCAGAGCAGCCACCGACAGCAGCAACCAGAAGTAAGCCTGATGGATCAAGAGGGGCAAAGCCACAAAAGACACGCACATCAGGCCCAGACCCACCAGCATGGCCGGAATCAGACGGGCGGTGTTGCGGGTGCTGGCAGCCGTGGTGTACATGCCCGCAATGAACATCAGCACAGCAACCACGATCAGGCCCAGCAAAAGCACGGGAGACCAGCTTTTCACTCCGGCCAGATCTACGAATCTCTGCCACACACTGGAAAACAGAGCGGGAATCAGCATCTGAATGAAAGCTGCTGGAATCAGTTGCCTGAGGGCAGCATAAGGAAAGGGATCTTCCTGACCGTGCTGCTGCCAGAATTTCAGCGTGCTGGACGTGACCCGCCGGAGGTAGGAACGCTCCTGAATCACTTTGTCCAGTGCCGCCGTTTTGAGGTTCCAGTTCAGCAGGGCACTGATCAGAAAAAACACCTGGGTGACCATCAGCGCTGGAAGAAGCCAGTCCACATGGGTTTGCACCAGAAAACCGCCCCCCAGCATGCCCAGGGCAGTGCCCATGCCAATCATCATGTTGCCGTAGTTGGCAGCCAGGTTTTCCTGACCCTCTTTTGCCTGCAAACTGCTGGTGGTCATCACCAGAGGCCACATCGGAGCAACCAGCAGGCCCCAAACAGCCGTGAGCAGCATGCCGCCCAGAATGCCCAGGTCTGGCAGGAAAAAGATGTTCAGGAAGCCCAGCAGGGCGGCCAGGGTGAGCATTTTTCCGGTGCCAAATTTGCCGTAATACTTCAGAACAAACACCTTGGCAGCCGCATCCACCAGATAGTGCGCAGAGATCACCAGCCCCAGCTGGGCGGTGGTCAGGCCATGTTGTGAGGCAGCGTAGGGGTAATAGGCAATGAAAAACCCCGAGCGCACCAGTTCACTGAACCCCAGCGCCAGAATCAGGGGAAGGATGCGGGAAGGATGCTGCCAGGGAACGGGCACACCTTACCTGGCCAGAGCAAAAGTGATGACTGCACTGGCAGCCACTTCGTCATCCACCCGGATTTCGGCTTTCATTTTGCCGATGCCGCGCCGGAAGAATTCCAGTTCGGCGTGAATGTGGAGCTGGTCGCCGGGGACCACCTGACGTTTGAAACGGGCCTCATCCACACCGGCCAGGAAAGCAATCTGTCCGGGCTGGCGGCCTTCTTCCAGCAGGAACACTCCAGCCTGGGCCATCGCCTCAATCAGCAGCACACCGGGCATCACAGGGTACTGGGGAAAGTGTCCATTGAAGAAAGGCTCGTTGATGGTGACGTTTTTGAGGGCATGCACCTTGCCGTTGCCGTGTTCGATCACACGGTCAATCAACAAAAAAGGGTAGCGGTGAGGCAATGCCTGCATGATGTCCTGAATGGTTTTCATCTCAACCTCGCAAAAAGAAAGTGGGAGGGCACAAAAAGGGGGTGCAGGGCACCCCTTGAACCGGCTGAATTTAGCGTTTCAGGTAGGTGTCGCTGGACACCAGGGCGTGCCTGAGCACGGGAATCATTTCCAGCGCCTGTCCGGTGCCAATGGCCACACACTGGGTGGCGTTTTCGGCAACAGCAACGGGAATTCCAGTGGCCTGACGCAACAGCTCATCAAAGTTGCGCAACAGACCTCCCCCACCGGTGATCACAATGCCCCGGTCAATGATGTCCGAGACCAGCTCGGGTGGTGTGTTTTCCAGCACCCTCTTCACACCCTCCACGATTTTCACAATGGGTTCTTGCAGGGCTTCCACGATGTCTTCGGTGTTGAGTTTGATGGTCTTGGGGAGGCCGTTGATCAAATCGCGCCCGCGCACCTCTGCGGTCAGCACATCGGATTTGTTGACCACCATGGCGGCCCCGATTTTGACCTTGATGGCTTCCGCAGTGCGGTCCCCGATCATCAGGTTTTCCTTGCGGCGCACATAACGCATGATGGATTCGTCAAATTCGTTTCCGGCCACCCGCAGGGATTCCGAAACCACGATGCCCCCCAGGGAAATCACAGCCACGTCGGAGGAACCCCCTCCAATGTCCACGACCATGTTTCCGATGGGCTCTGCAATTTGAAGCCCTGCACCAATGGCGGCAGCCAGAGGTTCTTCAATCAGGTAGGCACGTCGGGCACCAGAGTTGTGGGCTGCACGCAGCACAGCCCGTTTTTCCACTTCAGTCACGCCAGAAGGAATTCCGACCATCAGTTGAGGACTGAAAATATTGAGAAACTTGCGCCCGCCGTTGACCTTGCGCAGGAACATGGAAATCATTTTCTCGGTGAGGGCGTCGTCTGCAATCACGCCATCTTTGATGGGCCGCACGGCCACAATGTTGCCGGGGGTGCGCCCCAGCATGCGGTAAGCTTCTTCTCCGACAGCCATCACTTCTTTGGTGTCACGGGCCATGGCAATCACGCTGGGCTCTTGCAGCACCAGGCCCCTGGATTTGGTGTAAATCAGGAATGTGGCTGTACCCAGGTCAATTCCGATGTCTTCTGAAAACCTCAACTCGTTCCCCCTTGAACCCCTACAGCGTTTTTGAAGACCTTTCAGACAGCATTCAAACTGCCAAAGCGTCTTGCAACGCACCAACTACCATCATACGCAAAAAGATGAGGGTTTCAGAACCCTGATCTATTTTTTGCACCTGTTCTGATTGAGCACTTCTGATTCAACACTTCTGGTGCAACATGATGACTCAACCCTGCATCTCAGCGGCGTGGTTTGATCCAGGTCGCCAGAGCGGTGAGCAGCACGCCAATCCCCACATAAACGATGCCACGGGTGAAAGCCCCCATGGAGGCCAGCCCTGACATGCGGGCCACCTGCCCTTCCAGCACTTCAAGAAGCAAAATCAAATTGGGCGCACCCGGATTCAGGCTGGCAAAAGCCGCCAGGCTGAGCGGGAGCGTGCTGAAAGCCAGCACAGCGAAAACCACAGTGAACAGGTATGCGAGGAAAACCACGCGACTTATTGTATGGTATTCCCGAGAAATTGCGAGGAGGTCTTCATGCCACTGCCTGCCCGAGTGAGAGTCAGCAAACTGAAAAACTGCCCCAGCGACAGCGTTTTGAAAATCCTGCACCAGTTGAATGCCCGCGCTGCAGAGTTGCGCAACATCCCCCGGCTTCAGGGAAGCGTGGCCTCTGCTGGAGGTCAGGTGATCGGGTTTGCGGTGTCTGACCCACCAGAAGCTTTTGTGAGCACCACCTGGCAGAAACGCGGGATCGAAGAGGAATTGATCCGGGCGCTGTCAGAAGTGAACAGTTCACAGTAGACAGCGCTCAGTGCGAAACGGGCCGTCCCGTGAGCACGCAGTCAGAGCAAGACAGTTCACAGCAATCCAGTGCTCTCGATTCGATACACCCATCGGATGTTCTGAAGGCGTTCTTTCAGGGTGATGAGCAGGATCTGGGCCCGGTCTGAGGTGCAAATTGGTCCAGAGATGCCCAGCCTTCCTCCTCCTGGTTCACCCAGCAACACCCGGTAAGCTGCAATGGAATCATGGGATGATGAAAGCTGTAGGCGAATGAAAAAAGGGGTCACCGTCTGGTCGCTGATCAGGATGCACATGCCAGAAAGTTCTGCCGTATCTGCATCGAGCTTTATCGCACTGGTGGTCAAGACCCCATCCAGGCTTTCCCATTCCCACTCGGAATGGTGCTGGGACAGAAGTTGTGGAAGATAAAATTCCAGTGCAGAACTGAGGTCTGCAGCTGGTTCCACTTTGAATTCTGCGCCAACAGCAGTCTGTTCCAGACAGGCAGTCAATTCAGCAGCAATGCGGGTTTCCAGACTTAAATTTTCAGACCTCTGGTCAGGATCTGGTGCATTCATGGTTTCCACTTCTCCGAGAGGTCCAACACGCCAGATTAACCCTTCTGGGCAAGTTTCATGGGTTCAGGCAGGTTGTACACCAGAAACATGGATGGAATGAGCATGAACACACTGACCCACAGGGCAGGCATGATCCCGAAATGGTCTGCAATGCCTCCAATGAGGGTGAACAGCAGGCCTGAGACCCCCCAGGAGAAACCCATCATGATGCTGCTGGCCAGGGCCACATGGTTCGGGGCATATTCCTGTGCGGCCACCACACCGACGGGAATGGTGGCATTGGTCAGGCCACCCACCACAAAAGTCAGCGGGTAGTACCAGAGGTCCGCAGGTGAACTGTAAAACAGCAGGATGTAGAGGGGAATCAGGCCCAGCAGACTGCTGCGCAATACCTTCACCCGGCCATATTTGTCGGAAAGCCGTCCGCCCACAATGCCCCCGATGGCACTGGCAATGGCGTAAATGCCCAGCGAGTAGGCCACTTCGTTTTTGCCAAAGCCCCGGTCATGCAGCAAAAAGGGCAACAGGCCGTTGTAACCAATGGAAGTCAGGGACCGCAGAACAGCCATGCCCCAGAGCTTCTGGATGGGGCCTTTAAAGACGCTTAAGTATTCCTTTACTGTGGCTTTCTTTTTCTGGGTGTGGATGGACGGCACACTGAAGTAGATCCCCACCCCGATCAGCACAATCAAGGGAATCATGTAAGGCAAACCCTGCAACCCCAGAACCACCACCAGCACTGGTCCCAGTGCCATGCCTGCGGTTCCCCCTGCGCTGAACAGACTGGCCCACAGTCCCCTCTGGTGGGACGGACTGTAATCCGAGACATAAGCCGACCCCGAGGGGTGCAAAATGCCGCTGCCAATGCCAGACAGGGCCACCAGGGCCACCAGAAAAGCAAAAGAAGGCATGTAAGGAAGCAAGCACAGCCCCACACCTGCCAGCGTTGGTCCGAGTGCCAGCATCAGGCGGCGGTCAAAACGCTCTGTGTACACGCCCAGCACGGGTTGCAACACACTGCTGGTCAGGGACATCACGCTGGACAGAAAGGCCACTTGCGTGAGGGTCAAACCGAAAATGGCTTTCATGTCTGGACCCAGAGGTCCCAGCAGGGTGGTGAAAGCATCGGTGAAAAAGTGGCCCAGGGTGGCTGCCAATGCAATGATCACGGCACTTGGGGCAAGCAGAGGGGGGGCAGTGCGCATGGGGCCATCATAACCCCGGATTTGTGTTGGTCAGTAAGCCAAATTTCCTAGTCTCACCGCTCAAATTGCTCATGAAAAAATCCTGAGCCTTCACAAACAGCAAGACCTGCGTCAATCGCACTCAAAATTTTCATGTGGCATTCAAGATGGCATTAGATTCATCGGGCATCATGAGAAGCAGAAGGCTTTTAAACAGCACCACAAGCATCAAGGAGGCACGTGTGAAACGAAACATCGCCATTCTCTCTCTGGTCACCGGCCTGGTTCTGGGCTCCACCCTGCTCCGGGACAACCTGTTCACCAGCACCGTACAGGCCCAGGGTGTCCCCCAAATCAGCCTGAACGAGGGGCAGGCCCGCCTGCAGAACGAGCAGAACACCATGGACATCGTGAAAAGCTATCAGGACGGGGTGGTGTATGTTTCCGTGTATGCCCAGCCTGAAGAGAATGCCTTTGCAGACAGTCCTTTTGGCGGCAACTCCGATCCTTTTGAATACTTCTTTGGCAACCCACAGCAGCAAGCTCCTCAACAACGCAGCACCCCCGAGGAACCCGAGCAAAGTGGGGTGGGCAGTGGGTTCCTGATCGATGATCAGGGGTACATCCTCACCAACTACCATGTGGTGGCAGACTCCGCCAAAATCCGTATCCGTCTGCACCGCAGCGACAAGGAATACGATGCCACTGTGGTCGGCAAGGCTCCTGACTACGATCTGGCCTTGCTGAAGGTGGACAACCTCGACAAAACCCTGGCTGTTCCCATGAAGCTGGGAGACAGTGAAAAACTTGCTGTGGGTCAGAAAGCCATTGCCATGGGTGCTCCCTTCGACCTGGATTTCACCGTCACAGAAGGCATCATCTCCAATGTGGGACGGGTGATTCCCACGGGTCAGCGTGGCATTCCCCAGAAAGCCATTCAGACCGATGCAGCCATCAATCCTGGGAACTCTGGAGGACCCCTGCTGAATTCCAGCGGTGAAGTGATCGGCATCAACACCCAGATCCTCTCTCCTTCTGGTGGGCAGAACGCCGGGATTGGTTTCGCCATTCCCATCAATGTGGCCAAGAGCATCCTGACCGGACTCAAATCCGGGAAAACCGTCAGTGGACCTCGCATTGGGGTGAGTGGGTTGCCTCTGAATGCCTACCCCCTCAACCAGTTGCGCCAGGAGCTGATTGACCAGTACAAGCTGCCCAAACAGGGCGTGCTGGTTCAGGAAGTCACCAAAGGGTCACCTGCCGAAAAAGCAGGCCTCAAAGCTGGAAACAAGAGCTTCAAAACCAGCATTCCCCAGTTGCCCAACATCGTTCTGGGCGGCGATGTGATCACCACGGTGGATGGCAAGAAAGTGGAATCCACCTCGGACATTGCCAACCAGCTGTTCAGCAAACAAAATGGCGACAAGGTGAAACTTGAAGTGGTGCGGGATGGCAAGACCATCAATGTGGATGTGACCCTCGCGTCTTTTGATGACAGCCAGTAAAACAGCCAGCAAAACAGCATCCCTGCGATCACCCCTGAATGTTCAGGGGTGGTTTTCTGTGAACTGCCTGCGGTTTCTGCTGAACATTCAGAACCTGCCCCACAGCCAGAATCGGTACAGTGCAGAATCGGTATAGTGGAAAGGCATGTTTGGCCCCCTGAGCCTCCTCACCACCGATGCCCTGCAATTTGTGATGCTGGTGCTGGGCATCTGCCTGGGCCTGGTCACCCACAATTACGTGCAGGCCAGGCTGGCCTTAAAACTGGGCAATTCCACCCCAAAAGCTTTTCTGACTTTTGATCCCTTTGTGCACCTGAACCTGTTTTCACTGGTGCTGTATTTGTTTCTGGGTTTGTGCACCCCCAGAAAAATCCCTCTGGGCGAACACCACGAGAAACACCAGCACGAGGTGTGGATCTGGCTGGCGGGGCCTGTGGTGCTGCTGGGGGTGGCCCTGTTCTTGCTGCTGCTGATCCGATTACAACAGGTGTTTTTGCCAGCGCTGGACCCTGCAGGGCATGGCCTCTCCCTGGCCAGTCTGGGATTGGTGGTGCATGCCATCATCTTTTTGCTGCCCCTGCCAGAACTGGATGGAGGTAGGGCATTGCTGGCTGTCACCCAGGGGAAGTTCCGGCAATTGCTGATCCGCATGTGGCGTCTGGGGGTGCTGTTCACCTACCTGATCTTCTTTCTGCTGGTGTACTCTGGGGCGACCAACCAGCTTGCTGCTCCCATCTATGGCCTGCTGAGGGGGTGGGTGAATTTGCTGCCCTTCTGAAGGGGTTGCAGCACAGAGAATCTTCATCTTCTGCACCTGTAGAATACGAGCCATGTTCAGTGGCGGAATTTTAACCTTGCTCTCCCAGGGCGAATATGTGGCTTTCATCATCGTTGTTGCAGCAATCCTGATGTCTTTCATCATTCACGAATGGGGACATGCCTACGCAGCGGTGCTGGTGGGCGACCAGACCCCCCGTTTTGACGGACGCCTCACCCTCAATCCTGCAAAACACATTGATCCTTTTGGTTTTCTGCTGATCCTGCTGGTGGGATTTGGCTGGGCCAAACCGGTGATCACCAATCCCAGCCGCTACAAATACAAATGGGGCGATTTGCTGGTGTCCAGTGCAGGCATCATCATGAACCTGATTCTGGCCATTGTTTCCCTGTTGCTGTACCGGATTTTCAGCAATGTCCTGGATGGAGGTGTGGTGCTGAGCACCTTGCAGGAGGTGTGCAGCACGGTGGCTTTCATGAATGTGGGGCTGGCGGTGTTCAATGCCCTGCCCATCCCACCCCTGGACGGCAGTCACATCCTGCTGAACCTGCTTCCCAGAAACATGCAGTTCCAGTGGAGGCAGGCCATGTACTCCTCCAACAATTCTTTTCTGCTGCTGATTGCCCTGATGATCAACTACTACCTGCTGGGGAACCCTCTGGGCAAGCTGATTCTGGTGGTTTTTCAGGGTCTGGTTTTCCTGACCAACATCTGAAGCAGGTTGTTAAGACACCTCTTGCCAACACATCACTCTGGCATGTTAATCTGAATCAGTGAGTCTCAAGCGCCCCCGACTGGTTGACACCAAAGGGGTGAAGACTACCCCGGGCTTGAGGCATTACATTTCCGGCACATCACACAAATAAAGTGATTGCGAGGCACACGTGAGTGCCTCGCTTTGTCGTGAGGAGAGCCATGCAGAAACTGGACATGAAGTACGAAGGGAAAGCCAAACGCGTCTACGCCACCGAAGACCAGGACCTTTATGTGGTCGAGTACAAGGACGATGCCACAGCTTTCAACGCGCAAAAACGCGGCACCATCGGGCAGAAGGGTGTGGTCAACAACGCCATCACCGCCATTCTGTTTCCCCAGATTGCCGACCACGGGGTGCCCACGCATTTCGTGGAAAAACTTTCCGACCGGGAGCAACTGGTCAAGGCCGTCACCATCGTTCCTGTTGAAGTGGTGATCCGCAACGTTGCAGCCGGAAGCTTCTCCAAGAGACTGGGCATTGATGAAGGCACCCCCCTCTCGCAGCCTGTGGTGGAGTACTGCTACAAGTCTGACGCGCTGGGTGACCCCCTGATCAACACGGACACCGCTGTTGCACTGGGCTGGGCCTCTTTAGACGACCTGAGCACCATCAAAGATTACGCCCTGAAAGTCAACGCTTTCCTGAAAGACTTCTTCCTGAAGCGCGGCATCAAGCTGATCGACTTCAAGCTGGAGTTCGGGAAACTTTCTTCAGGCGAAATCGTGCTGGCAGATGAGATCTCACCTGACACCTGCCGTTTCTGGGATGCCAAGACAGGCGAGAAACTGGACAAAGACCGTTTCCGCCGTGACCTTGGCAATGTGGAAGAAGCTTACCTTGAGATGCTGCGACGTGTGGAGGCCCAATGAAGTACCTGGCGAAAGTTTACATCACCCTGAAAAAATCCATCCTCGACCCCCAGGGTCGCACCGTGGAGCGTTCCCTGCACAACCAGGGTTACGCCAGCGTTCTGAATGCCCGTGTGGGCAAATACATTGAACTGACCTTTGAAGGGGACCGTTCAAAAATCGAGACCGAACTGAAAGACATTGCAGAGAACATCCTCTCCAACCCTGTGATGGAGAGCGTGCACTGGGATCTCGAGCAGGTCGAGCAGCAGGTTCACTGAAGATGAAAACTGCAGTGATTCAATTCCCCGGTTCCAACTGCGACATGGACGGCGTTCATGCTGCAGGGGCCGTGATTGGACAGCAGGCCGTTCCTGTCTGGCACACCGAAACCAGTCTGGAAGGCTTTGACGCCATTCTGGTGCCTGGTGGCTTCTCCTACGGAGACCACCTGCGCAGTGGGGCCATTGCGGCCCACAGTCCAGTGATGAAGGAAGTCAAGCGTCTGGCCGAAAAAGGGGTGCCCGTGATTGGCATCTGCAACGGCTTCCAGATCCTGACCGAAGCAGGCCTCCTGCCCGGTGCCCTGGGCCGCAACAACAGCCTGCACTTCCTGTGCCACGACGTGCACCTGCGCGTTGAGACCACCCACTCCCCCTTCACGAACCAGTACCAGAAGGGCCAGATCATCAAGATCCCCATTGCCCACAACGAGGGCAGCTACTACGCCGATTCCGAGACATTGAACCGTCTGGAAGGCGAGGGTCTGGTGGCTTTCCGTTACGTGACCCCTGACGGACATGAAGTGCTGGAAGGCAACCCCAACGGAGCCCTCAACAACATTGCAGGCATCCTGAACGAGAAGCGCAATGTGCTGGGCATGATGCCCCACCCCGAGCGCTACGTGGAGAAGCTGCTCGGCAACACCGACGGTCTGGGCGTGTTTGAAAGCCTGCTGGAGTACGTTGCAGGAGGTGTGAAATGACCGCCGTGAAAGACCTGCGCGATCAGGCCAGCACTTTTGGTCTGACCGTCGAAGAATTCGACAACCTGGAATCCCGCACGAAGCGCCCCGTGAACGCCCTGGAAGCCGCCATCGTGGGAGCCATGTGGTCCGAGCACTGCGGCTACAAAAACAGCCGTCCGCTGTTCAAAGTCTTCCCCACCACCGGACCCCAGGTGCTGCAAGGCCCCGGCGAGAACGCTGGTGTTGTAGACATCGGTGAGGGTTACGCTGTGGCCTTCAAGATGGAATCCCACAACCACCCCTCTGCTGTGGAACCCGTTCAGGGCGCTGCAACCGGTGTGGGCGGCATTCTGCGCGACATCTTCGCCATGGGTGCCCGTCCTTTCGCTGTACTGGACTCCCTGCGTTTCGGCAATCTGGACAGCAAGCGCACCCAGTTTCTGGTGCACGGGGTTGTTGAGGGCATCTCCCACTACGGCAACGCCATCGGTGTACCCACCGTGGGCGGCGAAGTGACCTTCCACCCCTCCTATCAGGAAAACCCCCTGGTCAACGTGATGGCCCTCGGCCTGATGAAGCACGAGGACCTCGCCAAGGGCACCATGGGCGCCGTGGGCAACAAGATCATCTACGTCGGGTCCAAGACTGGACGGGACGGTCTGGGTGGAGCCGTTTTCGCCTCTGCTGACCTCTCCGACGCTTCCAGTGAAGACCGTCCTGCCGTGCAGGTGGGCGATCCCTTCATGGAGAAACTGCTGCTGGAAGCCACCATTGAGGCCATTCATGCGGGTCTGGTGGCAGGGGTGCAGGACATGGGTGCTGCGGGTCTGGTCTCCTCCACCTGCGAGATGGCCTACCGCGCCAAACTCGGTGTGAACATCTACCTGGACAAGGTCCCCACCCGTGAAGAGGGCATGGTCCCCATGGAACTGGTGCTCTCCGAGTCCCAGGAGCGCATGGTGCTCGTTCCCGTTCCCGGCAAGGAACAGGAACTCTTTGACCTGCTCTCCAAGTGGGAACTGGACGTGGTGGAAATCGGGGAAGTGGCCGAACACGACACCTACCGCCTGTACTGGCACGGTGAAGTGGTGTGCGACCTGCCCGTGGACCTGCTCAACGAGGCCCCCACCTACACCCGTGAAGGCATCGAATCCGAAGAGATCAAAGCCAAGCGCGAAAAAGACCTCTCTGGCGTTGCTGTTCCCGAAAACCTCGAAGACGTGCTGCTGACCTTGCTGTCTCACCCCAGCATTGCCTCCAAGCGGGCCATCTTCGAGCGTTACGACCATCAGGTCATGACCAACACCGTGGTGGTCCCTGGTGCTGCCGATGCTGCCGTGCTGCGCATCAAAGGCACCTCCAAGGGTGTGGCCGCCTCCAGCGACTGCAACCCCCGCTTTGTGTACCTCGATCCTTACGTTGGAGCTGCAAGTGCCGTGGCAGAAGCTGCCCGCAACGTGGCCTGCGTGGGGGCAACCCCTCTGGCGATCACCGACAACCTGAACTTCGGAAACCCCCACCGCCCTGAAGTGTACTTCCAGCTTGTCGAGGCCACCAAGGGCATTGCAGACGCCTGCCGCGCCCTGAACACCCCCGTGACCGGCGGCAACGTCAGCCTGTACAACCAGTACAACGAGGAAGGTCGCACTGTGGCCATCCATCCCACCCCCACCATCGGGCTGGTCGGAGTGCTGCCAGACGTGACCAAAAACGCCACCATGAAGTTCGACAGCCACGCCCAGAGCGTCTACCTGCTCGGCAACCTGACCGACGAAATTGGTGCCAGCCAGTACCTGGAAACCATTCATGGACTGGAAGCCGGACAGGTGCCTGTGCTCGACCTTGATCTGGAAAAACGTGTTCAGCAGGGCATCATTGAACTGATCAGAAGTGACCTGACCGACACCGCCCACGACACCTCTGAAGGTGGACTGGCCATTGCCCTGGCAGAAATGGTCATTGCTGGACAGGTTGGGGCCACCATCCAGATCGACAGCACCCTGCGTGCAGACGCGATCCTGTTCGGAGAAGCCCAGAGCCGCATCATCACCGCTGTCCCTGTCGGCAAAGAGGAAGCTGCTGAGAAACTGCTCAAGGACCTGAATGTCCCCTTCACACGAATTGGCTTTGTGGGTGGTGATAAACTGGCGATCAGTCTGTCCAGACACGGACAGCACCTCTCGCTGGACATCCCAACGCTGACCAGAGCGTTTGAAGAACCGATCCGGGCTGTTCTGGGGTAAACCCCACCCCCCTTCGCTTCGCTGTCCCCCCTAACAAGGGGGGATCTGTGGCGAGGAGAGCAGAACCAACCGGAACCTCAGCAGCACCCACCCCCTCGACCCCCCTAGCTTCGCTGTCCCCCCTACAGAGGGGGGAAGGGTAAAGCCCCCTCGTTCGCTCTCCCTCTCAGGAGGGATCAGCAGCCCCTTACAAACCCCGATAAGAAAACGGACAGGGGGACGGGGGTACACTTCAGGTGACACCATGCTATTCGATGATTTCGATAAACCCAGAGAGGAATGCGGCGTTTTCGGCATTTACTCCCCCAGACCGCTGAATGTCGCGTGGCTTTCTTACCTGGGCATGTTTGCCCTGCAACACCGCGGGCAAGAGGCCGCCGGGATGTGCGTCTCCAACGGAGAGGACTTCCTGGTTGAAAAAGACCTTGGACTGGTCACACAGGTCTTCGACGAGACCCGCCTGCAGAAAATGGACCTGGAAGGGGCCAACATTGCGATTGGCCACGTCCGGTACTCCACAACTGGCTCCAACCTGCGCTTCAACGCACAACCCCTGACCGTGCGTTCCAACAAGGGGATTCTGGGGATTGCCCACAACGGCAACTTCGTGAATGCCCGTGAAATCCGGCAACTGATGCTCAATGAAGGGGTGATCTTCCAGACCACCAACGACACCGAGGTCATGATCAACCGGATTGCCAAGTACGCCAACCTGGATCTGGTGGATGCCACCGCTCGCGTCATGCAGGAAATGCGTGGCGGGTTCGCTGTGGTGATCATGAACCGCAAGATGCTGATCGGTCTGCGCGACCCCAACGGTGTGCGTCCCCTGTGCATCGGGCAGCGTGAAGACGGTGCCTACGTGTTCGCCAGCGAAACGGTTGCCCTTTACGCCGTAAACGCCACCTTCATCCGTGACGTGAAGCCCGGAGAACTGGTCTGGGCCGATGAAAACGGTCTGCACTCCCTCGAAGTCATTCCCTCTGTTCCCACCCCCTGCGCTTTCGAGTGGATTTACTTCGCCCGTGCAGACGCCAGTGTGGATGGGGTTTCCACCCACGAGGCCCGTGTTCGGATGGGCATTGAGCTGGCCAAGGAGCAACCTGTTGAGGCCGACATTGTTGTGCCTGTGCCAGATTCTGGCATCGGTGCAGCCATCGGGTACTCCAGACAGAGTGGCATTGCTTTCGACTACGGACTGTACAAGAATCCTTACGCTGGACGCAGTTTCATTGCCCCCACCCAGGAAGCCCGTGAGCTGAAAGTCAAAATGAAGCTCTCCCCCACCGCTGCTGTCAAAGGCAAACGGGTGGTGCTGATTGATGACAGCATCGTGCGTGGCACCACCAGCCGCCAGATTGTGCAACTCTTGCGCGACGCTGGAGCCACCGAAGTGCACTTCCGGGTGTCCAGTCCACCCATCACCCATCCCTGCTACTACGGCATCGACACCGCAGCACGCAAGGAACTGGTGGCCAGCACCCACACCGTGGAAGAAATCCGCCAGATGATCGGGGCCGACACCCTGGCCTTCATCTCGGAGGAAGGCATCAAGAGCGCTGTGAGTGGCCCTGGCCTGTGCCTCGCCTGCTTCAATGGGAAATATCCAGCGGGAGTTCCGCTGGAGAATGATGTGAACAAACACGCGCTGGAAGTGTAAAGACCAGCGCAGAAAAGAGGCAGAGACATCTCTGCTTCTTTTTTTGTCCATCAGCATCTGCAGGTCAGACCCAGGACTTCAGATTCTTTGCACTCGCTTCCAGAGGCATCTCCCCTATTTTCAGACCAGCAATCCTCCTGACTCCAGAAAAATTGTGCACAGTACAATGAAGAGCAGGCACATCTTCAGCACATCGGTTGATTTTCCTCTGGAACTCTCTTTCCAGAGGTGTTCCTGTCATGGAGTGAAATATGATTCAACGCGATTTCAGAACCCCAGCCCCACAGAAACCCAGAGCCAGATCACGAATGCATGCAGTGTCCCTGATGGTCTTCCTGGGCCTCAGCAGTGCTTACGCCTGGAAGCCCAACACACACGTTTACCTCGCAGAAGAGGTCATCAAAGATGCCATTCCAGATGGTCAGGTCACCATCTGCAGAACAAATTTCGTGACCCATGAGATCACCCAGAACTGCAGCAATTATCAGGTGGACCCTGAGATTCTGCAGGCCATTCGGTCTTACCCTCAGCAGTTTCGGGCAGGGGTGCTCGGACCGGATGCTTACCCGGACATCCTGACCGGGCAGCAAGTCATTCACCCCGATGAGAGCTTGCCCCACAAGCCAGAGCCTCCTGGGGGAACCAACAGCTGGTTGCAGTACCTGTGGGACCGCAGCAATGCAGAACAGGGGGGCAGCCATCTGCCTGTGCGGGCTTTCACAGTGGGCTTTCTGACCCACTCCGCAGGGGACCTGTTCGGGCACACCTTCGTGAACAATTACACTGGAGGCCCCTTTTCCATTGGTCCAAATGCGGTCAGGCATGTGGTGCTTGAGGGCTACATTGGCAAGAGAACCCCGAACATCACCGACATCTATGGCCAGCCGGTCACAGAGAACAGCTTTTCCATCGATCAGGGGGTCAGGGAGTTCATTTACCAGAACATGGTGAACGCCACTCCAGGCTCTGTGCTGCTCAATCAACTCATGGGAGGTGGAGGCACCACGGCTTCTGTGCCCTACATCTATTCGGGTCTGCGTGCAGGTCTGCAGCGGGACATCGACAATTATTACGCTGCACTGAGGGAGTTTGATCGGAGGTCTGCCGAGAAAGTTCGTGCGGCAGAAAATTGCAGGGCTCTGGATTTCTCCTGCAGTGCAACCCTCCTTTACGGAGAGGCAGCGGCAATTCAACTGGAGAAAGCTGCCTATCGGGTGGCCAATGGTCCCATCGTGACCTACAAGGAATACTGGGTGGATGACATCGATCTGGGCCTGCGGGCATGGCCCGAACTGAGCCAGCAACTGGCAAAAGCCCTGGTGTTCAATCCCAGTGGTGTGGACACCGCCCGTGCCCAGCAACTGGCCCAGACGTATGTGCAAGAGCACCTGCTTTCGATGTCAGGTGTGCCGGACATTGTGGGCATCACCTGGGAGGTCATCGAGAAGATTCTGGATGCCCTGGTGCCCCAGTTCCTGATCGACGCCATCAATGACCTGAAACGGGACCTGCTGAACACCATGCTGCAGGCCGCCATTGGGATGACCGTGGATGACCTCAAGAAATACGTGACCAACCCTGAGCTGTATTTCGATCAGGTGATGGCCACGGGTCCCAACCCCATCACCATTGATGCTTTCAACCGTCAGGAGCTGCACATCGACGAGAATGGCATGTCCAACCCCTCGAACCCGACCCGCTTTGATTACCGTCAGGTGGCTGCAGCGTACAACACCGTGACCCTGACCAAAATGCTGCTGCTGGGAAGTGGCGAAATGAACCGTTTGCTGCAGGATCTGGGGTCCTCCCAGAAATTGCAGGCCCCGAACATCATGCTGGGTTTCGTCCGTTCACTCGATGACAGCAACCAGTGGGTCGCCAACAATCCTGATCAGCTGATTCTGGCAAAGGACTGTGGTGCTTTCCGCCAGGTGTTCATGCAGCAATCGGGCGAAGTGGATCCCTGCGTAAACAATTGAAATTCCGCAGCACATTTGAGGTTACCGCCAGGGTTCAGGCAACAGGATTCTGGCAGGCCTGCTTTCTTCATGGGAACAATTCAAAGTCCGTTGCATTGCATGAAGCAGGCAAAGCAAGCATCAAGATGACATGAAAATATTTCAGGTTTCACTTTTGATCGGAATCAGCACAATGATGGTTGCCTGCCCTGATGTCCATCCTGTTCAACATCTCAAATGGGACGATTCCAGAATTCTGCGCGGAACGTATACCGGTGATTATGAACGCATCACAGACAGCGGGTTCGAAAAGGTGGGCACCCTGAAATTTCAGTTCACCCCCCATTATGTCAATGAAAGCAAATATGATTTCGAACCTGTCCAGCCCTGCGCTTTGCAGGGCTTTGTGTTTCTGGGAGGGTGTCAAGACGGGCAAGCCTGCGTTCCATCGGCAGTGTCGATGGCTCCAGGGAATTTTCGGCAAGAATCAGATGGTATCTTGCAGGCCTGCCCTGTACCATGATCTCAGAGAAGATGACTCCGCCAAAGGAGCCTTCCTGAAAACCGTCCCAGACCATTTCCAGCTGACCTTTCCCTTCAGGCCCAAGCCTGCAGGATCTTCCCCTATGGCAAGGAGTCTGTCATGAGACACATCGAATTTGAAGCCAGACTGCGTTACCAGGAATTGCAACAGGAAGCCGAAGCTTTGCAGCAACTCAGGCAGGTGCCCAGGATTCATCTGCTGCGCAGGGTGGCCACAGTCCTGATGTCTCTGGCAGATCGGCTGGATCCACCCGTGATGGCTGTGGTGGCAAGACAGGATTGTGCTTGCTGATCAGAAACATCACATTCGAAAGCCTGGATGTTTTCATGAGATTGATCTTCAGTACAAATGTCCTGTTTTTAAAATAGCAGCTGCCTCTGAGTAAACCAAAGCGACTGGAATAAAAATATCAAGCCCTCACAGTTTCAACTTATAAAGTAAAGCCTATTTGGGTTTTCAAGAAACCAGACCTCTCAAATTTCGCCCCAGAAGCGTGTTTTTACTTCAGGCCCATTCAGCATTCCAGCAAAAACCTTAAAAATAAGATGTTCTTTCTAAAACAGGCATGGTATCTTGCATCTGTACGGAAAACCATTGAGATTCTGCCTTCAGAGAATGGGCATGTGCATGATCCATGTGCATCCTCAAAGTGCAACCCATCAGAACTCAGGTTTCTGAAGCCCTCTCGGCCCCCTTGAAAGGAGCAGGCCATGATCCACATCGAAATGGAAGCCCACCTGCGTCACCTGGAACACCAGCAAGAAGCAGAGCTGCTTCATTTGCTCAGACAGGCCCCCAGAACCAGCATGTTGCATCAGGTGGCAGAATCCCTGCGATCTCTCGCAGACCAGCTGGACATGCTGCAACCTGACCAGCAGCAGGTCCGGCAACGGCAGCCTTCCTGAATCCAACCTCCCTGCTGCATTGATCCGTGAATCACCTGAGCAGAAAAGGCAAAATGCAGCTCAGGTGTTCCAGTTCAGGCTTTCGGGTTTGCAACTGGGCAAGTCCCTGAGCAGTCAGGTTGTACTGTTTCTGCAAGGTGCCTGCCCTGGTGGTGGCATGGAAACCCACAGCAATCTGACCGTGTGCCTCCAGCTGCTGCAATGCCCGTTCCAGATCTTCTGGCTGCAGGTCAAAGAAACCGCCTGTGCGTTCCTGCACCTGCCTGATCATGGCTGCAGTGATGCAGGGACCAGATTCCAGAAAGCTGAGCAGCAGCACCTGCAGATGATCCATGAACCTTGTGGACTCCATTTCAGCCTCCAGAAAAGGGCCTGCCCTCCTTGAAGAAGGCAGGCCCTGGTGTGGTGTTCAGGGGTTGAGTTGTTGCAGGAAGTCAAAAGAAGCTTTCTGGTAGACCTCCAGGGTTCTGGGGTCGTTGAAACCCAGGGTGTACCCATCCAGTTCAGGGGCCAGCACCACCTGACCTCTCTGGTCAGGCAAACCTTCCAGAATGGCTTCTGCAAGGCCTTTTTCATCTGCAGGGGTGATCATGACCAGCGGAACAGACAGGTTTTTCAGGTTTGCAGCCACTTCTCCTGTCATGTCGATGCTGCTTGAGCCCGGAGCAAAGGCCACCACACCTTGCACCTGCTCCGGGTGCTGCAAGGCATAAAAGATGGACATCATTGAAGAAAACCCATTCCCAAACAACAGGACCTTTTGCTGCCCGGTTTTGGCCTGCATCCATTGGACTGCAGCTGCCAGGTCTTGCATGGCGTCATAGGCATCTGCCACCGGGGCATGGGTGTGGGTCTGGCAATTTTGCCCATCGCTGCTGATGCGCAGGTCCACATTCAGCACAGCATAACCCTGGTCCTGCAGTTTCTGGGGAAAGGAGCCGTATTCGCAACGGTTGCGTGGAGGCACCAGCGGATCCAGCGGAGCACCATTCAGCAGGATGATGGCTCCTTTTGGGCTGGCAGGGGTGTAATAATCTGCGTAGACTTTCACCCCATCGGCGGCCTGCAGATAGACCCCTTCCTGCGCGAAGGCTGGCTGGAAAACAGACGTGCAGGCAAGGGCGAACAGAAACATCAGGGGCTTTTTCATGACAATCCTTTCTGCAGAAGCTCAGGCCTCTGCTTGAAACATGGGATGGTTTGCCCCTCGAAAAGGCAACTTCCACCCGAAGGGGTGATGTGTGGGCTTCCTGCATGGCATGTTCAGCAGGGTTCGGTTGATTTTAGTATAGATAAACGATATCGGATTTCGATAATCAAGTCAAGAGCCTCGTCAACAACCTCATCAAGGGCCTTCAGCAAAAACACACCCTTGCGGGTGTGCTGGGCGTGTAGGATTCGAACCCACGGTGAATGGTGGATCATGAGGACATCCTTTCAGCGACTCCCCACATTCGGCCACTCGATATATTCGGTCAAACTGTCAAGCGCCTGTCAACAGGGGATCAGGTTCCAGATCCCACTCCTCCTCAAATCCATTGGGTGCCCGGCAGATGATGTATTCTGCAGGATATTTGTGCAGCCAGTGCTGTAAACCTTCCAGCGTTTCAGTGCCGGAAGCAAGATACGCTGCCAGCAGGTCCATCTCCTGCAATTCCAGATCTGAGAGGTCTTCCACATCGCGCCAGAATTCGGGTGGACCTTCCCAGAGCAGCAACTCGATTATGTTCAGGGACCACAGTTCGTGCAACAGGTTCCCCCGAATGAAACCCGGCCCACCAATGGGTGAACCTGGAAAGATGGCGTAATGCCAGGGGTCAATTTTGCCTGCCCTGTAAAGCTGCCAGGCTTCTGCAGCCGTCACAAACACGGTGGGATCAAAAGGCATGTCGAGGGGATCAAAGCCCAGTTGCACGGCATCTTGCTGCAACTGGTCCAGTTGGGGATCCACCCGCACCCAGCGCTCACCGTTCCAGTGCTCGCTGATCACATGGTCATGCCAGTGTCCAGCCCTGAAATATCCTGCAAAGCCCACCCTGCTGCGGGCAGGAATTTCCTGGGCACGCAACAGGGCCGTGAAAAACAGGGAGAAATCCCTGCAACACCCAAGATGCCGCTGTTGAGGCACTGCCTGATCGGTCAGCTGGAATCCTGCCTGCTGTCTGGCCTTCAAGAGGCTGTCGATGCGTCGGGTGTTGATCTGCTGCAGTTTTTCTGCAGTGCCCTCGGTGTGGTAGGCCCCCAGCCAGCCATAATGCAGCAGGTGTTGCTGTGCGATTTCTGCCAGCCGGGAGAGGGCCCAGTCGGGTTGCACTTCCAGCAGTTCCGACTGGGAGAACGGGCTCTGGGCACGGTAAAAATCCAGCAGATCTGCAGTCGGTTTGAAGTCTGTCTGTTGCATGTCTGTAAGGTAAACCCTGACCAAAGGGCAGAGTCAACCCACAGAGTAAGCCCGCAGAGTCAAGCCCGCAAGAAAGCACCCTCTGTTCAGACCCTTAAGATGAGGCATGTCCCATGCTCAGGAGATTTCAAACCTTTCAAACCTTTCAAACCTTTCCCCTGCTTCGGAAGCCCTGCTGCAAGCCTGCATTGACAATTACGTCCAGATGTTTCCTGTGGGGCTTTACCCGGCCCTGCTGGTTCATGATGGGCCAGATCTGGCTTATCGGATCAGTGGATTTCCTGTGGCTCCCCTCAATTCGGTGGTGCGCTCCATTTTCGATGAAGAAACGGCTGAGGAGCGCATCAACAAGATGTTTCAGGAATTCCAGGAGCGCCAGATTCCTTTCAACTGGCTGATCACCCCCGAGAGCCGCCCACTGGACCTGAAAGACCGCCTGCTGGCCCAGGGAATGGAACTGGATGGCGAGCTGATCCCGATGGGCCGTTCACTGGAAAACCTGCCCGAACTGCAGCTTCCTGAAGGTTTTCACATCGAACAGGTGTGCACCGATCGGCAACTGGAAGACTGGGCAAAAGTGGGTCAGGTCAGTTTTCATTTGCCTCCTCAGGCTGTTGAAATCCGACTGGCACAGTTTTCACGGGTGCTGGAATCTGATTTGTGGCCGGTTCGGTTGTATGTGGGGTCCTGGGAAGGTCAGCCCGCATGCACCAGCGGGGTGCGCCTGACCCCTGGCAGTGCAGGTCTGTATTTCGTGGGCACCCTGCCTGGACACACCCGCCGTGGGCTGGGCACCCTGATGACCCTGCATCCGCTGCTGGAAGCCCGCAAACTCGGGCACCGGGTGGGGGTGTTGCTGTCCTCCAGAGCGGGTCTGAAAGTTTATGAGCGGCTGGGGTTCGAACGGCTGGGGACATTTCAGATCTACACGAAAGAGCAGGCCAGCGTTCCACAGGCAGCAGCTTCTTCAGATTGAATACCTGCTGCTTTATGCTGGTGTAGATGCACCTGTCCTCCAACTTCCCCGGGCTGCATGCCTTCATTCTGGAACAGTTTGAGTTGCCCCTCACTTCCATTCATGGGCCTTCCCACTGGGCACGGGTGGAGCGCATCGGTCAGAGGCTGGCCCAGCACAGCACGGCAGATCCAGTGGTGCTGGAACTGTTCAGCCTGCTGCACGATTCCAGGCGCACCAATGACGGCTGGGATCTGGAGCATGGCCCGGAAGCCGCACAGGCCATGGTGAAATGGCGTGGCACCCATTTTGACTGCAGCGACGACCAATTCAACTTACTGCAATACGCAGTGCAACACCACACCACTGGCAGGCCCACCCCAATGGTCACCATTGGGGCCTGCTGGGACAGTGACCGTCTGGACCTGATGCGGGTGGGCATCCGGCCTGACCCCGGATACCTCAGCCTCCCCCATTCCAGGGAGCCTGAGACCCTCCTGTGGGCCATCAACCAGTCCTTGCAGGAAATGTACCCGGGAACGAAAGAGATCACCCGGCTTTAAGGCACAGGTGATCTCTGAACACTTGCTCAGCCAGGGAGGTGTTCCAGTTCCTCTGAAACCAGCCCTTTGTGTTGCAATTCCTTCCAGAAATCTGCAGGAATGGAGGTCTGGTAATCCTGCAGGTTGCTTTGCAGCTGTTCCAGGTTCCTGACCCCCAGCAGCACCGAGGCCACAGCAGGGTGGGCCAGTGGGAATTGCATGGCAGCAGCCTTGATGGAAATGCCGTAATGGTCACACAAATCCTTGATGGCCAGGGCACGCTGCAGCATCAGTTCCGGGGCCTGGGAATAGTTGTATTTCGCATCCGGGGTGGGATTCGCCAGCAATCCGCTGTTGAATACCCCTCCCACAATGATTTTTGCGCCTTTTTCAATGCAGGTTTGCAGCAGAGGCAGGCTGTGCTGTTCCAGCAGGGTGTAGCGCCCGGCCAGCAGGAACACATCAAAATCTCCGGCCAGCAGGAGCTCGTGGGGCATTTCCCACTGGTTCATGCCTGCTCCAATGCCTTTCACCAGCCCCTGGTCCCGCAGTTCGGTCAGGGCGCGGTAAGCTCCATCCATCAGTTCAGAGGCGGTGACCCCCACCGAATCCGGGTCATGGATGAACACCAGATCCAGGCTGTCCATTTGCATGCGCTGCAGGGTTTCCTCAAAGCTGCGCATCACCCCGTCGTAACTGAAGTCATAGACCACGTTGTAAGGCAAAGACGTTTTGAACACCCGCTCTCCGTCTTCCATCAACTGGGTCGGGTGGGGTGGAATGCCTTCCCTGAGCAGGCGGCCCACCTTGCTGGACACGGTGAAGCCCGATTTTTGCTTCAAGAAGTCACCCAGGCGGATTTCGGATTCTCCAAAGCCATACCAGGGTGCGGTGTCGTAAAAACGAATGCCCGCATCCCATGCAGCCTGAAAAACCGCTCTGGCATCGCTTTCCTCAACGGGCCTGAACAGACCTCCCTGCACCGAGGCCCCCAGGCCCAGGCGGGTGACGGTGGCCCCACGGCCCACAGCAACGGTTTCGGTCAGTGGTGGTGTACGGAATGATGGCATCATGAACCTCCTGAATCCTGCGTTGATCTCAGGATCCAGCATACCCGAGATCGGGTGAGGCTCAGGAACGAAAACTCACCCTTCCAGTTGCATCAGGGGCTGCGCGGCCACATCTGCCAGCGTGAACTCGTTGAGTTTGGCGTAAAAAGCCTCTCTGGCATCAATGAGCACGCATTTCAGTTTGCAGTTGCCCCTTAAAGGACAGGGACCAATGTTGCAGTCGATGATGTCTGCCTGCGGTTCGGTCAGGCGAACCAGATCTCCCAGCCGGACTTCAGAGGGGTTTTTGGCCAGCCGAATGCCGCCATTTTTGCCTTTGCTTCCCTGAATGATGCCCATCTTGGAGAGGGAATGGGCCACTTTGTTGAGGTGGTTGTAAGGCACATTGAACCGGTCCGCCACCTCCTGCACCGTGGCCCTTCCCTGTTCAGGGACTTGCATCAGGTGCATCAGCAAACGCAGGCTGAGGTCGGTAAAGCGGGTCACTTGCATGGGTCAGACATCACCTTTCCTGATGATGCCTCACAGTAACAAATCGCAAGGGCAAAAGACATGGGTTGCAACGCTTTTCAGTGCAGCAGGGCTTAAGGTTTTCGTTTCCTTTTCTGGAAAAATCAACCCCCCCAAAGTGACATCAAAACCTTTGCCCTGCAAGGCCAGCAGGTCATTTGTTCAGGAACACAATGTCATCCAGAAAAAAATCGGACCTTGCACTGGAGTAATTCTGGAACACCACGCCTGCAATCCAGGTGGGGTTTCCCAGTTCGGACAGTGGAATTTCGTAATAGGTCCAGGTGTTCTTGTAAGCCGTGATGGGCATGGCTTTGTCTGAAAGCAACACATCATTTTCATCTGCAGGGGCGGCTTTGGAGGCCATCACCACCAGCAACTGGTGGTTCTCGGTGGGGCCACCATTCACCCAGAAGCCCATTTTGCGGATGTCTGCTTTGTTCATGACCTGTCCGGTGTGCAGGTAAAGTCCGGTCCAGTCTCCCTGATAAGCCAGTTTGATGCTGTATTTTCCAGACCACACCACACTGGTGCTGGAAAAATCCAGGGTGGTGTCCCAGGACCAGTTTTCCCATTTTGGACCCAGTGCATCCCGGTAGGCAACAACATCTCTGGAAGGCACTGTGAACTGCATGCATCCGGTGGTCAGCAGGCCAAGAACAGCAAGCCACACAACTTTTTTCATTGGGCTCCTTTGCTGTCATTATTGTAGTACAGGTTGCAAAACAGATGCCTACAGAACAAAGTAGCCCACAACAGCCCCTCCCAGCACCACCAGATGGGCCGGGATTTTCAGCAGGTGCAAGAGCACAAAACTGAGAATCACCCACAAAAATTCCAGCACGGTGTGGGGTCGGATGGTGAGGGCAGCGTCCAGCAGTGCTGCACCCAGCAATCCCACCACTGCAGCATTCACACCCCGCAAAGCAGCTTGCAAGAGGGGCAGGGCTTTGATGCTGTTCCAGACAGGCATGATGGCCAGCACCAACAGCAGTGCAGGCAGAAAGATGCCAGAAGTGGCCACCAGACCTCCCAGCACAGGATGGACTTCAGGAAAAGTGGCCCCCAGAAAGGTGCTGATGGCAAACACCGGTCCCGGAATGGCCTGTGCAGCTCCATAAGCGCCCAGAAATTGCTCCGGAGTCAGCCACACAGAGATGGGCTGCAGGAGGGGCAACACCACGTGTCCTCCTCCGAACACCAGGCTGCCTGTGCGGTACATCAGGCCAAACAGATGCAAAATGGGAGAAAAAGCCAGCAAGGGCAATCCCACCAGCAAGGTCGTGGCAAGTCCCAGGTAAATTCCGGTCCTGTGCAAGTTCAGGTTGTTGCTGAGAGGTGGCTTCTCCTGCTCTGCTGGTCTGAACTGCCAGATGCCATAAAGCCCTCCCAGTGCAATCACCAGCAAGCTGGTCCAGGCTGTGGGAAGCAAAAGCATCAACAGGCCGCTGATCAGGGCAATCAGGCGGCGGGTGTTGTCCGGGGCCAGGGTGCGGGCCATGCCCAGCACAGCACTGAGGATCACCCCCAGCGTCAGCAAACTGAGGGCACGCACCAGACCACCACTGAGAAACTGGTTGGCCCCCAGGGCCAGGGCCAGCATGATCAGCGCAGATGGTGTGGTGAAGCCCACCCAGGCCAGCACAGCCCCAAGTGTGCCCGCCCGCAATTTGCCCAGGCACATGCCCACCTGGCTGCTGGAGGGACCGGGCAAAAAGGTGCACAGGGCCACCAGATCCGCATAATCTGAATCTGACAGCCATTTTTTGCGCTCCACAAATTCCTGCCTGAAGTAACCCAGATGGGCCACCGGTCCCCCAAAACTGCTGCAGCCCAATCTCAAAAAAGTCAGCAAAACGTCCAGCGCTGGATGCATGCTGTTCATGCTAACCGTTCAGGTTCAAAACCGTGTGCTGCTGTTCTGCGCAACTGCCAGAAGTTGTCCAGAAGTTTTGCTGCCTCACATCATCTGGCCCGAGAAGCAGACTCCCGGATCACCAGTTGAGGGGTGATTTTTTCCAGCACCACCTCTTCATCGTTGAGGAGGTTCAGCAAGGCGGTGGTGGCCGCCAGTCCCAGTTCATGCATGGGTTGCCGCACGGTGGTGAGGGGCGGCATCATGTACTCGGAGTTGCGGGTGTCATCAAAGCCCACCAGGGAGACTTCTTCAGGGACCCGGATGCCCCGGCGGTACAGGGCAAGCCTGGCCCCGTAAGCCATCTGGTCGTTGGCCGCAAAGATCGCGGTGAACATGGTGCGCGATTCCAGCAGGGTGGCCACGGCAAGGCTTCCCGAGGCCTCCTGAAAATCCCCATGCACAATCAGTTTCTCGTCGATGTCCATGCCAAATTCCTTGTGGGCATCGTAGTAGCCCCTCAGGCGTTCACGGGCATCAATGTGCTCATGGGGGCCAGCAATGTGGGCGATGCGTCGGTGCCCCAGGTCAAAGAGGTACTTGACCAGATTGCGTGCTCCGGCGTAATTGTCAATCAAGACAGAGTGCTGCTCAAACCCTGGAATGGTGCGCCCGATGGTGATGATGGGCATGGATTCTGCCAGAGCACCGAGAGAATCCCCTTCCAGGTGACCTCCCATGATGATCAGACCATCCACCCGGCCCACCAGACGCTGAATCGCCACCGCTTCATCTTCGGGTTGCCAGTGTCCATCCATGAACACCGGGACGTAATCGGTGCCCCTCAGGGCTTCCTGCACCCCCAGCAATGCCGAGCCATAAAACGGACTGGCAATGTCCTGCGTCAAGACCCCGATGGAGAGGGTGCGGCCCTGCACCAGGCCTTTGGCCACCAGGTTGGGCTGGTATTTGAGCTGTGCAATGGCCTCTTCCACCTGCTTGCGTTTTTTCTCGCTGACCCGCGCTGTGCCAGCCACAATTCTGGACACCGTGCTGGGGGAAACCCCGGCAGCCTCGGCAACGTCCAACAAAGTCACTTTCTTCTTCATGCCCGCCTCTTTTTCAGTGAAGACCATTCAAGTGGGTGAACCTGTTTTCAGAGGCTCAAATCAATGCAAGCGAGGAAAGGTCTTTTGAACCCGGCCAGGGCACTCAGGTTTTGCTGCCCTGCGTCAGGTGCCGGGTTGCACCTTTCCTGCACGTCTTAAATATACCCCAATTGCTGAGATCAAACTGATGGTCAGGGCCACACTGTACATCAGGGGAAAACCCGACTGGGCCACCAGCAGACCGCCTCCCAGTGCTCCTGCAGCCGCAGAACCCCACACAAACACATCCAGTTTGCCCTGTGCTGCTGCACGGGTTTCTGGAGGCAGGCTGCTGGTCAGCAAACTGGAGCCCGCCACAAAACACAGGTTCCAGCCAATGCCCAGCACAAAAAGGGCAATCCCCATTTCCATGAGGCTGTGCCCCAGCAAACCCAGCAAGGCACTCAGGGCAAGGAGCAGGCTTCCCATGAAGATCATGGTTCTGGCGCCAAAGCGGTCCACCCAGCGCCCGGTGATCCAGGACAGACCAAACATGCCCACCACATGCCCGGTCATCACGCTGGAAATGGCCTCCAGACCGTGGCCCAGATGGGTGGCGTGCACGGGCATCATCACCATCAGCATCAACATCACACCCTGACCCACCATCATGCCCAGCAGGGCCAGCCTGACCTGGGGGTTTTGCAGCAGTTCTGCAACAGACAGCTGGATTCTGGAGGTGTGTTTTGGCAAGTCAGCAGGTCTGGCTGTGAAGAACACAGCCACCAGCCCACTGGCCAGGGCCAGGAACAGGGCACTGAGCAACCAGCCCGCCTCATTTTCAGGCAACTGGTGGGACTGGGCCACGTTTTTCAGGGCAGGAATGCACAGGCGGGTGATCACCGCTCCTATGGCACTGCAGGTCAGCAGAAAACCAATGAACTGGCCCCGCTTCTCGGGCTGAACCAGTTCACTGACTGCATAACGCATCTGGTTGATGCCTCCGGTGGCCAGACCCACCAGCAAAATGCCCACCATGAAACCCCAGAAATTTTGCTGCATGGCCTGCCAGAAAGCCACACTGGCCCCGATGGTTCCCAGCAGGAAAGCCAGGGCCAATCCCACCCGGCGTCCATGGCGGGACATGAGTTGCCCGGCAAAGTAGGCACTGAAAGCCGAGGCCAACAGGTTGACGGTGGAGGGCACGCCAGAGTAGCTTTCCGATCCGGTGAGTTTCACCGCCAGAATGCTGGCAAGGGCCACTCCGATGGTGGTGGCACTGGTGGACAGGGCCTGTGCAAGATACAGAGCGGGCAGGCTGCGCTGAACTGTGCTGGGCTGAGTCATGGTGGTCACTCTAACCTGTTTTGAGAAAGATGTGCAGAGGATTCTGGCTTATTTTCAGACAACTTTTCAGACAACTTCTGGACGGGTGTGCCGGAAAAAGGAACATCTGCCTGCAATGTGTGCCAGATGCAGGCAAGAGGCAGGAGCGCTGAGAAAAGACCAGAACATCCGCCCAAGAGGGTCTTTTGGTCTTTCCGGTCTGCAGGTCTCAGTGCAGCAAAGCCATGATTTTTTGCAAGTAAGCCTGCCTGCTGGGGAGGCCAATCAATCCACCATTGATGGCACGGGTAACGGCCTGCAGGTCATTGCGGTCTGCCATGGCATTGATGTGGTGGTCCTGCCAGAAAGCAGCTGCCGTCTGGGCACTGACCCCAATTTGCAACAACAAATCGGGGTCGTTCACCAGATCAAAGCCGGTGAGCTGGCTGTAACGGGTGTAATTGCTGCGTCCGGTGAGTTGAATGAATCCTCTGCCACGGTACTTGAAACCGTCTCCAGGCTGGGTGTTGCCCATGCGGCCCCCATACACGGTGTTGCCGAGGGCCTGGGGGTTCATGGCACAACTCTGGGCAGCCTGCAAACTGGGGAAGCGGCTGGGCCACACCTGACACAGCCGTTTGGCTGAGTAATTCAGATTTTCTTCCTGTGGAACCAGTCCAGACTCTGCAGTGAGCTGGGCCAGCCAGTGGGCCAACCTCAAGGTGGTGTTGATGCCGTACTGGTCTGCAGCGTGCTGCAGCTTGGCTGCAGTGACATCGGGCTGCTTCAGGTTGGGGTTGAGGGCCTGAATCAGGGCTTTGGTGATCATGCTAGATGCCTCCTCATGCGGCGCTGCTGGAAATGGGATGCAAGTTCAATATGCCCTGGATGCGTATTGGGCCGGGTGATACACCTCAGTTTAGGACAGCACCGGGGGGCATTCATAAGTGATAACCCCTAGCAAAAATTCAGGGGTTTCAGCAGGGAAACCCCCCAAAAGGCCAGAGCGCACATCTGATCAGCGGGGCCGCTTTGCAGACGCTGCCCTTTCTGGCTGCACTTTGGCTGCACTCTGTCACCACAAAGCAAACACCCCACCTTTCGGTGGGGCTGCATTCTGGCGGAGAGAGCGGGATTCGAACCCGCGGTAAGTGTTACCCTACACACGCTTTCCAGGCGTGCCCCTTCAACCGCTCGGGCACCTCTCCCTGGGAGTTTGTCCCAAGCTTTCGTCTCGGGAACGGAATAGATTGTATCACTTTTTCTAGAAAATGCTAGAGGGTGCGCGGGGACATTTCTCTCTGCATCTAATATATATTTTAAATGCATATTCATGACGGAGGACCACATGCTGACCGCCCCACAACTTCACCTCATCAAAGCCACAGTTCCCGTGCTCAAACAACACGGAACCACCATCACCAGCCACTTCTACCGCCGCATGTTTGCCCGGCATCCAGAATTGCAGAACGTTTTCAATTTGACCCACCAGCAAACCGGAGCACAGTCCCGCAGCCTGGCTGCTTCGGTGCTGGCTTACGCAGAATTCCTGGACCAGCCTGAATTTCTGTCCGGCATGGTGGCCCGCATTGCCCACAAACACGCCAGTCTGGATGTCCTGGCCGAACACTATCCCATTGTGGGCGAAAACCTGCTGGCTGCCATTCAGGAAGTGCTGGGAGATGCTGCCACACCTGAAATTCTGGACGCCTGGGGTGCAGCTTATGGGATCCTGGCAGACATCATGATTGGTGTGGAAAAAAACCTTTATCAGGCTGCTCCCTGGGAAGGGTTCAAAGCCTTTCAGGTGGTCCAGAAGGTGCAGGAAAGTGCCCAGATTGTTTCTCTGCACCTCAAACCGCTTGATGGCACTTCCATTGCGCCCTTCAAACCTGGTCAGTATGTCAGTGTGCGCCTGAAAACCGAACACATGCCCTACACCCAGATTCGCCAGTACAGCCTCTCTGATGCCCCAGGCAAGGACACCCTGCGCATCAGTGTCAAGCGTGAACTGGCCCCCCAGGGCAGCTTTGATTTGCAAGATGGCCTGCTCTCCAACCTGCTCCATGACCACATTCAGGTGGGAGATGCGCTGGATGTGCACGCTCCCATGGGAGATTTTGTCTTGCAAGAACGGGGCCGCCCTGTGGTGTTGTTGGCAGGTGGAGTGGGCATCACTCCCCTCTTGAGCATGGCCAAAGCTGCAAAAACCAGCGAGGTGCACCTGCTGCAGTTCGTGATGAAAAAAGCAGACCATACCTTCAGAGATGAACTCTCTGCCCTGCAAGTCGAAAACCCACAGGTTCAGGTGACCGTGTTTTACACCGAAGTGGGAGCAGATGAGCTTCTGGGCATTGACCACCAGGACACGGGCCTGATCTCCACAGAGAAACTTCTGAAACATGTCCCCCTGGACGCAGATTTTTATTATTGTGGTCCGGCAGGCTTTATGCAGGCTGTGGAAAGCATTCTGGATGATTTGCAGGTTCCAGCAGCCCGGCGTTTCTTTGAAGCTTTCAGCCCCACCCAGGATTTCAAAGTGGGAGAAGTCCAGCTCCAGGGCTGATTTGCAGAGCAAAACCAGGGAAAACCCCTGATCAACCCCATACCTCAAAAAATTCAGTTTAAACTCGGTTTTTTTTCTTGTTCCAGAGGATGAAAATCTTCTGGTTTATTTTTTTGTCTCTTGACAATTTCGTCTTTTTAATGGCATCAATAAAGGCAGGTTCTGAAATTCAGCAGGACCTTGCGCCAGAGGAAGTCCGCAGAATTGTGATCTACCCAAGCAAAAATCGTCCCTCTGTGGGATTGCTCATAGATTTATCGCCGCAATCATCAAATTCTAAATGTTGGTTCTGGTGCGGCTTAAAAAAGATGACTTTATGAACCAGCATTTCAAGTGAGGAGCAGGACATGACTTTAACAGAAGAAAAAGCCTCCCGATCCGCCCGCAAAAAGACAGAAATTTCCCCAGTCCCAGGCATGGGGGCCATTCCCACCCCAGACGGGGTGAGTTTCCGGGTGTGGGCACCCAACGCCACTGCCGTGTGCGTGGGTGGAGATTTCAACAACTGGAACAAAACCGAGCACCGCCTCGCCAAAGAAAAAAACGGTTTCTGGTCGATTTTTGTGCCTGGGGTCAAACCCGGAGCCACCTACAAATTCAGAATCAAAAACAAGGGTTTTGATGCCTGGAAAATGGACCCCTACGCCCGCGAAGTCACCAGTTCTGTTGGAGAATGCGTGGTTTACGATCCCACCTTTGACTGGGGCGACCTCAAAGAATACCGGGTTCCAGCCTGGAATGAAATGATCATCTATGAACTCCACGTGGGCACCTTCAATGCGCCCGAAGGGCAACGCGGCAATTTCGATTCTGCTGCAGAAAAACTGGATTACCTCTCGGACCTGGGGGTCAACACCCTCCTGATCATGCCGCCCATGGAGTTTGCCGGAGACATCTCCTGGGGATACAACCCCGCCCATCCTTTTGCTGTGGAAGGGGCTTATGGGGGCCCCAATGCCCTCAAACGCTTCGTGAAAGCCGCCCACGAGAAAGGCATTGCCGTGCTGATCGATGTGGTCTACAACCACTTCGGACCTTCAGACCTCGACCTCTGGCAATTTGACGGCTGGAGCGAAAACGGCAAGGGTGGCATCTACTTCTACAACGACTGGCGTTCTTCTACACCCTGGGGAGACACCCGCCCGGATTATGGCCGCGAAGAGGTGCGCCAGTACATCCGCGACAACGCCCTGATGTGGCTGGAAGAATTCCAGATGGACGGCCTGCGTTTCGATGCCACCGCCTACATCCGCAACGTGCAGAGCAACGAAAACCCCGGAGATGACCTGGAAGAAGGCTGGGGACTCTTGCGCTGGATCAACGATGAAATTGAAGCAAGACAGCCCTGGAAAATCACCATTGCAGAAGATTTGCGGGGCAATGCCCTGGTGACCGCCCCCACTTCAGAAGGCGGCCTGGGCTTCGATGCCCAGTGGGATTCTGGATTTGTACACCCTGTGCGCGAAGCCCTGATCGTGCAGGAAGACCTGCACCGCAACACCCAGGCTGTGGCCAATGCTGTGCTCAACTGCTACAACGGAGAGGCTTTCAGTCGGGTGGTCTACACCGAATCCCACGATGAAGTCGCCAACGGTCATGCCCGTGTTCCCGAAGAAATCTGGCCCAACAATGCTGCCAACTATTACGCCAAAAAACGCTCCACGCTGGGGGCCTGCATCACCTTCACCTCTCCTGGCATTCCCATGGTGTTCCAGGGTCAGGAAATGCTCACCGCAGGCTGGTTTGACGACAGCAATGTGATGGACTGGTCTCTGGCAGACAACTTCAAGGGCATCACCCAGATGTACCGGGACCTCAAGCAGCTCAGGCAAAACGCTTACGGGCACACTGCGGGCCTCAAAGGTCCGAATGTGGTGGTGCACCGGGTGGACATTGAGAAGAAAATGCTGGCCTACCACCGCTTCGATCAGGGGGGTCCCAAAGACGACGTGATCGTGGTGGTCAACCTGTCGGGTCAAACCCTGGAGAACTTCGAAATTGGCTTCCCCAGAGAGGGCCTGTGGCGCACCCGTTTTCACTCCGACTGGGAAGGATATGACAGCGAATTCACCAACGTGTTCAGCCACGATGTGGACGCAGAAGAAGCCGAAATGGACGGGATGCCTTTCAAGGGCAGCGTGGCTGTGGGACCTTACAGCACCATCATCCTGTCCCAGGATGAGTAAAGTCCGCCCAGAGGACCGCCCCTTCTTGATGCGCACCCTGGAACTTGCCAGGGAAAGCGTTGAGAAGGGGTCCTCCCCCATTGGTTGTGTGGTTGTGAACGGTCAGGGCCAGATCATTGCAGAGGGCCGCAACCGGGCACATGAACCCTGGCCAGACCATCCCCACGAGGTGGCAGATTCCAGTTTCGCCCATGCCGAGATGGTGGCCTTCTACCGTCTGGGACGGATTGAGAAACCAGAGGAGTGCACCCTGTACTCCTCTCTGGAACCCTGCCTGATGTGTGGAGGGGCCATCGGAATGGTGCAACTCGCCCGTGTGGTGTGGGCCTGCGATGACCCCTGGGGCGGGTCTGGACGCCTGATCAAATGGGACATGCATCCGGCCTATGAAAAAACCGAGGTGGTTCCGCATCCTTTTGAAGATCTGGAGCAGGAAGCCACAAAACTGTTTGCACCCGAAGCCAGAAAGGCTTACCCAGCAGAAGGCTGGGAGGCCTGGATCAAAAGGTACCCGGAGACGGCAGAGCTGTCATAGACCTGCTGTCTTGAAAAGACCAGAGCCTTCAAAGCTCTGGTCTCTTTGTGCTGTTCATTTCTGCAGGAATTCCAGCAACCTGAGGTTCAACGGTTCATCCTCAATCAGGAAGGCATCGTGACCGTGTGGGCTCTGCAGTTCCCAGTATTCGCTGTTCTTCATTTGTGCCGCCACCTGCCGCACTTCACTGGCAGGATAAAGGATGTCGGTGGAGATGCCCACCAGCAAAGTGGGCACGGTGTTGCGCCGCAATTCATCGTCGGTCACCTCAAAGAGGTCCATGGCCTGGGTGATCAAGAGGTAGGTGTTGGCATCAAAGCGCTTGAGCAGTTTTTCCCCGTGGTACTCCAGATAGGTCTGGATGGCGCTCTGGTTGGGATTGAATTTGGACTGCCCGCCCTGTGTCATCTGGTAGGACTCCGGGCTGCGGTAACTGATCATGGCGATCTGGCGGGCGATGGCCAGACCGTGGGGTTGCTCCTGGTACTTGCCGCCTTTCCATTCAGGATCGCTGGTGATGGCGTTGCGCTGGGAGACATTGAAGCTCTTGGCCCAGGCACTGTGGCGGGCAGGTGCACCAATGATGATGGCTTTCTTCAGGCACTCAGGATAGCTTCTGACCCATTCCAGGGCCTGCATGCCGCCCATGCTGCCCCCAATGACGGTCAATTTTTTGACGCCAAGGTCTTTGATCAGTTCTTTTTGCACCCGCACCATGTCATGGATGGTGATGGGGTCCAGCCCGATTTCTTTGGGACCAGAGGTTCCTGAACACCCCCCCAGCACGTTGGAACACACGATGAAGTGCTTTGTGGGGTCCAGGGTCTTCCCTTCCCCGAACATGTCTGCCCACCAGCGGTGCACGGCACTGGTGCCGGTGAGGGCATGGCAGACCAGAATGGCATTGTCTTTTTCGGCGTTGAGGGTGCCGTAGGTGTGGTAACCCACCCGGATGTTGCTGAGGATGCGGCCAGAATCCAGAATCAGAGGTGCTTTCTCAAAGAACCACTTGTAACTGGGCGTGATGGTGTAGTCGTGCTGACTTTTGGCGACGAACGTAAACGGGATGGCTCCCTCATCGGTTTCGAAAGCGAACTCGAAGCGCATGTGCTCCCCTCCAGGAGAAAAGAGTGTTGATCTGCGGGGGAACTAAAGATTCCCCCTCTCGTGGTGTTGAGAAGGGGAAATGGTGGTTTACGCCCTTCTCTTATCGTCCCCGAATGGGACCATCGTGGTCTTTCGGGCTGGTGAGCACCGTACCGTGATGGAGGTCGGTTGCTGCGGCGTTGCGGGCCAGTTCCCTGCGCCGACTCTGGATAAGAGTCGCCTGTGTCTCACAGGCTAAATGTCAGTGTATCGGGTCTCTGGGGGCAGTGTCAACTTCTGGGCTTTGCTGGTGTTTTGCTGCTGTGCTGTTGCTCGATCTGGATTGTTACAAACATGACAGCAACCTCAAAGCCTGCTGTCTGATGGGATTCTCATGCTGGTTGCTTAATTTGATACCGTGAAACCTTATTTGTTGCCTGTTCTACTGATCACTGGATGTTTGCTCACTGGATGTCAAACCATCGCCCCCAAAACCCCTGAAGCTGTCCTGGCAGACAAAACCAGCCAGCTGGTCATTCAGCACAAACTGCCCTCCCTGAGCATCACCCTGTTCAATGAAAAAGCCATATTGCAGCAGTCTGCCAAAGGGGTGCGCAAATACGGCTCTCCTGAAGAAGTCACCTTGCAGGATGTGCACCACCTGGGGTCCATCACCAAATCCATGACCGCCACCCTGATTGCCACGTATGTGGAAAGCCACAAACTGTCTTTCCAGAGCAAACTCAAGGAGCTGTTGCCAGACACAGAAATGCGGGAAGAATACCAGAACATCACCATCGACCAGTTGCTGTCCCACCGCTCAGGCATTGTGGATGACCTGGAGCCCCAGCCCGGGTGGTGGGATGCCAGCATTCCTCTGGCCACCCGCAAAGCCGACTTCATCAAGGACCTGCTGCAAACCCCTCTGAAGCATGCCCCTGGGACTGCTTTTGAATATTCCAATCCAGGCTATGCCCTGCTGGCTGCCATTCTTGAGAAAGTGGGCAAGAAACCTTTTGAAACCCTGATTGAGACACAGCTTTTCAACCCCCTGCACATGAAAGGGTGCAGCATGGGTTACACCTGGGACGTCTCCAGCGTTTCACAACCCTGGCCCCATGTGCTGCAAGCGGGAGTCCCTGTGCCTGTTCCACCAGTGTATCCCACACAGGAAAACAATCTGGTGGTGGCGGGCAACACCGAGGTGATCGATGGCGCAGACAATGTGCGCTGCCCGATGTCCGATCTGGTGTTGTATGGTCAGGCCCACATGAACGGTGAAAATGGCAAGAATGGCTTCTTGAAAGCCTCCACCTTTCAGGAGCTTCACAAGGACCATTACGGTGACCAGTATGGTTATGGCTGGGTGGTCAACAAGACCGACAGTGGAGAGCTGGTGCTGGGCCATGATGGCAGCAACACCCTCAATTACGCTTCTCTGATCCTCATTCCTGCTTTTGAGCTGGGCACTGTGGGGGTCAGCAACATCGGCGGGGATGAAGCCCAGAAAGCCATCTATGCAGGCATGACCCAGGCCTTTCAACTGGGCCCCAGCGGCCACCAGCAATTGAAACCCGCAGAGGTGCAACAGGGGTTCAGACAGCGGGGTTCGGGGCTGCACTGAATTCTGGTACACTGGTAAAGCTTGTTGCGGTGACTGGCGCAGCGTGGAGTACCACGGGGAAGCCGCAGCGTTGGAGTGCCGCACGCCTGGGCGAAGAAGCTTTGTGATCCCATAGGAGGGCTTTTCGTGCGCGCTATACTTTCTGTCAGCAATAAAACCGGCATCGTGGACTTTGCAAAATGTCTCGTGGAAAAAGGCTTTGAAATCATCTCCACCGGAGGGACCTTCAAAACCCTGAGGGACGCTGGAGTCGCAGTCCGTTATGTCACCGAAATCACCGGCTTTCCTGAAATTCTGGAAGGCCGGGTCAAGACCCTGCACCCCGCCGTGCACGGGGGCATCCTGGCCCGCAGAACCCCCGAGCATCTGGCCCAACTGGACCAGCAGGACATCACCCCCATTGATCTGGTGTGCGTGAACCTTTACCCTTTCCGGGAAACCATTGCAAAACCCGATGTGACCTTCAATGATGCCATCGAGAACATCGACATCGGTGGACCTGCCATGATCCGTGCCAGCGCCAAAAACCACGAGTCGGTGCTGATCGTAGTGGACCCCTCAGATTACCCCGAGATCCTGGGCAACCTGGGGAATGTCACCTCTGGGTACAGAAAATACCTGGCCCAGAAGGCTTTTGCCCACACTGCCGCTTACGATACTGCCATTGCCAATTACCTGGCCCCCTCCAGCAGTCTGCCTGCCCAGAAAACCGTGGAACTGACCCAGGTCATGGAACTGCGTTATGGAGAGAACCCCCACCAGAAAGCCGCCCTGTACAGAGAAGGCAGCCAGAAAGGTACCGTGCTGGACGCCGAGGTGCTGCACGGCAAGGCCATGAGCTTCAACAACTACACCGATGCAGAAGCCTGCTGGAACCTGTCCACCGAGTTCAGCGAACCCACCGTGGTGGGGGTCAAGCATGCCAACCCCTGCGCTGTGGGCACCGGGGAGACCCTGGCCCAGGCCTGGCAACGCGCTTACGAAGCCGATCCTGTAAGCATCTTCGGGGGCATTGTGGCCGTCAACCGCCCGCTGGACGCCGACACCGCCCGTGCCCTCAAAGACGTGTTCCTGGAAGTGATTCTGGCTCCCGAGTACACCCCTGAGGCTTTTGAAATCCTCAGCAAGAAGAAAAACCTGCGCTTGATGAAGGTCGCACAGGCCCCCAAACCCACTCTGGATTACAAGCGCATCAATGGGGGTTTTGTGGTGCAGGAAGCCGACACCCTGGGTCTGGAAGGCATCCAGCAAACCGTGGTGACCAGGCGTGCTCCCACCGAACAGGAGCTGCAGGATTTGCTGTTCACCTGGAGGGTGGTCAAGCACGTCAAATCCAACGCCATTGTGGTTGGCAAGGATGGACGCACCACCGGAATTGGGGTGGGGCAGGTGAACCGCATCTGGGCCACCAAGCAGGCCATCGAGCACGCAGGTGAGCACGCCAGAGGCAGTGTGCTGGCTTCTGACGCCTTCTTTCCCTTTGATGACGTGGTGAAAACCGCTGCTGCTGCTGGCATCACGGCCATCATCCAGCCCGGAGGCTCTGTGCGCGATGAAGACAGCATCAAAGCTGCAGACGAACTGGGCATCGCCATGGTTTTCACTGGCGTGCGTCACTTCAGGCACTGAGATCCTGCATGCAGCCGATTTACGGAAAAGACACTGCACGGGACATCAAGTACAACGTCAAACTGGAAATTGCCCGCTGGAACGGCAGGGGCATCACCCCCAGAATGGCAGTGGTTCTGGCTTCCAGCGATCCAGCCAGCCTGGTATACGTGCAAAGCAAAAAACGCACGGCTGAAAGCCTGGGATTGGGTCTGGAGGTCTTTGACCTGGGGGCCGAAGTGTCCCAGCGTGAGTTGGAGCAAACCCTGCACCGACTCTCAGACAGTGCAGAATTTCAGGGGGTGATGCTGGAGTTCCCTCTGGCCCCCCATCTGGACCCTGAAAAAGCCCTGTCCCGCATTGCTGCACACAAGGATGTGGAAGGGCTTTCTCCGGCCAACCTGTCCCTGATTGCCACAGGTCGGGAGAAGGATGCCATTCTGGCCCCCACCCCCCATGCCTGCATTTTGCTGGCTGAAACCCAGGGACCCCTGATCGGGAAGCGTGTGGCCGTGATTGGTCCGGGCCGCACGGTGGGCAGACCCCTGATCAGCATGCTGATCAACCGGGGAGCCACTGTCACGGTGGTCACCGAACACACCCGCGAAGTGCAGACCACCCTGAAAGACTGCGAGGTGATCTTTGTGTGCGTGGGCCGCCATGGCCTGCTCAGGAAAGCCGCCATCACCGAGGGTCAGATCGTGATTGATGCAGGCATCAACGTGATCAACGATGGCCTGAAAGGCGATGCAGACCCAGAAATCTATCCCCTTTTAAAAGCCTACTCTCCAGTTCCCGGAGGGGTGGGCGTGGTGACCAGTGCCCTGATCTTCCAGAATTTCGTACGCGCACTGGAGTTGCAGGCCCAGGAAGCCCTCACTGGAGGTCAGGCATGAGCCTGTGGAATCAGAACATCCAGGATTTGCTGAACCAGACCGCCAGCGATGCCCCCACTCCGGGGGGTGGATCGGTGGCAGGACTGACCGCCTCTTTTGGTCTGGGGCTCATCATCATGGCCCTGGAGATTTCCAGACCCAAGAAGAATGCAGATGTCACTGGAATTGAAGCGCTTTTGATCGAGTGCCGTGAACTGCTGACCATCCTGCAAACCCATGCGGATCGGGATGTGGCGGCATTTGAGCGTTACATGGAAGCCCTGAAACTCCCCAAGGGCACCGAGGAACGCAAGACGGCGGTCAAAAGCGCCACCCGCAATGCTGCCCTCACCCCTCTGGAAGCGGCACAGGATGTGCTGCGGGCTGTGGGACTGGGAAAAAGAGCAACCTTTCTGGCCCACAACAGCATCATCAGCGATGTGGGGGCCGGGGTGGCCCTGCTCAGGGGAGCCAGCCAGGCTTTCTTGCTGACCGTGGACATGAACCTGAAATACGATGCAGACCTGAACTCTGAATTTGCCGCAGAGCGCACCCGTGTGCTGCAAGACACCCAGGATCTGGCAGAGGAAGTGCTGGCTGTGGTGCAGGGCATCCTGTCCTGATTTCTGGCTGTTTTGCAAAACCCTGAACTCCGGCCCATCTGGGCCGATTTTTTGTTTGCCTTTCTGGTGCAGCTTTTTGCATTGCGAATTGGTTTTGATGATCAAAAGAGGCTTTCTGATAAAGCACTTGTATAGGCAAGTTAAGAACTATCAATGGCAAAATTTTCTGAATTTGGTAGCGTTTCCATATGGAACAACCCAAGTCTGGGAACCGGCAACGGTTCCGTCTTCAGCATGCCCTTGCAAGCCTCACCCTGGCCCTGACCGTTTCAAGCTGCAACCTCATGCCAGCTCCTCCCAAAATCGTCAATCCCGGTCCTGTGGTCAATGGCCAGGACGTGATTTACTTCGCGCTGACAGACCGTTTTGCCAACGGAGACACCAGCAACGACAACGGCAGCAACACTGGCCCCGGAGACAAAGCCCAGCCCAGCAGCCCCATCAGCTGGCACGGCGGAGACTTCAAAGGCCTGGTCCAGAAAATCAACGAAGGCTATTTTGAAAAACTGGGGGTCACCGCCATCTGGATTTCCCCCGTCTACCTGCAGGTGCCTTCCCAGCTGGCCGGAGATGGCCCCAACGCTGGAAAATACCACGCAGGCTACCACGGCTACTGGGCCGAGGATTTCTTCAAAGTGGACCCCCACTTCGGCACCCTGGATGACCTGAAAAACCTGGTGAAAACCGCACACAGCAAAGGTCTGAAAATCGTGCAGGACATGGTGGTCAACCACGCTGGATACGAAGCCCAGCTGGTCAAGACCCACCCCGACTGGTTCCACACCGCAGCAGATTGTGATGCCAGCAGCAACAAAGATGTGGACTGTGCCCTGGCAGGTCTTCCTGATTTCAAACAGGAGAAAGCCGAAGTCACCAAGTTCCTCAATGACTCCGTGGCCTACTGGATCAACGAACTGGACATCAACGGCATCCGCATGGACACCATGAAGCATGTCCCCGACACCTACTGGAAACAGTTCTTCAAAGCTGGAGGGGTTGGAGATCCAGCCAAAATCTGGACCGTGGGCGAAGTGCTCTCTGGAGACATCAACTTCAACAAGAAGTTCATCAATGACCTGGGGTCCCCTGCCCTCTTTGACTTCCCCCTGCAATTTGCCCTCAAGGACAACCTGAGCAGTGCAGGCGGCAACCTGAATGCCATCGCCAGCATCTTCGATCAGGATGGGCTTTACAACGACCCCAACAAACTGGTCACCCTTGTTGACAACCACGATGTGAAACGCTTCGTCAGCGAAGCTGTGGACCGGGGCGTGGGCCTGTCTGAGGCCAGAGAGCGCCTGGATCTGGCCCTTTCCCTGATCTTCACCTCTCGGGGCACCCCCAGTGTCTACTACGGCACTGAAATCGGCATGATTGGCAAGGGCGATCCCTACAACAACGTGCTGGGTGAATCCAACCGTGAAGACATGGATTTTGGCAAGCTGGCAGCAAGCACCCTGGATGAGCGCATCAAAGCCCTCAGCGATGCCCGCAAGAAGAGCGAAGCCCTCAGAAAAGGCAAACAGGAAGTGCTGTCCCGTCCGGCCACCAACGGCGGGCAACCCCTGCTGGCTTTCCGCAGAACCCTGGCAGGCAGTGACCCCGTGGTGGTGCTGATCAACAACAGCAATGCAGACCTCAACCTCAGCAGTCTGGCTGCAGGAAAAGTGCAACTGCTCGGCACCTTTGCCAAAGGTTCCACCCTCAAAGAGCTGACCGGCAAATCCCACAGCCTTGTTCTGGATGCAGACGGCAACCTGACGGGAAACATCGCCAAACGCAGCGTGCTGGTTCTGAGCGCCCAGGCAGGCACTGAACCTGGCACCGATGCCACCCTTCCCCAGCCCACCAACCTGGACCGGGTGGTTGGATTTGAAGCCGTCAAACTCACCTGGACCCCCGCCGTCAGCGACAAAGTGGGCGGATACCGGGTGTACCTCAGCACCGACGGAACCACCTTCAAGCGTTACAACGCCGAACCCGCTCCAGCCAACCTGGGCAGCCTGATGGTAGAAGGTCTGGACTCCAGCAAAACCTACACCTTTAAACTGATCAGCGTGGGCAAAGACGGCCGGGAAGCCACCACTGGTCCTACCACCACTGCACAGCCCAATGCCATGTCCACCGTCAGTTTCACCGTGGATGCCCGCTCCCAGGGCGATGCCCAGATCCAGGTTCGCACTTTTGTCAATGGTGAAAACCGCGTCAACCTCACCCCCGATCCTGTCCACAGAGGCTTCTGGAAAGGCACGGTGTCCCTGCCCATCTTCAAAACCACCTCCTTCAAGTTCGGCAACGGCTCTCCAGCTGCCAAAAACAGTGGTTATGAAGGCACCGGCTACACCAACCGTGAAATCACCCCGGATGAGCCCACCGAAACCGTGAGCGGCGTCTACAACTTCATCACCGTTCCAGCGCCTGACAGCTTCATCTCTGGCAAGGTCACCTCTTCTGGTACAGGAATCAAGGACGTGCTGCTGGACGCAGCCCTCGATCCCAATTACTACTTTGCCCTGACCTACAGCGATGGAACTTACTACCTGCCGGTTCCCAGCGGCACCACCACAGATGTCACCGCCAGCAAAGTCAGCTATGGCAGCAAAACCGCCAGTGGCACCAGTGGTCAGACCGACCTGAACTTTGACCTGCCCCTGACTGCAGCACCCAAATACACCGTTGATGGCAACCTCGCAGACTGGACTGCTCCCAAGATCACTGTCACCAACGCAGCAGGCGGCTACGACACCGGCTTTGGTGGAGACAACATCTTCAAAGAGCTGCGCATCGACTCTGACGACAACTTCCTGTACCTGGGCTACGTTTACCGGGCTTCTGGAAACTCTGCCATTGTGCACCTGGACTTCAAAGACGGTGGCTTCACGGATGCCAACACCATCAATGCCTGGGCCAGAAAAGCCACCTTCAACAATGGCATTGATGCCTTCGTGGCCCAGTACCAGGAGCAGGGTGCCCAGATGTGGGTTTTCAATGGCAGCAACGTGGACCAGAACAACAACTTCACCAGAGTCACCACAGGCACTGGCCCCGAGTACACCACCGAAGTGGCCATCCCCTGGAATGCCCTGGGCCTTGCAGGCAAACCTGCACACGTGAATGCTTATGCCGGGGTTTACGGCGGAGACAACTATGGTGCCGGAGACATCCTGCCCAGCGAAAAATCCACCCCTGCCTACCCGGGCAACACCATTGCAGCCAGCTATGACCCACCGGTTCAACGTCAGGTGACCTTCACCAACCCCATCCAGATCCTCCCCTGATCTTCAGGTTGCAGTAAAGAAGATCCCCCAGGTGTGCGCCTGGGGGATTTTTTGATTCCGTGTTCTTTGCTCTGGCTCTGAAAGCTCTGTTTCTGAAGGCTCTGTTTCTGAAGGCTCTATTTCTGGACCTTTTATTTGGCCTGTTGTTGAATCATTTGTTCCAAAATCTTCTGTGCAGAGATGCTGGCTTCAGATTCCACACCCAGCTGTTTGATGTCGTGGAAGAGCTCCAGGGGCAAATCAATGCCTGATTCTCCGGGATCCACCAGCACCAGTTTGCCATTGCGCTCGTAGAATCCCCAGAAGTCGCCACCATCCAGTTTTCCGCTGCCGTTCTTGTCCAGCCAGGCCACCGGGATGTAACGGCGGCTCGTACTCAGGGAAATCTGGTAATTGGCCACTTTGCCGGAAGCCGCCACATCAAAAAACCTGGAGAAATTGGGGTCACACAACATTGCAGGGTTTCCAGTGTATGCACACGCAATCACGGAGGTTCCCTTTGCATTCACATCCGTGGGTTTTACCTGAACGCTCAGCATTTCAGTCCTGGTGGTGATCCCGGAATTGGCTTTCACAGTGATGGTGTAATTTCCAGCAGAGTCAGCCAGTGCTTTCACGTCAATGCGAAACTTGTTGGAACCCAGATTGACCAGGGTGGCCTGCAGTTTGGCATCCACACCTTCAATTTTCACATCAATGGGCTGGGCAAACCCACCCGTCAGGTTGAGGTGCAGGGTGGCAGAAGCGCTTGATTCAGCTTCCAGGGTGATGGCTGGAACGTCCAGCAGCACATTGAAATCCGGCACTGGGATGGAATTGGCCATCTGCACAGCTTTGAAGGCATTGATCAGGCCTGCACCGCAGCCATTGGCCACCCGACACTGCTCGTTGCTGAGGGGTGTGGCGGTTTTCTTCAAAATCTCCACAGCTTCCGCATAGTTCAGGTTGGGTTTGACGCTCTTCATCAGGGCCACCACACCCGCCACGTGGGGTGCAGCCATGCTGGTGCCCTGCAGGAAAGTGTGGATGAATTCCTTCTTGACATCGTCTTTGCCGAGGCTCAACACACCGTCGGGTTTTGTATCACCATTGAGGTCCTGGGCCATCTCCCCACCTGGAGCCATCACATCCACCCGGGTCCCAAAGTTGGAGAAGGTGGAGCGGTCACTGGCAAAACCCGTGGATCCCACGGTGATGACGTTTCCGCAACTGGCCGGACTGAACTTGCTGGCATCGGCATTGGAATTGCCAGCAGCCACCACCACGATGATGCCTTTGGCGGCCAGTTTGTCAAAGAGGGCCTGATAGGCAGGCAAATCTGAGCAAATGGCCTTGCCTCCCAGGCTCATGTTGATCACCTGGGCAGGGTTGGCATTGGCGGGCACTCCGGCCACAGGTTCTCCTGCAGCCCACAACAGACCGTCCATGATGTCAGACAGGGGGCCTCCAGCCAGACCCAGCACCCGCACAGGCACAATCTTGGCTCCCCATGAAACGCCTGCCACTCCAGCGCCGTTGTTTGTGGCTGCAGCAATGGTGCCTGCCACGTGGGTTCCGTGGTAGGAGGTGGTGTCGTTGCTGCCCGTGTCTTCAGGGTCAGGGTCCCGGCTGTCTCCATCTCCGGTGGGTGTGTCGCCTGTGAGGGTTGCGAAATCGTAACCCGGCAACAGTTTTCCAGCCAGTTCCGGGTGACCCTTCAGGATCCCGGTGTCTGCCACCGCCACGGTCACATTGCTCCCGGTGGTGATGTCCCAGGCTTCCTGCAGCTTGATGCTGTTGTAGTGCCACTGGAAGCCCAGCAGGGGATCATTGGAGGTCTTCATGGGATACATCATGTAATCGGGCTGGGCATATTCAACGTTGGGATCGGCCCTGAGGGCAGCCAGCACGCTGGCCGTCTGGGCACGGGTGGCACCATCAAAAGCCAGCAGTTTTACCCCGGACAGGGCAAGGTTCCTTTGCAGGTGCAGGGTTTTTCCAGCCACCTGCACCAGCCCTTGCTTGCTGAAACCTGCCTCGTTGCGGTATTTGACCAGGAAGTGGCCTGGAATCACATCAGGGCTGAGGGACTGGGCGGCTTCTTGCTGGCTGAGGCTGAGGCTGGTGTCAAAAAAACCCACCTGTCCCTTGATGGTGCCCTGGGTGGGTCCCCCGCCGCCTCCTCCGCAAGCTGCCAGCACCACGCTCAGCAAGGTGGCATTCAACCCCAGTGTCACATAAGTCTTTTTCATTCTTCCTCCTTCAGGTCCAGTTGGACACACCTGGCTGGACCGCACTGCGTGGGCAGCATGCACTTGCCCTGGACTGAACAACTCTGGAAAACTGATGATGGTTCCGACAGGATGGAAGCACCGGGTCTGGCGGTTGTGGGTGCCAGAATTTCCCCTGTGCACCCTCTGATGCACCCGGCCACTGAGAAACCCACAGGACGAACGTTCCAAATGGTCCTGCAATTGAAAGGATGTTGCGCCTGAACTTCAGGTGAACCACAACCTGTTCTGTATAAACTCATCCTCCGTTCATATGCAGAGTAGCATTTTGCACCTGCATGCAGGATGATGGGCATCACACCTCCGGCCAGGGCAATGCTCTAAAACCAAATCCAGCATCATTGTCCAAAGAAGAGGCACCAGAACAGCATTCTGGTGCCTCTTGAGCTTCTTAAGGGAAGGGGTTTTCAGGGCAGGCTTTTGCCTGAATGCCCTGTGATCGTTTCAGGCAGATTCATCCACAGCAACAGCTTCCATCACCTGATCGTCTTCTGGGAGTTGCACACTGGCGTACACGTCGGTGTGCTCTTCCAGCCAGCGTTTGCGGTACACCATGAAAGCCGCAGTGGCGGTGTCCCGGATGGTGAGGGCATTCATGGTGCCTCCCACTGCAGCACCCACCAGGGGCACCAGTTGCAGGGCTTTGCGCTGGGTCAAATTGATGCCCAGGCTCTTGGCAATTTCCCGCACACCCAGTTTCTCCAGGGTGGCGGGCAGCAAGATGGACACCACTTTGTCCAGTCCTGCACCCTGACGCAGTGCACGGGTGATGGCGTGCATGCTCAGGATGAATTTTTCCCTTTGCCCCACATCCAGGGCCGAAGCAGAACCCAGAATGCCACGGGCCAGGGCTTCTTCTTCCGGGGAATCCACTTTGTAACCATATGCCGCTGCCACCTGCCTGATCACCCGCTGGGTCACGGTGATCAGGATGGGCACATCCAGCAAAATGGTGGCCCAGCCTCCTGCACCTGCGGCTGCCCCGGAGGCCGTCCCCACCCCGAGGTTTTCCAGAATGATCTTGCGGGCCACTGCATCTCTGGCCTGCAGTTCACAGGGAATGGATTTGCGGGTGACTTCCACGCTTTTTTCGATTTTTTGCCCATCCAGCAGGTGGTCTGCCAGAGAAGCCGTGCTGCTCAGGGCCTGCTCCACGGCTCCAGTCACCCGCTCGGTCATGCTTTCAGGGATGTATTTGGCCAGGGATCCCAGACCACGTTCCACCAGCAGGGCTGTCTTTTTCCCGGTCTGCTCCAGGGCAGTGGGTCGGGCACTGGCCCAGCGGTCTATGTCCTGGCGGGCTTTTTGGTGGTAGGCTCTGGCTTCCTGGGCCTGTTCATAAAGCATCATGTCGGTGCTGCTTTGCCCCTCTTCGGTTTGTGCAGCATCCTCCACTGGAGGATTTTCACTTTGATGTGAGCTGTCATGTGGCATGTCGGTCTCCTTGATCAGAGTATGGGGTTTGAGGGTCCAGGGTTCCCTGACCTGCAGGGCAGGTCACAGTTCCTCCACCACCAGCGCCCCGAAGTACATCAGTTGCAGACCGTCATGGGCCTTGAGGATTTCACGGATTTTCTGTTTGTGCTCGGAATCGGCAGCATAAATGCCCACCGTCACTCCACCTTCTTCCCAGGCTTTCTGGTGCTCCTGCAGAATCACACTTTCATCTCCAAACGAATTCAAATTGGCCGTGAGCTGGCTTTTCAGGTCATCGTCTGCGCTGGTGTGCACAATGACTTCTGAAAAACCTGCATTTTGCAGCTCTTGCTGAACGGCTTGCAGGTGCTCACGTCTGATCACACCCACCACGTAACCTCTGGGATAATTTTTTTGCGGCATGTCGTCTCCTCTGCAGTCAGTGTCTCACAGAGGAAAAAGGAGATGCCGCAGCAAAACATACGATCAGTGAAACGCCATCAGTAGAGGTCCAGGCTGGTCAGGGCACGCCGCACCGTGTCTTCAATGGCCCTGGCCTGATCGTTCCCTGGTGCAGGAAACAACACCTGAAAATACAGCGCCTGGAAGAAATTGCGGGTGTTGTGCAATCGGGCCATGCCCAGCTCACTGTCAAAGGAACTGCGCCAGGCCACGCCAGACACCAGGCTGTACAGCCAGTCGTCCAGTTTCTGGGCTGAAACATCCGAACGGGAAAGCAGGGTGGAAATCACCCGTGCCATGCGTTCCGGTTCATTGTGGGTATAAAACACAGGCTGCTCAGGGGCCACTTTGCTTTTGAGGGCATCCAGCAGCACATCCAGATCCGAGGCAGTGGTTCTGGGGTTTTCTGCCATGCGCCACAGCACATCTGCAGCATGGGCCACCCCGTGCATCCAGCCCTGCTGGTCATTGAAGGCCCGGAGGTCTTTTTCAGCTTTCAGGTAGGCCGCAATGCCTGTCACCACCTGCTGGTACTCTGCATCAGAAAGAAACCGGTTGCGGGCATCCCTGCGCATCACCTCAGAGAGGATCAGGGCAGAGAAAGTCCTTCCAAAGACCGTGGGGGTGCCTTCTTCTCCAATGCCTTTTTGCAGCCCTTTCAACAGCAGTGCGGTGAGGTCACGGGCAGCGGAATCGGTCAGGGTACCACCCCGCAGCCAGTTTGCGAACACCTCGTAGCCCACCACATCCCGCAGCACCGGGTCAGGAGAGGCAAGGCACTGGAACAGCAGGGGACTGAGGGTGTCCGGGGTTTGCTGATCTGGCAGCATGCCAGAACGCACATCCATCCAGAAATCAGAGGTGTATGGAGGCTCTCCACAGGTGGCATCCTGAGCGAAAGCAGGCTGGGTCAGCAGGGCCAGAAACAACCAAGACAGGCATGTTTTTTTCATGGGTTCACCTCAGGAGGACTTGCACAGATTTGGTTTTGCACAGATTTGGGTCTCTCCTGACCATAGACCTATACTGCTTTCCATGACAGTCCCCTTTGAAAGCAGCTTTTCCGAAGGCGTGTCTGCTGGCCCTGGTCATTTTGCAATGCAGGAAAACTGTGCCCACATCACCAGTTTCCAGGCGGCGGCATTGCTGGTAGAAACGGACCCTCTGGATCTGCTGCTGGTGCATCTGGAACAGCAATGGACCATCAAGGAGGCCGCAGAGCAACTGGGCTGGTCCCTGTTGAAAACCTACCGCCAGGTGCAGCGGTTGCTGGACCTGGGTTTGCTGGTGGTCAGCCAGCACATTCCGCGCAAAGGCCGGGCCATCAAAAAATACACCGCTGCCTGTGAATGCTTTTTTGTGCCCTACCACCTGACCCCCATGGGGGCTCTGGAGCAGTTGCTGGATGTGCTGGAACAGGATGCCAGACGGATGCTTTTTACCAGCACAGCACGGGTGTTTGAGGCAGAGTCGGTCAGAACCCAGCATGAAGTGGGACTTCATCTGTTCAGAAACCGCCATGGACAGCCTTCGGTGATTCATTCGCTGTGCGCCGAAAACCAGCCGCCCAGAGGCATCGTGCGCAACCTGCTGGACCAGGAAGCCACAGCTTTGTGGAACGAATGGGCTTCTCTGCGGCTGAACCATGACGATGCCAAAGCTTTGCAGCAGCGTCTGGCCAGTCTGGTGCGTGAGTTTTCAGAAAAACAGGGCTCTGGCCGTTACCTGATGCGGGTGGCCCTGGTGCCTGTGGAGGATGCCAGCCCCTGAGTTTGCTCCCTGCAGGGTATGCAGGTCACTGGGACAGCCGTCTGATCTGGCGGGCAAACTGGGAGGCCTCGGTCCAGCTGAAAACCTTGTGGCTGAAGGTCCCCAGGGTTTCGGTCAGGTGCTCCCAGGAGGTGAGCAGGGTCCCCTGCACTTTCCAGTGGGTCTGTTCAGGCTGTTCTGCAGCCTCGGCGGTGTAACCCCGGCGGCCTGCCACAGCTGCAGTTTCCTGCGATTTGGGAGACAGTTCGCGGTACACCAGCACCGGGTAGACTTTGGTGCCCACGGCCTGTTCCAGGGCCTGGGTGGCATGCCAGGCGTTCTGAATGGCGTGGGACTGGCGGTCATTGTTGACAAAAATCTGGTCGCCCTGCTGGTGCACCACACCACTGCGCTTCTGGGGCAGCAACGCAAAAATGCCATACCTGGAAACCAGCACGTATTCCATGCTGTGGCGGCCCACCACAATGTCTTCACGGATGAACCAGTCGTCCGAGAGGGTGTACACATTTTCTTCGTAGCGGACTGCTTTCAGGTTCGGTGTGCGAGGCAGTGAGGTGACGTAGGTACTGGGCACTCGGGCAATGGTCATGGTCTACCTCCAGATCCCTTCAGATTCCATTCTGGATCTGCATGGCCCATTTTTGCATAATCATGCCCATGCTGTACAGGAATTGAAATCAATTTTGTTTTTTGCTATAGAATTCAATTGTAAAGATCGAAAAAGCACATTCAAAAAAACCTTTTTCTGGACATGAATTTTGTAACTTTGTAAGGCTTTTTGCATTGTTGGTTTCCGGAAAAAATCAGCATTGAAAACTTTCCGCCTGAAAAACCCATTCAAATTGTTATACATCTTGAGAATGTTCCCCACAAAGTAACAATCCCCGAGGAATTCCTCGGGGACAGAAAATTTCTGAAATGAAGGGAGATGCTTTATTGTGCAAGGGCCACAGGTGAGCGGTTGACCTTGACAGCAGGCTTTTTGGCTTCCATGGCACGCAGCCCTTTGCTGATTTCCACGATTTGCTTGGGGGACAGGGTGCCCATGTCATGGGATTTCAGGTAAGGCAGCACCTGCTCAGGGGTCAGCAGTTTGATCCCGGAAGCTTCCAGACCATGCACCTCGCCACCCGTGAAGACAGCAATGGGAATGGCTCTGGCCTTGACCTGGGATTCGATCATGGCATTGCACATTTTGATGGATTTCACGATGTAGTCGTGGGGGTGCCCGTTCACCAGAATGCTGGTGGAGTTGGCAGTGATGGTGCCCGTCGCAGTCTGCTGAAAAATGGTGAAGAGGCCCACGCGGGACACCACAGCAAAATCAACCACATGGTGGTCCAGCGCAATGTCTTCACGGATGTACCAGTCGTCATTCAGGGAGAAAATGGCGTCTCCCAGGCGGACAGGTTTGGTGGATGTTGCCTGAGTGGGAGTTTTCTTCTGATTGCGACGGAAAAACAACATGCAGACCTCCGGGTGTAAGCAAGGACACTTTAAAATCCTGTTACCGGATTGTAACACATTTGTGTTGCATGTGTAAGGTGGTGGTTGTTGAACTGGGTCCATGTTTCAGGGTTGGGTCATGCCCCATACACCACAAAGCAGTCCAGGGTTTTCTGGACTGCTTTTGGAGGGACTGTGCAGGGGAAACAAAACCCTTTAGAATCTAAGGTTTGCTGAGTTTACTGGGTTTCCTCAGTATCGCCACTTCTTGGCTTCTTCCAGAAGCACATTGATGCGTTTGAGCACTTCCCGCAAATCATTGTCGTTGTGGGGGGTATCCACCTTGAAGGTCAGGTAGGTTTTCAGGCGCTCTGGAGAAAAGATCTTCAGGGCCCCCACTTCTGCACCAGTGATTTCACTGTCTCTGAACACCATGATGGCTTCCAGAGGAATGCCCAGGTATTTTCTCAGGGGCTTCAAAACACCCGTGACATCGGTGGGGAGGGGCTCGATTTTGTCTCCGTTGACATACAGACCACGGGGTGTGGCGGTAACTTTTCCGCGTTTGGCAGGTTCAAAAATGCAGAACACGCCGTAAGGAGAAACCGCCACATAATCCACGCTCATGCGCTCAATGGTGACATTTTCACGGATCAGCCATTCATCGGGCATTTCACCCAGAATGTCCCCCACCCCTTTGGGAATGGGTTTGGGTTGCGGTGGGGCATCCTCATCTTCGGCATCGTCGGAGTCATCGAATTCAGGTTCTACGGGCTTGGGTTTGAAGAGGCGTTTGAAGAAGGTCATAGAAGCGACTCCCGTTGTTGTCTGGTCGGTGGTGACTGGTGAGGCTCTGCAGGGCTGCCAGGGGGCAGCGATACCCAATCATACCCCATTACTCAGAAATCAAAATGGAGCTTTCATGAGCAGGGCATCAGGCAAATGCCTGAGTCAAACCGCCTCAACCCTTCTTCAACCCTCCTTCAACCCTGCACATCAGACCGTCACTGGCTCCACGTATTCCCCATACACCTTGCGCAGCACGTCCATCATCTCGCCCAGGGTGCAATACGCATGGGCGCAGGCAATGAAGGCTGGAGTGGTGTTCAGGCCCATCACAGCGGCATCCCTGAGGGCTTGCAGACCTTCTGCCACCAGACGGGGATCCCGTTCCCGGCGCACCCGTGCCAGCCTTTCGGCCTGAATGCGTTCCACCACCGGATCAATCAATTGAATGGGCACATTGAGGGGCCGCTCATCGGTGAAGGCATTGACACCCACAATCAGGCGTTCTTTGCGGTCCACCTCTTTCTGGTACTGGTAGGCGGCTTCCTGAATTTCCCTGGCGTAATACCCCAGTTCAATGCCTGCCTCCACCCCTCCGAGGTCCCGGATCTGCTGGATGTACTGCATGGCCTGCTGCTCAATGGTGTGGGTGAGGGATTCCACGTAATAGCTGCCTCCCAGAGGGTCCACCACCCCGGCCACCCCGGTTTCGTATGCAATGATCTGCTGGGTTCTCAGGGCGATGGTGGCGGCTTCTTCGGTGGGAAGGGCCAACGCCTCATCAAAAGAATCGGTGTGCAGGCTGTTGGTGCCCCCCAGAACGGCAGCGAGGGCCTGAATGGCCACCCGGGTGATGTTGTTGAGGGGTTGCTGGGCCGTCAGGCTGACCCCGGCGGTCTGGGCGTGGGTTCTGAGCATCCAGCTTCTGGGGTTTTTCGCTCCGTAACGGTGGCGCATTTCTCTGGCCCAGATCCTGCGGGCCGCCCGGAATTTGGCGATCTCCTCGAAGAAATCATTGTGCACATCAAAGAAGAAACTGATGCGTGGCGCGAATTCATCGATGTCCAGGCCCCGTTCCAGGGCTTTTTCCACATAATGGAAACCATCGGCCAGTGTGAAAGCCAGTTCCTGCACTGCCGTGGCACCTGCCTCACGGATGTGGTACCCCGAAACACTGATGAAGTTCCACTTTGGCATGTGTTTTGGTGCCCATTCAAAGGTGTCAATCACCAGTTTGACGCTGGGTTCAGGCGGGAAAATGAACTCCTTCTGGGCAATGAATTCTTTTAAAATGTCGTTCTGAATGGTGCCGCCCACTTTATTGAGGTCATACCCCTGTTTCTGGGCGTTGGCGATGTACATGGCCCAGATGGCGTTGGCCGGGCTGTTGATGGTCATGGAGGTGGTGACCTCTTCAGGATTGATGTCCTGGAAAAGGATTTCCATGTCTGCCAGACTGGCCACCGCCACCCCGCATTTCCCGACCTCTCCCTTCGAGAACGGGTGGTCCGAGTCGTAACCCATCAGGGTGGGCAGGTCAAAAGCCGTGGACAGTCCGGTCTGGCCAGCACCCAGCAGGGCTTTGAAGCGTTGGTTGGTCTGCTCTGCGCTCCCAAACCCTGCGAACATGCGCATGGTCCAGAGTTTGGCCCGGTACATGCTGGGCTGCACCCCACGGGTGTAAGGGTATTCTCCGGGGTAACCCAGGTCTTCTGGTTTGAGGTCCTTCACATCCTCTTTGGTGTAGAGGGGTTCAGGATCCAGGTCAGAGAGGGTTTTGAAGTTGTATTGCCGTTCGGGGAACTTCTGGGTGGCCTTCTGGTACTGGGTGTTCAGCCATTCATTCTTTGTGGGCATGGGGGCCTCCATTTGTGACAGTTTTTTCGCGCTTTGCTTTTATTTTGTCACAGATTCATGGGAAGACAAACCCTGTACCCTGAAGTGTGGACTTCATTCAGCGAACCCGGCGCTTCTCCCCTGCCCTGGCAGACCACCTGCAACAGGTGGCCCAGCAAACCCTGGATTTTTCTGGCCTCCATCCGCTGGACCATTCCAGACACAATCATGTTCACCTGTGGAAACTGGAATACGAAGCAGATCTGCACCCAGAAATCAACCTGCAGTACCGGGTGGATTGTGCCCGCTTTGTGCAGCAAAGCTGGACAGAGCAACTGAAATTTCATCCAAAAGGGGCCTACCTGTTTTACCTGTATGAAGACCTGGCTCCAACGGTTTCTGTGGTGAGGGAAACCGAATACGAATTTCCTTACGCAGGAACACCCGTTTTCGTGGAGGACATGGCTGGAGTGATGCGCCTTTATGTGGGCAGGTCCTGGAAAGCACAATTCAAAGGAAACCGCCTGGACCGCCATGTGCTGGAACAGCTTGAAAAACATCAGGGCTCACTCACCCGCACAGCCCAGCACCTGAACCTCTCCATTGCGGAACTCAGACGCTGGATCGAGCAACTGCAACTGACCGCAGAGGTCAATGCCCTGCGCAAACACTTTTACAGGCGATCCCTGCAGCTGAAAACAGAATGGGAATTGCCCCTCACCTACCGGATTTACCACAAGCGCATTCAGCGGGATTGAGCACTCTAAGGAAGCAATCCTGACACAGCCCAGAAGCGCACATCTGGACCCTCAAACCCGTCTTTCTCGTACCTCAGGAAAGCAATGAATCCCCTGTTTTTGTCCCACACCCTCACCTGCTGGATGGCGTATTTCTGGGCACACACCCGGTCTTTTGGCAGGGCCAGATCTTTGAAAATCACTTTTTTGTTGAGTTGCACGTTCACGCCTCTGACCGAGGGGTTGATGCAACTGCTGGTTTTAAAAGTGATGGGCTGCACACCCATGGCATAGCTCTTGTTCTTGGCCTGAAACTGCACACTGGATTTTCCAAGTGGGCTGGCATACACGCTGCGTCCCAGGTTGCTGGACTGGATGCCATATTTGCTCAGCTGGGCAGCTTTGAGGGCCTGGGCTCTGGCACCATCGATGGTGCTGCCGTCTTGCTGCAAGGATTTGTTGACAGAAACCACAGTTTTGTTCTGGGAGACATTCAAAACCACAATTTCACTGAAAGGAAACCCACTTCCGTCATGAATCCCGTACTGCTCGTAAGCAGCGTATTTGCCATCTCTTGAAAATCCCAGGAACTGCAGCGTGGACTGGTCTGCAGCCAGAGCAGGCGTCAAAACAGACAGTACAGAAAACATCAAAGCACCCAACAAAAATCGCATGCCTTAGGATAAACAAATCCCTTGAGGCATGCTTTCTGGTTTTATGAATCAGGCTTTACTCTTGCAGAACTCCTGTGGGTCAGGTTTCTTCTTCCAGCACGAACTGAGCGCCATGCAAACGCACTTTGCGCAACATCCTGTCTTCGGTGTTGGAGTGCACGGCGGTGATGGTCACATATTTGCTGAGGGGGGTGCGGATCACTTTGGGGGCCAGCACCTCTTCCAGCTGGAAAATTCCCGCCGGGTTGTTGTAAATGGCCCGGATTTCGATGGGAGTGTCTTTGCCTTTCACAATCTTGACTTCATCTACAGCCAGCGCACTGAGGCTGTGGATGTCCACACTGCCCAGCATGAACGCTTTGCGCCCACGGCCTTTGGTGATGTCGGTGCCGTCTGCAACAGCTGTGATGCCCCCTTCGATGGTCAGGGGTGCAGGGTGCAGGTCGTGGCAGTTGATGCAGTGCAGGATGAAACCTCGCACCTTGGTGCGCTTGTACACATCCTCGTAGATTTCTGGCAGGATGCGGTCCAGGATGGGCATGGCCAGAATGACCCCATACTGCTCGTGCTGCTCGCGGTGCACCTCGTTGCCAATGTCGTGCAGCATGGTGCCCAGAATCACGATCAGGTTGGCATCGTCGATGTCTCCAAAACCACTTTCCACAAAATCGGGTTTGACCCCGCCTTGCAGCAGGAGTTCCAGAATGGCCAGGGAAGCTGCACCGGTCATCCAGGCATGCACCCGTCCGTGGTCGTTGTAGCCCAGTTTGCGCATGGTGATGTAATTGCTCATGTCCCAGTGCCCCAGGGCTTCAGGGTCTTTGATCAGCATGTCGTAGGCTTGCAGGGCTTTGGGGTAAGGCGTAAGGTCACTGCGAATGCCCTGGTCCATCTCGTCCAGGATTTTCTGCCTCGGGCTGGAGAAAGCCACCGCGAGTTCGGTGTTGGCGGGGGTGACTTTCTGAACCTGACCGTCTTCAATCTGGATGCGGAACTTGGTGTTCTGGTTCATGTTCGCTCCCTTTCAGCGGCAATGGTGGGTGTCTGCCAGGTCAATTTTTCAGCACCTCAGTGCCTCGAGGTGGTTTCCATTTTAGGACAAAATCTTCCTCGAGAAGTCAGAATCGCGTCAATTCGCTCACACCAACGCAACCTGCCCATAATGTGCTCTTGCAGTTGTAAAAAAGAAGTAATTTATTGGTTAATTTTTTTTGGTTTCTGATTTTTTTCTCTTTCCATCAGGAATTTTCCATTTCTAACGTGTTTTTTTGAATTCTGGAATTTTCTGTGTCAAAAAATTTTCTGTTCAAATTTCAAAGCCCATGCTATCTTGTTGGTATTTACAGGGAACAAAGGTGGCCCCCCTCTGTCCCTGCAGGAGGAGCATCATGACCCTGGCACGAACACTGAAAACAGAGCTTCCAGCCTTGCCCAGCATCCTGCTGCCCAGACGGTCAAAACTCGAACAGACGTTGTACTCTCTGCCAGACCACTGGCTGATCCGGGAAGACCTGCAGGTGGGGCACCTGACCCAGGTGACTGTGCTGATTTCGGCCCATGGGGTTTTTGCGCTGGTGCCCCAGGAGCCCAGTGGCGTGATCCTGCACAACCCCCGCACCTTGCTGGTTGCAGACCAGAACCTGATGCCCCAGGTGCAGGCCGTGCAAAACAACACCGAGTATTTTTCCCGCCAGCTGGGGGTGCCTGTGTATCCTGTGATGCTCTTTCAGCAGCTTCTGGAAGCCGATGAACTGAAGGCCCGTGCCCTTTACAGCAGCACCGTGCGGGAATGGGAAATCGACAATGTCAAAATCGTCACCTGGGACAGCTTAAAGACCTATTTGCTCTCTCACACACGCAAAAAACTCAGCTGGGAGGACACCATGCGCCTCAGCCAGAAGATGCGCACATTGTACTGAAGACTCTGTATGAAACCTGACAGTCATTTTGAGCAGAAGGGAATTCCCTTCTGCTTTTGTTTTGGAAGTGCAATTCTTTTGTAATCAATCTGTAACCGAAAAATCAAGATTTGCTGTCTTGTAGCTGAATTCAAACTGTAAACAGACTGAAGTCTGACAGAATTATCACAAATCAAGCAACAGTTTTGTTACAGATCCTCTTGACGTATCCACCGTCGCCACATTTCAGATTTTACATGCTATCTTCTTGTTACTGAGCACAGGAGTTCTCTGGAGGTCAATATGGGTCTTGCTAGAAATCAACAAGCACATCAAGAAATCATCCCCAGCCAGAAGACCATTCTTCATCCTGAAAAAGTGCTATACAGCCTTGCAGATCACTGGATCGTCAAAGAAAATGTACGCATCGGTTATGTGGAAGAGAACTTTCTGCTGATCTCCAGCTATGGTGTATATGCCATCTTTCCTCAAGAAGTCCAGGGACAATTCGCCATGACACCCCGTGGATTCACTGTGGACGGCCAGCACCAGACACCTGTGGTGCAATCCATTCAGGAATCCATCAAACAATTTGAAAGACGCCTGGGCATCAAAGTTCAGCCCATCATCCTTTACAAAGAACTTCAACAGGAAAGCCGCAACATCACCCTGGGGCCACCCCGCCAGGAATGGGAATCTGGAGAACTGGTCATCCTGACCTGGGAAGGCCTGAAACCCTACCTGCACTCCCGCGTGCGCTGGTTCCTCAACTGGCCTGACCTGATGAAGCTCTGCAAGCGCCTCAAAGAACTGTACTGAGCTGCACCTCGCCCTCCAGAAGAACCCCTGCTTTTCCGATTCGCAACAAGCCAGACGCCAAAAATAAAACCTCTTCCAGATTGGAAGAGGTTTTCTGCTGGTGCTGCAAAAGCGGGGTCATTCCCCTTTGAAATTGGGTTTGCGTTTCTCCAGGAAAGCCTGCGTGCCTTCCTTGCGGTCCTCGGTGGCCACTGCCATGCCAAAGAGATCTGCTTCGATTTCCAGAGCGTCACCAAACGTGGTGTCCATGCCCCTGCGCACAGCCTCTTTGATCAGGCCCACGGCCAGAGGAGCCGTTTTGGACAGCACATTGCGGGCATACTCCTTGGCACGGTCCAGCGGCTGATCCACCACTTCATTGACCAGACCGATGCTGTGCGCCTCTCTGGCATCCACCAGACGGCCTGAGATCATGATGTCCAGGGCACGGCCCACCCCCACCAGACGGGGCAAACGCTGGGTTCCACCATAACCAGGAATCAGACCCAGGGTGGCTTCTGGAAGGCCCAGTTTGGCCCCAGGAGAAGCAATCCTCAGGTCACAGGCCATGGCCAGTTCCAGGCCACCCCCCAGGGCGTAACCATTTACAGCAGCAAGGGTCAGAAAAGGCAACTGGGAAATCTGCTGAAAGATGTCCTGACCTTGCAAACTCAGGTCGCGGCCATTGAACGCACCTTCCAGTTCTGCCACCTCGGTGATGTCAGCACCTGCCACAAAAGCTTTGTCTCCTCCACCAGTGACAATCAGGGCTTCCACTTCGGGGTTCTCCTCGATCAGCATGATGGCCTCTGCGATTTCACGGAAGGTCTCGATGTTGAGGGCATTCAGGCTCTTGGGGCGGTTGATGGTGAGGATCCCCAGAGGACCATCCTGATCCAGGGTGATGTTTTCAAATTCTGCTTCCAGCATGTTGTTCATGTGTTTCCTCCTGCCGTTTAAAGGCTTTTACCTGTTTTCTACTTGTTTTCTTCTGCATGCATCAGACAGAAGGCTTCTAACGCCACCTCAATCATGCTGTGCACGCTTTGCCTGAGCATGCTGGGCTCCACAAACTCAGGGTCCCCAATGTTGTTGCTGGCCACAGCCATGCAACCTGCATGCACCCCATGCAATGCCGCCACCGTGAAAATGGCACTGGCTTCCATCTCAAAGCCCAGCACCCCACGGGAGGCCCAGAGTTTAGCATGTTCCGGGGTGCTGGCATAAAAAGCATCCTCGGTCATGATCAGGCCGATGTGGTGTTTGACCCTTCCATCTCTGGCCGCCTGCACTGCAGCTTCCAGAATTCTGTAACTGGCAATGGGAGCGTAAGGTGCACCACCAAAAAACTGCCGGGTGGTCCCATCGTTGGGCACACTGGCCTGGGCAATCACCAGGTCTCCGGGCCTGACCCTGGGATGGGATGCACCCAGGGTGCCCACCCTGAGCAGGCAGCGACCACCCAGACGGATGGTTTCTTCCGTGACGATGGCGGCACTCGGGCAGCCCATCCCGGTGGTCTGCACACTGATGGGAACCCCTTTGTAGGTTCCGGTGTACCCCAGCAGTTGACGGTTGTCGGTGTAAAGCACGGGGTCCTGAAGAAAAGTCTCAGCAATCCAGCGTGAACGGTTCGGGTCACCGGGCAGCAGCACAAATTCGGCCACCTGACCGGGCTCTGCATGAAGATGAATTTCACCCATAGCGGTAGTATAACTTAGCGGTCAGCGGTCAGCAGTCAGCGGTCAGCCAAAACCCCAGAAAGCTGAAGCAAAAGACCCTGGGTTGCTGATCGGCTCCTCTCCCCTTGCTTCAGCTGACCAGAACCCCATCCAGCAAATGCAAAATGCGGTCTGCACGGCTGGCCAGGGGTTCATCATGGGTGACCAGCAGGACTCCAGAGCCGCGCTCACGGGCCAGTTCCAGCAGCAGGTGCATCACCTCCTGGGTGTTGTGCTGGTCCAGGTTGCCGGTGGGTTCATCTGCCAGGATCACCGAGGGGCGGTTGAGGACTGCACGCACCAGGGCCACCCTCTGCCTTTCCCCACCTGAAAGCTGAGAAGGATAATGCTGCAAACGGTGGGAAAGGCCCACCCTGGCCAGCAGTTCCAGCGCTTCTTGCTGCTCATGTTTTGCCTGAATCCAGCTGGGCACCAGGGCATTGTGCAGCACCGTCAGGTCGCTGAGCAGGTAATGCTGCTGAAAGACCAGACCGATGTGCTGGTTCCGCAGGCGGTCCAGGGGGGTTCCTTTGAGGGTGCTCACCTGGGCGGTTCCCCACATCACCTTCCCAAGGGTGGGACGCTCCAGACCTGCCAGCAAGTGCAGAAGGGTGCTTTTTCCGCTGCCGGAAGGTCCGGTCAGGGCAACGACCTCTCCAGGATTCAGCTGCAGGCTGACCCCTTTCAGGACTTCCGTGTTTCCAAAGGTATGGTGGATCTCAAGCGCTTGCAGCACAGACACCGGACCATCCTAGCATGCTGAAAGGAAAGCAATCAGCGATCAGCCATCAGCCGTCAGCCAAAAGCCCGCTGGTGTGCCCTGGCTTTTGAAGGAGAAAAATGTTCAAGAAGCAGATCAAATGCTTCTGAACCGAATGAGGGGTCCTGTGGACCCAGAGGTAAGCTTTGCATTTACGGATCGCTGATGGCTGAACACCCAGATGTGATGGTTTAGGCAGGTGTTTCAGCGATTTGTCACAGATTTACCATTTTGCCCACTTCAGGCTTAGAATGTGCACATGCAATCCAGCCAAGCCATCACGGACTTGCAAAACCAGACCCTTTTTGCTGACCTTCCCGAGGAGGCCATCCACCGCATTGCCCAGTCGGCCATCCTGCGCAACTACAGCGCCGGAAACGCCCTGTTCGATCAGGAGGAGGGCGGCGAGGCCCTGTACCTGATTGTCAGCGGTGAAATTGGCATTGAGCATTACGGAGCGCTCGGGCAGGAACGGGTGATCAACCAGATGTATGCGCCATGCATCGTGGGGGAAGTGGCGGTTTTGACCCATGTTCCCCGCACTGCCACCGCACGCTGCCTGACTGCAGTTCGCTGCTATGTGATCTACCGGGACATCTTCAAGGAACTGAGTCGCAAGTATCCGCAGATTTTGTGGAACCTCGCCAGCATTCTCGCCGAACGCCTCACCCAGACCAACCGCGACCTGACCATGCGCACGTTTGCCAACGCCGAAACCTGGATCGCTTACACCCTGCACTCCATGTTTGAAGAGCGTCACCGCAAAAACGTGCCCAAGCACAACGAACTGCCCGTCACCCACGCAGATCTGGCCCGCCGCAGCGGGAACAGCCGGGAAACCATCACCCGCACCCTCAAAAAGCTGGAAGAAGTCGGTGTGGTGAAAACCCACCCCCGCATGATCAAAATCCTCAATGCCGATGAGCTGGAAGCCCTGGCCAACGACCTGGGCGACTTCTGATTGGTTTTTAGAGCCTTTCCAGTTGCTTTAAAGCCTCCTGCCTGACCTCTTCATGGGGATCATGCAGGAGTTTTTCGATGGTGCCTCTGAGGGTGCGTCTAGACGCACCCTCTGCAAATTGACCCAATACAAATTGACCCAGCGCCCAGGCCGCAGAAGCCCGCACCTCCCAGGCTTCATCCTGCGTGCCTTTCAAGACCAGGGGCAAATGGGCAGGATCTTTCAGGTTTCCCAGCACCATCAGGGCATTGCGGGCCATGCCCTTGCGTCTGGGCCTGGAAAAAGCAGTGTGGGCAAATTTGCGGTCAAAATCCCGATTGGATCCCTCAAAGAACTGTGTGAGGTCCGGGTGGGCCAGCTCTGGATCAGGGATGAGGTTTCGGGCCACACCTCCTGCCTTGATGCTCCAGGGGCACACCTCCAGGCAGTGGTCACAGCCAAACAGCCAGGACCCCAGACTGGAACGGAATTCCTCTGGAATGGGACCCCGGTGCTCAATGGTCAGGTAGGAGAGGCAACGTCTGGCATCAATCACCCTTCCTTGCTGAATGGCAGAGGTGGGACAGGCCTGCACACAGGCAGAGCAGCGGCCACAGCGGTCTGCATGTCTCCCCTGCTCCTCCATTTCCAGATCGGTGAGCAGCACCGCCAGGGTCACAAAAGCCCCGAGTTTCTGGGAGATCACCATGCCACTTTTGCCCTGCCAGCCCAGAAAAGCCCTGGAGGCCAGTTCCCTTTCCATGATCGGAGCATAATCCACACACCCCCGACTGCTGACCCCCATCTGGGCAGCGGTTTCTTCCAGGCTTTTCAGGAGGGGTTCGATTTGCTGGTGGTAATCGGGGGTCCAGGCGTAGCGGGCCACCTTGCCCACCCGCACCCCACCTTCCGGAACTTTTAAATCTGGAAAAGCATGGGAAATGCCCAGCACCAGCACGCTTCTGGCTCCGGTCAGGGTGCTGCCCAGGTCGCTCCTGCGGGGCAACTGCCGGTCCAGATAATCCATTCCTGCCTGAAATCCCCGGTCCAGCCAGTCCTGATAGCGGGAAATGGCTTCTGGTGGGGTGTGGGCCACTGCCCAGCCTGCCACATCAAACCCGAGGTCCAGTGCTTTTTCCAGAAGGAGGTCCTGCCTGTTCACGCAGACAGGATACACGACCGGGGGTATATCGTTTGGGATTTCTGGTGTTGGCGAAGGGTGTTCAAGATTTTGAGCGGCAGGGCGAGGCACGCCGTCTTGTGCAAGACGAGGGACCGCAGAATGGTCCCTCTGCACGCTCGCCCCTACAGGCTGGTGCAGATTCCTCCCAACAGGGTGCAGCACCCTGCGCCCCTACAAAATGCGATGGCTCAATCAGGTCTGCACCCTTGCTGATGGAGTTCCTCAATGATCATTTCAGCAAAGCCTGAGATTTCTGCATTGGGATGGGAAACCAGGGCTGCAAAACGCAGGTGTTCAGCATGAAGTTGCTGTCTCAATTGTCCCCACCAGCCTGCTGGCTCAGGATCATGCCTGGGAGACATTTCATGGAGTGGGCTGCTGCACACCACCAATCCATAAAAAATGTCCATCAGTTCTTCCTGCAATTGTTCACTGGCACTGTCAAAAATCTCCAGCAAAAACGGCAATGCAGGCAAAGCCGCAGATGAAGCAAAAACATGCTGGTGACACAGCCCACACCACAATTCATGGCCAGCCTGAGCAGCCAGACCAGGATCTGCTGAACGCAGCTGAATGAGCTGGTCCGGGACCTTCACAGCAATTCCATAAGCCGTTCTGTATTTTGTCCAATCTGTGGCACGAATCCTTGATTCAACATCCAGCGTCATGCCCTGATTCTGGTTTGTTTTCTGTTTTGCTGCAAGCCTCACCCACCAAATGGGATTAGACACCTCTCTCCCACCCTGACTTTTCAGTGTTACAATCACCCCATGATGCGCGGGATTCGCGGTGCCACCACCGTCACTGAAAACACCTCTGAAGCCATTCACGAAGCCACAACCGAGCTTCTGCAGAAAATGCTGGATGCCAACACTGTGGAATTTGAAAACATCTGCTCGATCATCTTCACGGTCACACCAGACATCAATGCAGCCTTTCCAGCAGAAGCTGCCCGTGCCATTGGCATGACCACCGTGCCCCTGCTGAATGCCCTGGAAATTCCGGTTCCTGGCCGCCTGCAAAAAGCCATCCGGGTGATGATGCACGTGGAAACCGAGAAAAAGCAAGCAGACGTGAAACACATCTACCTGCGTGAAGCTGTGGTCTTGCGTCCAGACATTGCCAGCGCACAGTAAGCACTGAGAACTTCAACCCCCATGTTCAGATGGACATGGGGGTTCTGGTTTAAAACCCACCCGCAAACCGTTTCAGGGCCTGCCTGTCCGTCAGGGGCCGCCCATGTCCGAAAACCACCACTGCAGGGTCCAGTGAGGCCAGCAGTTTGATGCTCTGTCTGCTCTGTTCCCGATGAACGGTGTATTCGTCGGGCATTTCGTGCAGGCCGGGCTGCAGGGTGAAGGGGTTGAGGTTGCTCAGCACATCGCCTGCCACGGCCACCCCGTCTTTTTCCCGGAAGAAGATCACCGATCCAGGGGTGTGTCCGGGGGCGTGAATCACTTTGAAACCTGCAATTTCATCCCCGGCTGTGAGGGGACGGGCCACAGGATGCGGGCGGCCCATCCAGGTTTTTTCCTGCAGTTTGATGATCCAGCTTCTGGGCAGCATGGGTTTTCTGCCTTCCATGATGTCCCGGTCTGCTTCATGGCAGGCCAGAGGAAGGGCCATCTGTTTGCACAGGTGACTGGCCGCACCCTGGTGGTCCGGGTGCACATGGGTGAGGGCCAGCATGCTGGGTTTGCGGCCTTGCAATTGGCGGGTCAGGCGGCCTGCATCCCATTTGGTGGCAGCGTCGATCAAAACATCTCCCATCAGGTAGGTGTTGATCGAAAAAGCCGGAAAGTTGGGCAGCAGGTGCAGGTCTTCAGCGATTCTGAGCATGTTGGGCCTCCAGCATTTGAAAGAGGGCTTCTCCGGTGGTTCTGAGGGGAAATGTGCTTTTCTGCACCCGACACAGCATCAGGGCACCTTCCAGGCTTGAGAGAATCAGGGGGGCGAGGTGCTCCGGGAAATTGTGGGCTTTCAGGGCCTGCGAGATGCCTTGCAACCAGCTGTCGAAAACCTGATTGCAGGCTTCCTGCAAGGCGGTCTGTTCGGGTTGCAGGGTGGTGGCCACACTGGCAATGGGGCATCCCTGGGTGTAGTTGCTGGTCACCAGCATGTTCTCGAAGTACCCCAGAATGAATTTGAAGCCGTACATCAACCCGTGTTCGCTGAGGGCATGCTGGAAAAGCTGGCTGTACTGTGCCCCAACCTGCTGAAGGGCGTCTGCAGCGAGTTGTTCCTTGCCTTCTGGAAAGTAGTGGTACAGGGAGCCTTTGGGTGCAGAACTGGTCTGCAGGATCTGGTCCAGCCCTGTGGCTGCGTATCCCTGTTTCTGCAGCAGCAGGGCTGTGGTGTCGATGAGTTTCTGGCGGGCATCGGACTTGCGGGGTGACATGTTTTTATTATAGTGACTGGTCTATATAATTCAAGGGGTGTGGCTGCATCTGCCGCATGAATGTCAACAAGCAGCTTCAGCGCCATCAAGCAAGTCAGTGCTTTCTGCAGTTTGCCCTGTCTTGACCCCAAGATGCGCCTTCAGGACAGCCTGGTTGGCGCGGGGTCGCTCGGCTCTCGGCCCTCAGCACTCGGCATCTTTCCCGAACCTGCACCATCATCCAGACTTTCCCTGGCCGCTTCGTTAAACTGACCCCATGACCAACCGATTGAGCCAGGAAACCAGCCCTTATTTGAAACAGCACGAAAACAACCCGGTGGACTGGTATCCCTGGGGAGAAGAGGCTTTTGAGAAAGCCCGGCAGGAAGACCGTCCCATTTTGCTGAGCATCGGGTATTCCACCTGCCACTGGTGCCATGTGATGGCCCATGAATCCTTTGAGAACGAGGAGATCTCTGCCCTGATGAACGGGTGGTTTGTGCCCATCAAACTGGACCGGGAAGAAAGACCCGATGTGGACGCTGTCTACATGAGCGCTGTGCAGGCCATGACGGGTTCTGGCGGATGGCCCATGACGGTTTTCCTGACCCCCGATCTGTGTCCTTTTTATGGAGGCACCTATTACCCACCTGAAGATGCTTTCGGGCGCATGGGGTTCCGCAGGTTGCTGCATGCCATTCACAACGCCTGGGAGAACAAGCGCGATGAAGTCCTGACCAGTGCAACCTCCCTGACGGACCATCTGAAGCAGTCCAGTGTGAGGGAAGCCCGCAACAATGACCTCTCTGCAGAACATGCGACCACCACCATTGAAAACCTGCGCATGCGCTTTGATTCCCACTGCGGCGGATTTGGGGAAGCCCCCAAATTCCCTGCGCCCACCACCCTGGAATTCCTGCTGATGCATGCCACCCGCACCGGAAACCAGAAGGCCCTGGAGATGGTGACCTACACCCTGGAACAGATGGCCAGAGGAGGCATTTTTGACCAGCTGGGCGGAGGTTTTGCCCGTTACAGCGTGGACAGCGAGTGGCTGGTGCCCCACTTTGAAAAAATGCTCTACGACAATGCCCAGCTTGCCAGGGTGTACCTGCATGCTTACCAGATCACAGGCTCTCCCCTGTTCCGGGAAACCACAGAACGCACCCTGGATTACCTGATCCGGGAAATGCTCTCTAAAGAAGGCGGATTTTACAGCGCCCAGGATGCCGACCAGGAGGGCATTGAAGGCAAGTTCTTCGTCTGGACCCCTCAGGAATTTGATGAGCTGCTGGGCCAGGACAGCGACCTGTTAAAAAGACACTATGGCGTTACACCTTATGGCAACTTCGAGGACCCCCACCACCGGGAATTTGGACGCAGGAACGTGCTCTCTGTGCAGCGCAGCCTGCAGGACCTTGCCGAAGATTTCAATGTCAGCATCGAAGTGGTGCAGGACAAAATCCTGCAGGCCAGAAAAACCCTGTTTGAGGCGCGCAATGAACGTGCAAAACCCGGCACCGACGACAAGATCCTCACTTCCTGGAATGGTCTGGCCCTGGCTGCATTTGCAGAAGCAGGTCGGGTTCTGGGACGCGAAGATTGCCTGCAGGTCGCCCGTCAGAATGCCTCTTTCCTGAAAAACAACCTGTGGAATGGGGACACGTTGCTGCACACCTACAAAAACGGTCAGGCCCGCATTTCGGGTTTGCTGGAAGACCATGTGCTGTACGGTCTGGGCCTGATCGAACTGTTCAAGGCCACTGGAGAACCCGATCACCTCCAGACCGCCCAGCGGCTCTGGGACACCGTGAAAGCTGAGCACTGGGACAGTGAAACCGCTGCTTTTTACAGCACTCCTGCCACCCAACGTGATCTGATCACCCGCAGGCAGGAGTTTTTCGATGCGGCCATCATCAGTGACAATGCGGCTGCCACCCTGCTGGCCCTGTGGATCGAGCGCTATTTTCAGGATCAGGAGGCCCGCCAGATTGCAGAGCAGGTGGTGTCCAGCAGTCTGGGCCAGATGCGCTCTTACGCCACGGGTTTTGGGGGGATGTGGCAGGCTTTTGAATTCCTGCATTCCAGACACACCGAACTGGTGGTGATGGGAAGTCCAGAAGAAAGGCAACCTCTGGAACAGGTGATTGCAGAATTCTACCTGCCCACCACAGCCCTCTCCCCTGCTGCATCTGAATGGGGGTTGCCTGTGCTGGAAGGCCGTCAGGCCAATGGCATGGCCTACGTCTGCGAGGATTTTGCCTGCCAGTTGCCAGCCAGGGATCCTGAAGCCCTGCGTGAACAGCTGAAAACTCTGGCTGGATAAATTCAACAAACAAAAACAGGCCGTTTTACAGCGGCCTGTTTTCTGTTGATCTGCCTATCACATCAGGGTGAGGTTCAGTTTCTCCAGCATCAGGTGGTCTTTTTCCAGTTCAGGGTTTCTGGCGGTCAACAGCTTCTCTCCCAGGAAAATGGAGTTGGCCCCAGCCATGAAGCACCAGGCCTGTACAGGTTCTCCCATGCTCTCCCGACCTGCCGAGAGGCGCACAAAGCTGTCTGGCATCAGGATGCGGGCCACTGCCACGGTCCTGACCACCTCGGACCAGTCCAGGGCTTTAGAGTCTGCCAGAGGGGTTCCTGGGGTGGCAATCAGGTGGTTGATGGGCACCGATTCGGGAGCAGGATTGAGCATGGAGAGTTCCAGCAAGAAACGTGCCCGCTGTTCACGGGTTTCCCCCAGACCAACAATGCCGCCACAGCACACCTTCATGCCCGCTTCCCGCACGTTCTGCAGGGTGTCCAGGCGGTTCTGGTAGGTGCGGGTGGTGATGATGTTGCCATAGTGGTCGCTGGAGGTGTCCAGGTTGTGGTTGTAGTAATCCAGCCCGGCTTCACCCAGGGTCTGGGCCTGTTCATCGTCCAGCATGCCCAGTGTGGCGCAGGTTTCCAGGCCCAGGGCTTTGACTTCCCGCACCATCTCGGCCACCCGTTCCAGGTCTTTTCCTCTGGGGGAGCGCCAGGCGGCACCCATGCAGAAACGGCTGGCCCCCTGTCTTCTGGCACTCTTCGCGGCTTCCAGCACATCATCAATGTTGAGCAGTTGCTGGGCTTTCACACCCGTGTCATGGTGGGCAGACTGGGGGCAGTAAGCGCAGTCTTCCGGGCAGCCTCCGGTTTTGATGGACAGCAACGTGGAAGCCTGAATTTCCCCGGCCCTGAAATGTTCACGGTGCACAGCATGGGCCTGAAACACCAGATCCATAAAGGGTTTTTGGAAGAGGTCCAGCACCTGCTCAAAACCGTAAGTTGGGATGGGCTGGTTGATGGTGCTGTGTTCGGTGCTGAGGGTCATTTGCTGGCCTTCTTTCGGACTTTGTTGAAGGCTTCCACACCCAGAGGACTGGGAACCCAGCCGGACACGTTGGAGCGGGTGGCAGCCACAGGACGGGAATGCACCAGTGGAATACGCACATTGGCCTTGAAGGTCAACTGGTGGATTTGCTGGTACAGGGCGGCTTTCTGGTTTCTGTCTTTGACGCTTCTGGCACGGACCAGCAGGTTTTCCAGTTCCTGGGGGTAATAATGGCTGTCCAGGCTGGTGTAAGGACCATAATAGGCGCTGTAGAAGTTGTCAGGATCGCCGTAATCGCCGATCCAGCCCACAATGTAGCTGTCATAGCCGGGTTCGGTGCGGGAGTCTTTGACCCATTTGGCCCAGTCCTGGGTGCGCAAATTCACTTTGATGCCCACATCGGCAAGATCCACCGCAATGGCTTCTGCGAGTGCTTTGGGGTTGGGATAATACTGCCTTGCAATGGGCGGGTACCAGAGGTCAAAAGACACGTTGTTCAGATTGGCATCTTTCAGGATTTTTCTGGCCTGGGCGGGGTCAAATTTGTAGTCTTTGATGTTGGGGTCCAGGGCCCAGGCCAGCTGGGAAGGCAACAGTCCGGCATCGGTGTAACCCAGATCGCCATAGAAAGCTTCCACAATGGCTTTTTTGTTGACGGCCAGACTGATGGCCTGCCGCACCTTTTCGTCTTTGAGGTAAGCGTTTTTGACGTTCAGGCTGAGGAAACCTACATTGAAAGAGGGCTTCAGGACCACTCTGAGGTTGCGGTCTGCCTTGATCAGGTTCAGGCTGTCTGGAACCAGGTCAGAGGTGAAATCAATGCTGCCAGCCCGCAGTTCATTGAGCCGCTGGTTGGCATCTGCAATGAAACGGATGATCAACTGGTCGGTGTTGCTTTTGACCCCCCAGTAAGTGCGGTTGGGTTTGAGGGTGATGTGGTCCCCAGAAAGCCACTCCACAAATTCAAAAGGACCGGTGCCCACGGGTCTGGAGGCGGGAGTGCCGTATTTGGCTCCCTGGGCCTTGATGGCGGTGGGGCTGGCAATGCCGAAGTAGCCTGCCCCAATCAACTGCGGAAAGCTGGCATAAGGTTTGTTCAGGGTGAATTTGACTGTGAACTCGTCCAGTTTCTGGACGTTTTTCAAGAGGCCATCTGCAGAGCCTTTGTAGCCGCCCAGAAGCTGGCCCCAGATGCCGAAGGCCTTGCCACTGTCCCGGTAGCCGTATTCAAAACCGGGGTCCCACCAGCGCATGACATTAAACACCACAGCATCTGCATTGAAAGGGGTTCCATCATGGAATTTGACCCCTTTGCGGAGGGTGAAGGTCCACTCGGTGGCGGTGGAGTTGCTTTTCCAGTGGGTGGCCAGGGCAGGTCTGGCCTGCACTGTGCCATCTTGCACCCACACCAGGGTGTCGTAAATTTGCACCTGAGGCAACATGCTGGTGCGTTCCACAATGTTTCCGCTTTCCAGGTTGACAGGTTCACCGGTGGCACCATAAACCAGGGTGCTGGCAGAAGCTGCAGAGACGGTAAAAAGGGCGAGAGCAATCAGGGTGTGTTTCAACATCATAAAGATGTTAACTCAAAACCAATTTTTTGGGTTAACCCTGAACGGCTGCGCACAAAAAGGGAAAACCCGGATGGGGGCATCCGGGGAGCTTGATAGGAAATCATACGAGCATTTGGACAGGTGACCTCAAGGAGTGTGCGCAGGTTTTTCTGTGCAGTTAAGGTTTTCCAGCCCATGTAGAAATCTACATTTGCATTGATACAGGGGTATGGGTTGGGAGTGATATACGCTCAACCCGAGATAGATGGTACCTGAATTCACAGTTTTGTGTTACTACAAAAGGACGGTTCAGGGTCCATCGGTTCTGTAGTGTTTTCTCCTTACATATGAATTTTTTACTGTCTCAATCGAATGAAAAATTTAATGAGTATTTAAAATGAACCTTATAAGGGAAATCCCCTAGTTAACGGTAACGCCATTGGAAGAAGGCACAGCTTCTTTCAATTTCTGGTATTTCTCAGGCAAATGGCGTTTCAGATAGATCAAATCTGAAGTCTCTCCCAGATCTGCGCCGTAGCCTTTGACCAGATGGTCCACAATCAAACTGAAGGTGATGGGAGGATAGCCATTTTCCCGCATGGTGATGCGGTGGCGGTAAATTTGCATCTCGTGCTTGGGTTCCTGGGCACGGTGCACCTCCAGAATCTCATAGAGGCTGCTGGAAATGGCCCCTGCCGAAGGGTGGTTCACCATCCTGAAATTGTGGAAGGCCCCCAGGGGCGTGATGAACAGCACCTCTGCCAGTGCAGTGTAGGTGGCTGCTGTACCCTCTCCCAGCAACTCAAGGGCCACCAGCACCCCAATGCCAAAACGCAAAAGCCAGTGGGCCAGAAAAGCCTGCGAGCCTTCTGAGCCCCGCTGAAAGAATGCAGCCACATCCTGCAAAGCCTGCTGGGTGGGGTATGTTTGGGACACCATCCGGCGAATGCTGGAAAGTTCTGCTCCCAGCACCCCACGCAGGCAGCGCACCAGCGGATTTTGCAAATTCAATTGCCCCAGTTCTTCCAGCGAGTGTTTTGCACCGTCCAGGTCACGAACGATCACCTCGCAGAGGCCTTTCATGTACAGGGCAATCCCATACATCACGTCAAAACTGGCGTTGGTGCCCCGTCTGGCCTGCTGAACCACCTCAAACGTCTGCAACACCCGTTCAGAGGTTTTGCGGGCATCCACAAAATGCCCCAGGTGAAACTCCTGAAACGCCCGTTCTGTCCAGCGCACCATCTGTGCCAGTGCAGCATAAGCATCGCGCGGTTTGAGGGGCTCTTCTGCTGTTTCCGAAAAAGAAGTGCGCTGAAACAGGGCCTGCATCAGGCTTTTCAGGGAAGTGCGCAGGGGCCTGCTGGAAATGCTGTCCAGAAAAGCCTGATCGTATTCCCCGGCACAGATCATGGCACAGCAGCACTCGGCAACGGCCTGCTCGAACATCCGCGCATCCCGGATCCTGCGGGAAGCCTCCATCACCTGGCGGTACACGGCGATGGATCCCTGAAAATCCCCCAGCTTGAGCAAAGAAAGGGCCAGATCCAGCTTGACCTGACACAAATCCATCCCCAGCACACAGAAGGTGCGTGTTGCAGATTCCAGCAACTCTCTGGAACGGGGATGCCCCTGCTGGCCCATGGCCACACCCATCACCCAGGAGATGCGTCCGTAGGCTTCCACTTCCAGCATGTCTGTGGCCCCTGGCCAGGTGTTGAGGATTTCTTTGCCCTCGGCGATGACTTCGTCGCAGCGGGACTGGTGCAAAAGCACCCCCAGTTTCTCGGCACGGGCCAGCAGGTGGCTGGATTGTTGCAGGCAACGCCAGCCGTCTTCCCAGCGGTGTTGCCTCAGATACAACTGGGCCAGTCGGATGCGGGCAGTCTCGCCCTCAAGTTTGAGCAGTTCACGCTCAAGCTGTCTGACCGGGTGACGCAGCAGGCTGTCCCAGGCACCAGGAATCAAGAGGGTTTGCGGCAGTGCATGCAACGAAGGTAAGTTCAGACCGGACACCAGACACCTCTTCTCCCCTCTGTTATAGGTGTTTTTGTGTCACGCTACTATGACAAATGCATTTTGCATGCCAGTGCAGCACACAAAGCAAATTCACCTGTCCATGCAGCAGGACATCTTCCCCAATTGTGCACATTCCAGCAATGTGATTTTTTCATCAAACATTTTCCGAATTGAAACACATCATCAAAATTCTGCCAAACCTTTCACACCCAGAGACCGCATTGCGCTTTGAGGTGGAAGCATTCTTGACTTTTCCGTAAAAACGGGGCTTTAAACCTTCCTGCATCTCCTGGGGCGACGAAACTTGAAAATGACAGGCAAATGATAAATTGATACAACTGCTCAACAACAAAGCTTCCAGACTCAGAGCCTGGAAGCTTCCATAAAGGGTTTGAAAGATCGCTGTTGTGTAGAAGTTTGGTCGCTCAGTTGCGGAAAATCACTTCTTCTCTGGAGAAAGACCGCAAAGCCACCAGCAGCAGGATTCCGGTGAACAGCAGGTTGCTGACGCAGGTGACGGCCATCATGTCTGGTTTCACTGCCCCCTTCACAATGTCCATGATGGAAATCATCGAACCAATCAGGGGAGCGGCATACAGGCCCACACTGGCTTTCAGGAAATCCGAGAATTGCAGAGCGACTGCAGGAATCACCACCAGCAGGGAGAACGGCACCAGATAGGTCTGCGCTTCCTTAAAGTTGCGGGCATACACACTGATGGTCAGCACAATCACACTCACCAGCAAGGCCACAGTCAGTGCCACACCCATCAGGAGCAGCAAACTGCCAGAGTCCAGGTTCAGGCTTCCACCAAAGACCTCACTGACCGATTTTCCACCTTCCTGTTCGTTCAGCAGGCGCGGCAAGAGGAATTTGGAGGCCAGCCCCGCCAGCACCAACCCTGTGACACTGAAGATGGAACTCACCAGCGAAAACACCGTCACCGCCCCCAGTTTGCCCAGCACCACTTCCAGCCTGCGGATGGGAGACACCAGCAGCACTTCAAAGGTGCCGCGTTCTTTCTCACCTGCCGTGGAATCAATGGCTGTGGGCTGTGCGCCAGCCAGAATGAACTGCAGAATGAACATCGGGATGATGAAAGCCAGCTGTCCGCTGCGTTTCTCTGCGGTGGTGCTGGCATCCACTGTCTGGGTCTGGATGGGGGTCAACACCTGACGGTTCAGGCCTGAGGCCGTGAGCTTCTTCTCGACCAGGATGTCTTTGTAGGCGTTCACAGCCCCTTCCAGCTTGCTCATCACACCTACACTCTTGAGGCTGTTCTGCTTGACGTAAATCTGAATGGTGGCAGCCATTCCGCCAGCATCGGTGGGCAGGTTGTCCGGGATGGAGAGGGCAGCATCCAGGGTTCCAGCCTGCACATCTTCAACGGGCTTTGCCGTGGGAATGAGTTCCACCCCAGATGAAACCACCTTGCCATTCACTTTTTTGTCTTCTTCCAGAAAACTGCGGAGTTGCTGTGGCATGCGTTCCATCCCAACCACTCCGACCTTCTGGCGGGCCTGTTCCTCACCCTGAAAGGCCTTCCCAAGCATCAGGGGAAATCCCAGAGTAAAAATCGGAATCATGATCAGGGGCAGCAAAATGGTGCTCATCAGGGTGCGTTTGTCGCGCCAGGTGGAAAGGATTTCTTTGCCCAGAACGTGCAGGACAAAATCAAAACGCATGGCTCACTCCTCTGGCCAGTTCAAAGAAGGCCTCTTCCAGTCGGGGTTTGCGGGTCCTCAGCTTCAGGTCTTGCAGGCTGCCATTGAAGAGCAAACTTCCGTGGTCAATGACCGCCAGGTTCTCGCAGAGTTCTTCCACCTCTTCCATGACGTGGGTGCTGTACAGCACCAGTTTTTCGCCTGTACGGTAGGATTTCACGAAATCCAGCAGGGCGCGCCTTGCCACCACATCCAGACCGTTGGTGGCTTCATCCAGGATCAGCACTTTGGGGTCGTGGATCACAGCACGGGCCACCACAATTTTTTGCTTCATGCCGGTGGAAAACTCTCCTGCACGGCGATCCAGGACTTCTCTGAGGTCCAGAAAACCATCGAGTTCTGCAATGCGTTTTTCAATCTGGGGTCTTTTCAGGTCGTAAAAACCCCCAAAGTAATGCAGGATTTCCCGTCCGGTCAGGCGATCATAGAGCCCCATCCCTCCATTGACCACCCCGATGTTTTTGCGCACCTGTTCGGGATCTTTGCGGATGTCAAACCCGGCCACAGTTGCAGTGCCCTGGGTGGGTTTGAGCAGGGTGGCCAGGGTGCGCAGCAGGGTGGTCTTCCCTGCCCCGTTGGGACCCAGCAAACCAAAAATCTGTCCATCCTGGGCCTGAAAACTGACGTCTTTGAGGGCCTTCACCTTGCCATATGACTTGCTGAGGTTTTCAATTTTGACCATCTGCTGGCCTCCATTTCTGAGGATTCACTTTCAGGTACGCCCAACCTGCAACAGGGGTTGCCCTGCTGTGCGGTGGGATCCTGATGAAGTTGAGGGGTGTTGCAGGAATCTTGCAAAGAGCGAGAAACCCAGAGCAAACTCGCATTCATCATCAATGTAAAGCTTGCTTGACTCAAGGTAAAACAGTTTTAGCAAAATGTCAAGGTTGCTTTACCTTCGAATTCGGAACAAACCCCATCTCTGCAGCAACTCATGCGAAAAAGGCACAATGAAACCATGACCGGGAACCCTGCAGTCCTGACCCTGATCATTCCTGCATACAACGAAGAAAAACACATTGCCCGTGTGGTTGAAGCAGCACTGGCATCCAGACTGGGGCGCGTGCTGGTGGTCAGCGATGCCTCCAGCGACCAGACCGCAGACTTGGCCAGAAAAGCTGGTGCAGAAGTGATTGAGCTTCCTCAGAACCTTGGGAAAGCCGGGGCCATGCTGACTGGAGCCAGGGCCGCCACCACCGAACACCTGATGTTTCTGGATGCCGACCTGCAAGGCCTGACTGCAGAACACCTCCAAAGGCTTGCTGCCCCGGTGCTGACAGGCAAAGCACAGGCCACCGTGGGGCTCTTCTCAGGTGGACGGGCCAGCACCACCCTGGCCTCCTGGATGACCCGCCACTGGAGCGGTCAGCGGGTGCTTCCCAGAGACATCCTGTTGAATCTGCCCCATGCTGAGCACCTGAGGTATGCCATCGAGGTGGCCCTCACAGATGCATTAAAAGAAGCCCGGATGGGCATCACCTACGTGACCCTGCACGGCGTTTCACAGGTCACCAAGGAAGAAAAGCAGGGGCTGCTTTCGGGCGCAAAGGCCAGGCTGCGCATGTTCAGGCAGATTTTCAATTACCACCTGCAAAAAGCAAAACAGGGGTGATCCTCAAACCGGTACATCACATTTCAGCGCCGCAAAAAAGCCTTGACTGCCTGCTTGTGTGTGAACAGCAGATCCAGCGTGGACCACAGTGCTGTCCCCACTGCAGCCAGCATGAAAAGTTGCACCAGCAGCAGGTTGATGGGATGGCTGACACTCGCAGCCCACAACAGGGCAATCAGGATGCCCCCAATGGCCACCGTCTGAATCAGGCCGTTGATCTTGCCAGAGATGCGCTTGTGCACCTCGTCGCGGCCACGGGCCAGGTCCATGAAACGCAAGGACCAGGACACCAGATCCCGCCACATCACCATCAGCACCATCCAGAGGGGAATCAGGTGGTCTGAGAGCAAAAGCAAAAACACACTCAGGCGAACAAAACCATCTGCCATGGAATCCATCAGTTCGCCTTCACGGTGGGCCACATTGTATTTGCGGGCGTAATAACCATCAAAAAGGTCGGTCAGGCCCATCGCGGCCAGCAAGCCCAGGCTGGCCCACAGAGCCCCCACCTGCTGGGAATGGAACACCAGACACAGGGGCACGATCAAAACAATACGCAGCGCCGTCAGCACATTTGGGCGTTTCAATTTGCGGAACATGTTTTATCTTAAGCAACGCAAGTCAAAAGATGCTGAGAAAGCCATCAGCTGAGCGCTCCAAAAAAAATCCCCCTTGCGGGGGTCGGGAAGATGGTAAGCCGGGTTCTGTCCCTGCCGGGTCGAAATGGCCCAGCAGGTCATGGTCATCTGTCTGGGACGCCTGTCGCCAGACGCCTCAAGCGGTCATCCTGCGGGTCAATGGAGCGGGCAGCTCCTCGCCGACTGTCGGACCTTGCACCGGATGGGGTTTACCAGCACCCCGAATCGCTCCGGGATCTGGTGCGCTCTTACCGCACCGTTTCACCCTGACTGTCAACGCTTGCGGCGGGTTCCGTTTCGGACATCCCGCTCCGCGTTGCGCGGACGTGACAGCGGTCTGGTTTCTGTGGCACTTTCCGTCGACTTCACACCTCGGCCCTTTGGAGGCTGGTTTGTTCGTCGCCCAGCCGTTAGCGTGGCATCCTGCCCTGCGGTGCCCGGACTTTCCTCACGCATCTGCGCGCGACCATGTCTCTTCCCGAAACCGTATTTTACATAATCCCACTCTTCATGCAAGCGGGTGCGTTCACGGGGACTGCAGGTTTCCTGCATCAGGACTTCAATTTCACGCTGGGTGAGCTGTCGGTATTCTCCGGGTTTTACGCCCCGCAACGTCATGCCTCCCAGCCGCACCCGCACCAGACGGCGCACCGGTTTGCCGATGGCATCCATCATGCGGCGCACCTGGCGGTTGCGACCCTCCCGGATGGTCAGGTACAGGCCTTCTGGTGCACGGATCACCCTGGCAGGTTCGGTGATGCCGTCTTCAAGTTCCACCCCATCTTCCAGATGGGCCAGATCCTGGTTGGTGAGTTCTTCTTCCGACCAGATGCGGTATTCCTTTTCGTGCTGGTATCTGGGATGGGTGAGTTTGAGGGTGAGGTCCCCATCGGTGGTGAGGATGAGCAGGCCCTCGGTCAGGCGGTCCAGACGGCCCACCGGGTGCAAACCAGGAATGACAGGCATCAGGTCCAGCACGGTCTTGCGGCCTGCTTCATCTGACGCTGTGGTGATCACCCCTTTGGGCTTGTACAGCAGGAAGGTCTTGTGGCCTTCTGAAACCTGGATGCGTTTGCCATCCACAGCGATCTGGTCGGTGAATTCTGCACTCTGGCCCAGCTGGGCCACTTTGCCGTTCACGGTCACCCTTCCAGCCTGGATCAGTTCTTCGGCGTGCCTTCTGGAGGCCACGCCCGCCTGGGCCAGAATTTTTTGCAATCTGGGCATCAAAACTCCCTTCGAGGTATGAAAAGCAGGTTCAGGATGGCCAGCAGGCCAGAAGCCCCCGAAATCAGCCACACCACCTGGGTGGTGGGTCCCTGCAGGTACTTGCTGAGGATGGCCGGAACCAGGGTGGCCACCAGCAGCAATTGGGTTGCGGAAAGTCCCACACTGAGTCCAGTGCTGGGTCTGGCAAAACAGGCAATCAACCCGAGGCCCACGTAGGCGGCTCCGAGCATGCGGTAGAGGGTGAGCACCTGAATTCCGTCCAGCAGAGGATTGGCAAACACAAAGTAAAAGAAAACACCAAGTGCCATAAAGAGGCTTCCGCTGATGAAGTACACAACGCGTGTCACCGAAACATCATACAGGGTGGATGTGGGTTTGGGGACAGGGGAAATGCTGAAAGCAGCAGGCAGAAAGGCAGGGGAGGCATGTGGATGCCGAGATCACAGGGCCGAGAGCACAGGGTCGAGAGCAAAAAAGATTGGCGTTGCGCCTGTAGGGGCGAGCGTGCAGAGGGACCACGTGGCAGTTCCTCGCATTGCACAAGACAGGCACGCCTGCCAGCAACCCCAGATCACACTACTTGCTCAGATCCCGACTGTTGAACCGCATCAGCCCAATCCCACTGAGCACCACAGCAATGGCCACCAGCACCAGGGCACTGCTGGCGTCAAGACCGTTTTTGATGGGCAAGGTGTCGTTGTAATAGTAGAACACCGAGAAAGACTGCAACACCTTCAGGTCGGGATTGACCGGGGCTGCGGCATTGAGGAGGTAACTGGCCAGCAGGATCACACTGGCCGTTCCCATCACCACACCAGAATGGGGCACCAGACTGCCCACCATCAGGGCCAGGGTGGAAGCTGTAAGGGCCAGCAGAAACACACTGCTGAAAGCATCCAGCAAATGTGCACCTTTGAATTCCACTCCCAGCACAGGCGCAAACAGCACACAGGTCAGGTAGAACACCCCGACCAGCAGCATTTGCATGCTGACCATGGCAAGCAAACGGCCCAGGTAATATCCGGTACGGCTGAGCGGATTGGAGAGCAGCAAATCCAGTTGCCCATGCTGTTCTTCTCCTGCAATGGCTGCATTTCCCAGGCTGATCCCGTGAATGATCAGCACCAGAGGCAAAGTCAGGCTGAGGAGTCTGGCATTGAAGTATCCAGGGGCAGTCACCAGATCCATCCTGAAGAACATCTGCTTGAGCAGGGGGGGCATGTTGCCCATCATGCTGTCAAGCATGCGGTCCATGCCTCCACTGGAGATCAGGCTTTTAAACAGGGAGAGTTCAGCCAGGCACCACAGAAAGAGCGCGAGGCACCAGAAGATCAGGGGTTTTCTGGCCCGCAGCCAGGTGTTTTTAAACACGCTGAACATGTTGGTCCTCCCGGTAGTACTCCATAAAAAGGCTTTCCAGATCGGCACTCATGGACCTCAGGCTGAGGATTTCAAACCTGGAGAGGGTCTTGATGAAAGCGTCCATCTTGCCTGAAACCGTGAAAATGGCCCTGTTGCCCTGCAGTTGCGTTTCGGTGATGCCTGGAATGTTTGAGAGGGATTCCGCTGGTGGAACAGCTGCAAACTCCACCTCAATCTGCTGTCTAGCATGACTTTTTAACTCTTGCATGGTGCTTTCCACAATCAGGCGGCCTTCTTTGAGGATGCCCACCCGGTCTGCGGTCTTGTCCACCTCTGCCAGCACATGTGAACTTAAAAGCACGGTTTTGCCCTGTTTCTTGCTGTCCAGAATGATCTGGTCAAATTCGTACTGCATCAGGGGATCCAGACCCGAGGTGGGCTCATCCAGAATCAGCACTTCCGGGTGGTGCATGAAGGCCTGGATGATGCCGATTTTCTGCTTGTTGCCTTTGGAGAGGTCGCGGATCTTTTTTCTGGGGTCCAGTTTGAGGCGTTCGATGGTGTCGTGGACCTCTTTGTCCATTTTCATGCCACGCAGATCCGCGAAGTAACGCAGGACTTCCAGGGCGGTCATTTCGGGGTACAGGTTGAGCTCTCCGGGCAGGTAGCCCACCTTCTGGCGGATTTTGACCGTGTCACGCTTGATGTCCAGACCCAGAATGGAGGCCTGTCCAGAGGTGGGTTTCAGCATGCCCAGCAGGGTGCGGATGGTGGTGGTTTTGCCTGATCCGTTGGGTCCCAGAAACCCGTACACCTCCCCTGTTCTCACCTCAAACACCAGGTCCTGGATGCCTCTGGAACGCCCATACTTTTTTTCAAGATGCTGAACCTCAATCACTTTCATGGCTGTCCTTTTCTGCTTTGCCACTCCTGCAGAATTCTGGGGTAGGCTTCCTGCCAGAACTCAAAAAAGGCCTTCATGTCGCTCAGGCGGTCATTGGGGGCCAGTTGCAAACCAAAATCCGCCACCTCGATGAACATCTGCAGTTTCTGCACCCCCTGCATGGCCACTTTTTCCCACACCCCTTCCCGGAGGCGGTAATCGCTTTTGCGGTCTCCTTTGACCCGTACTTTTTCGATGAAGCCCATCTGGGTCAGGGTGGTGCATCCCTGACTGATGGCCGCTCTGGAAACGTGCAGGCTGTCTTGCAGTTCCTGGGCGTTCATCTGGCCTTTCGGGTGAATCAGCAGGGCTCCCAGCAGGAGACCCAGAATGCGCTGTGCTCCCTGGGCTTCAAACACCCTGGTCACGTGCTGGATGAACTGGTCCTGTGGCGGGGTCATACACTCTTTTCTGAAATTTCAGGAATCTTTGAAATTTCAAGTTCACTTTACTGCTGGGTTCAATTCCTGGCATCTGCCACCATCAGACACCCCTTGCTGTTGTGCTCGATTGGGTCAAAGTCCCTCAATCTTTGCAGAAAGCTTCCAATGGGAAGCCTGTTCCTGTAGCCTACTGCCATGCCCATTTACGCTGTGGACAAGCCCCTGAATTTCACCTCCCACGATGTGGTTGCCAGATCCCGCAAATTGCTGAAGACCCGCAAGATTGGCCACACCGGGACCCTCGATCCCCTTGCCACCGGAGTGCTGGTGTTGTGCGTGGAGGATTCCACCAAACTGGTGCAATTCATGGAGGCAGACTCCAAAGATTATCTGGCCTTCATTGCTGTGGGTGCAGCCACCCTGACCCTGGATGCTGAAGGCCCCATCACTGAAAAAACCCCTTCTCCCCTGCCCAATCCCAAAAAAATCCAGGAGGTTCTGAAGGGCTTTCTGGGACCTCAACAGCAGATTCCACCCCAGTTCAGTGCCATTCAGGTGGGTGGAGTGCGGGCTTATGACATTGCCAGACAGGGCGGTTCCATTGAGCTTCCTGCCCGTTCCATCACCTTGCATGAATTGACCTTGCTGGGAATCAGCAGCACCCAGGACATGCAACACCTGCGTTTTGGGCCTGCAGAAAAAGGATGGAGCATCACCGAATCTGGCCAGGCTTTCCCTTTTCCAGAACAACTGGGGGATTTTCCCGTGCTGGTGGTCCGTTGCAGCGTGAGTTCCGGGTCTTACATCCGTGCCCTGGCCCGTGATGTGGGATTGGCCCTGGACATGCCAGCCCATCTTGCAGGACTGGTGCGCACCAGGGCAGGAAAATACCACCTGCAGGATTGTGTGTCCCTGGAACAACTGCCAGAAGCCACCGGATACAGCGAATTGACAGCCCTGGACTTTCCTGTTCTGGAGGTGGACGCAGAACTGGCAAAACGGCTGCGGTCAGGCCAGAAAATCAGGCACGATCAGGAGGGCCGTTTTGTGGTCCTGCATGAAAATGAACTGGTGGCTGTTGCAGAAGTCACTGAAGGGGTGCTCAGGGTTTTGCGGGTCTGGCACGGATCTTGAAGGGCCGGGCTTGACCTTCACGCAACGTGAGCCCCTAACCTCTTTCTGGGTGAAGCCATGTTCAAGATCGGTGAATTTGCACGCATCACAGGGGTGACCCTCAGGACCCTCAGGCACTACGACGAACTGGGCCTGCTGTCTCCGAGTCGCATCTCAGACAACGACTACCGGGTGTACACCGCTGGAGATTTGCAGAAAATGCAGCAGATTCTGTCTCTCAGGGATCTGGGGATGCCTCTGGAGCGCATCCGTCAGGTGACCCAGGGGCTGTCCAGAGCAGATTTTCTGCTGCTCCTGGAGGAGCACCGTGCTGCACTGCGGGAGGAGCTTGAACACCTTCAATCCAAAATTTCACGTCTGGAACACAAGTTGAAGGAGGTTCACATGTACAGCCCCGAGATCCGCAGCATCCCTGAACGTTTTGTGCTCTCTGCCCAGGGCACCGCGCAGGATTACCAGCACGTCACCGCTCCCATGCAGCAGTTGTGGGACCGCCTGTGTGGCCATCTGGCCCAGCATCCTGCAACGCGCACAGGACCCGACACCGTGGTCTGGTATGGCGATTATGGAGACATGGAGGCGTTCACACTGGAACTGGTTTTTCCCATCGCAGCTCCCATCGAGACTGCAGAAGGCGTTCGTTGTTACTTGCAGGAAGCCACCCCTGAGATGGGTGTGGTGCTGCACAAAGGCAGTTATGAAGATCTGGGAGATGCCTACGCTGCACTGGCGGCCTTTCTGGAGCAGCATGGTTATGAACGCACCGGGCACATGCGGGAAGCCTATCTGCACTTTGGTGAAGACCAAAAAGACCACCTGACCGAAATTCATGTTCCGGTGCGCAAGAAAGCCTGAGTGCATGGCTTGCATGGTTATGCCTGAAACTTGATATTCATGACAGCCTGATTGTGCTTTTTCATTGACAATTGGTGTATCGAGGCCCATCTGTTTTTGGTGTAATGACAACACTTAAACAGGGCATTCTGGTCTCAGCACAGACAGGGGAAGATGGAGGGTTTCCATCTTCCCTTTTGCATGGAAAATGGGTTATCTTGAAGTCCAAGCAATCTGTATACAGGATACACACTCTGGTGTGGACCACAGTGAACCACAGTTGCTTTCGCAATACCAGACTTCTGGTCCAGCAAAACCTGCCCAGAAGTGCTGAGAAGGAAGGTCAGTATGATCATCGGCTTGCCTAAAGAGATCAAAGTCAAAGAGAACCGTGTGGCCCTTACCGACGGAGGCGTTGCCAGTCTCGTCCGCCGTGGGCACACGGTGTTGGTTGAACAGGGTGCAGGTGTGGGGTCGGGCATCTCCGACGACGCATACCTCGCTGCTGGCGCAAGGCTTGTCACGGTAGACGAAGCCTGGGGCGCAGACATGGTGGTCAAAGTCAAAGAACCCATCAAGCAGGAATACCAGTACCTCAGAAAAGGACTGCTGCTGTTCACCTACCTGCACCTTGCTGCAGACCAGGCCCTCACCGACAGGTTGCTGGAAACCGGCACCACCGGAGTGGCCTACGAAACCGTGCAGATGAACGACGGCAGCCTCCCCCTGCTCACCCCCATGAGTGAGGTCGCAGGTCGCCTGTCCGTGCAGGCCGGAGCCTACCACCTGCAAAAACCCAATGGCGGTCTGGGCGTGCTGCTGGGCGGCGTTCCTGGTGTGGAACCCGGCAAAGTGGTGATTCTGGGCGGCGGCGTGGTCGGCACCAACGCAGCCAAAATGGCCATGGGCCTGGGTGCACAGGTCACCATCCTGGACGTGAGCCACAAACGCCTGCAGTACCTGGACGATGTCTTCGGGGGACGCATGGTCACCCTGATGAGCACCGAGGAAAACATCCGCAAAACCATCGCCACCGCAGATCTGGTGGTTGGTGGCGTGCTGATCCCCGGAGCCAAAGCCCCCCACCTGATCACCCGCGACATGCTTTCCCTGATGAAACCCGGCAGTGTGATTGTGGATGTGGCCGTGGACCAGGGGGGCTGCGTGGAAACCATCCATGCCACCACCCACGATGACCCCACCTACGTGGTGGATGGTGTGGTGCACTATGGCGTGGCCAACATGCCCGGAGCTGTGCCCAGAACCAGCACCTACGCCCTCACCAACCAGACCATCCGTTATGCGCTGGAGCTGGCAGACCGTGGACTGGACGCACTTGCCACCAATCCCTCCCTGCTGAAAGGCCTCAACACCTTCCAGGGCCAGTGCACCAACCAGGGTGTGGCAGAAGCCTTTGGGCTGAAATTTATGGAACCTGGACAGGCCCTGCAACAGGTTCTGATTTAAACTTCAGAAGCATCAAAACAATAGCATCAAAACAATAAAGCGAAGGGGTTTCCTTCGCTTTATTGTTTTTGTGTTCTTTTATTTGGTTTCAGAACCAGATTTAGGCTCTTCAGGTTTGGAAGGGGCAGGTGTTTCTGGCCCGTCATCATCTTTGAGAATATCGTCCAGCAAACTCGAAATGTCCTGCCCTTCGATTTTCAGAAACAGCATCACAGATTTGTGCTGGCTGTTGAAATTGTTGCGAAGGTCCAGGGTGTACATGGAAGGAATGTACTCTTCAGACTTTGCCACTATGATTTTGTAGGTCACTTCGATGGAATCGTAATATTTGTACTGGATGTTGTCGTAGTAATTCCCAGGTGTGACAGTTACTTTCCCAATTTCTCTGCGGGCTTCCACATAAGCAATGCTGATGTCAACATCTTTTTTGGGGCTGATGGACATGACGTCAAACATGCCCTGTAAAGATCCGGCGTAAATGTCACCTTCCTTGGGGTAATCTGGTTCCACAACGTTGTTCTCAACCGCTTTGCTGAAATCACCATCCAGATATTTGGGGTTGTAAGAAACCGTGGCGTATGTGGTTTCTCCAGGCTTGACTTTGATGCTGCTCAGTGTCTCGTAGCGCGCTGCAGCAGAATAAGGATTCTTTGATTGGTTCAAAGAAGAAGTTGCTCCAGGAGCGCAAGAAGCCAGACCAACCACCAGAGCCATCAATACAAAATTTCTAAGCATAAACCACCTTTGCTGTCCATTTTCAGGACTTCTGGAACAGTATGCTGCATTTAAACTTTCATTTCAAGCTCATGCAAATGGTATAGGCTAGATGATCTATCAAAACCTCAAACCCTGATTTCACCCTTTGAACGCTTCTGGGAACAAATGAAGCTTTTGTTGTAAACATGCAAAGGTTCAGTTCAGGGCTTCCAGGATGGACAGACGCAGTTTTCTCTTAAACCCAGAGTCAAAAGACACTTCCAGAATGTAATCACCTGAATACCCAATCCCCCTGTTCTGGGTTTCAAAAGTCAGGGTCAACTCATCTGCAAAAACGATGCGTTCATCCGTGCGGCTCAGGATCTTGCGGTTTCCCTCGACTTTCACCAGGTGAATGTTCAGAACATCTTCTTTGGATCCATCTGACAATTTGAAACGTGAAGTGAAATTTCCCAGGGCAATCTGATCCCCTGCCATGGCAGTCATTTCAGCCTCTGGGTGCAGTTGTGCAAAGGTGTCTGGATCACCTGTGAGTTCCCGTACCGAATGGGTCACTGAAAAAGAGTAAAGTCCATGCGGAACACGGATGGATTGGGCTTGCCTCAAAATGGCAGGAGCCTGTGTGCTGGTGACCGCTGGAGCACAGGAAGCCAGCAACACCAGAAGTCCAGTTAAAATTGCTCCAGGAAAACCTTTTTTCATGACCACTCCTTCATCAATTGCCATAAACTGCAAAAAGCATCTCCATGCATCTTACCTGACCCTCTGCCAGATGGCTGTGGTCTGCCCAGAAGCCAAGACTCCGGTATACTCTGAAGTCATAAGAGGTTGATATGAAAGGAAACATTACCATCACCGAAGGGGCACTGGCTGCCCTGATTGGACTGACCGCCCATGAAATTCCCGGCGTGGTGGGGATGTCCCCTGCCAACATCCGTGACGGCATCCGCAAGATTCTGGGGCGGGCACAGGCCTCTGAGGGGGTTGCCATCAAGAAAGACAGCAATGGCCAGTACAGCGCTGAATTGTTCGTGATTGTGGCCTTTGGGGTCAACATTCCCATTGTGGCCCGCAACATCGAAGAGAAAGTCAAAGAGTTCATCAAAAGAAATGCAGGCATCGAATTGGCCGGAGTGACCGTGCATGCCGTGGGGGTGAGCCATGCCTGAGACCCTGTCTTCACAGCAAATTGCAGCATCTTTGAGGTACGCCACCGACTGGCTCGGGGTGTACAAAGAGCAGGTCAATGCCCTGAATGTGTACCCGGTGCCTGACGGTGACACCGGAACCAACATGCACCTGACCATGCAGTCCATCCGCCGGGAACTCGACACCTGCGATGAGGACAGCATGCCTGGGGTGGCCAAAGCCATCTCTTATGGCGGTCTGCTGGGTGCGCGTGGCAACAGTGGCGTGATCCTCAGCCAGCTGTTCAAGGGCTTCAGTGAAACCATCCGGGACCAGAAAAATGTGACGGTGGAGCACCTGAAAACAGCTTTTGAACAGGCCTCCAGACTGGGTTATGCCGCCGTGATGCGGCCCGTCGAGGGGACCATCCTGACGGTGGCCCGTGAAGTGGCTTCTGGAGCCAGAAAAGCCAAGACAACCACTGTGGAAGGGTTGCTGGAATGTGCCCTGCAAGCGGGTCAGGAGGCTCTGGCCAGAACCCCGGACCAGCTTCCTGCCCTCAAACAGGCCGGTGTGGTGGACAGTGGAGGACAGGGTTACCTGTACATTCTGGAAGGCATGCTGGCCTACCTGCAGGACCGCCCTCTGCCTGCTGCGCCCACCATTGAATCTTATGCTGGACAGGGCATAGAGCACGAAGAGTTCGGGTACTGCACCGAATTCCTGATGAAAGACTGCACGCTCCCCATCGAAAAAGTGCGTGAACTGGTGTCCCCGTACGGAGACAGTTTGCTGGTGGTGGGCGCAGAGGGATTCGTGAAGGGTCACATTCACACCAACGAACCCGATGAACTGCTGGCAACTGTGGCCAGACACGGAACCATGGTGCGCACCAAAGTGGAAGACATGAGCGAACAGCACACCGAAATCCTCTCCATGGCCGGGGCCAGCACCCGTGCCGAAGAGGACCTGCCCCAGAGCGGTCTGGTGGCGGTGGCCAGCGGTTACGGTCTGGTCAAGGTGTTCCGCTCGCTGGGGGCAAGGGTGGTTTCTGGTGGGCAAACCCAGAACCCCAGCGTGCAGGACATCCTGGACGCTGCAAAATCCGTGACCGCCAGAGAAATCATCATCCTGCCCAACAACAAGAACGTGATCATGGCCGCGCAGAAAGCTGCAGAACTGCTGGGAGGCCATGTGAAAGTGGTGCCCACCCGCACCCTCGGACAGGGCATGAGCGCAGCCATTGGTTTTTCCAGTTTCTCCAGTGCAGAAGAACAACTGGAATCCATGCAGGACAGTGCCAATCGGGTGATCACCCTGGAGGTCACGCGTGCTTCCCGTTCTGTGCAACTGAACGGCCTGGACATTCAGGAGGGTGGGGTTATTGGCCTGAAAGACGATGAACTGGTCTTTGCAGGGGAAACCCCCGAGCAGGCGGTGCTGGAAATGCTGAAAACCACCTTCACAGACCAGACGGTGGCCACCATCTTCACGGGTCCCAATGTGGACCAGGAGCAAATAGACCGCCTGATGAATGACCTGCAAGAGCAGTTCCCTGACTTGATGGTCGAAGTGCATCCTGGCGGACCGGATCTGTATGACTATCTGGTGACCCTGGAATAACCCTTTTCGGCCACAGAACCGCAGCATGGTTGCTGCGGTTTTTTGCTGTCCTGAGAGAACGGTCCCAGGCAGATTTCATCTGCAGCCACCGTCTGTTTTTTCCTCATGTGGCTGCGGTAGGATGTGGCCTGTATGATTGATCCCCAGCAGTTTCCTTTTGATGCAAAGCGCCATCCTGAGGCCAGACCCGCACAGCGGATCACCTTCGTGGCCCAGGATTGTGATGAAAACACGGCTTTTGCTGCCCTGCAAGGGGCAAACCGTCACGGAAACGAATTCATTGCGCAGGCCCTGGAAAAAGGGGCTCCTTTTGTCCTCACCGATCAGGATGTCCAGAGGGGTCTGCAGGTGGCAGATGCCACTGCGGCCCTGAGGCAGTGGGCAAGGCACCAGCGTGATTTGCATGACCAGGCGGTCATTGGCATCACCGGGAGCGCTGGAAAAACCACTGCAAAAGAGTACGTGCGGGCCGCTGTGGATGGGGTGGCAACCCCAGGCAACCTCAACACCCTCAACGCCATTGCCTGCTTTCTGCTGGAACATGCAGGACAGACACCTGCCCCACTGGTCCTGGAGATGGGCATCGACCGCATCGGGGAAATGCAGGAACTGGTGGAACTCACCTCTCCAGATTACGGCGTGGTCACGGCTGTCGGAGAAGCCCATCTGGAATTTCTGGGAACCGTGGAAAATGTGGCCCGCGAAAAAGGTGGCATCTTGCAGGCCAGAAAACTGGGTGTGGTGAGCCAGCGCTGCACAGCTTTTTATCCAGGCGTTCCCACCTATGGCATGGAACATGGAACGTTTCAGGGTAGGAACCTGACATTTGAACCCACCCAGTGCCATTTCCAGTTTCTGGGAGATGCCATCACGGTGCCCACCACTTCACAGGTGGTGGCAGAAGCTGCCGTGCTGGGTCTGGGTCTTGCCCGCGAACTGGGCCTCAACCTGCGGGAAGCCGCAGAACGCATCCGCAGTGTGGATGTTCCAGGGGGCCGTTTCCGGGTGCATCCGGGCATCGTCACGGTGATTGATGACACCTACAACGCCAACCCCATTTCCATGCGCGCCAGCCTGGAAAACCTCAAACATTACTCGGGGCGCAAGGTGGCGGTGCTGGGAGACATGCTGGAACTGGGTCAGAACGCTGCAGAGTACCACCGCGGCATTGGCCTCCATGCCCAGCAGAATGCAGATCTGGTGTTCAGTGTGGGTCAGTTTGCAGAGCAGCTTTCTGCCCATCCCCACAGCGACATGGCGGCCCTGATCCAGACCCTCAAAAACGAGGTGCGGGCTGGAGATGTGGTGCTGTTCAAGGCATCCAGAGGCATCCGCCTGGAACAGGCTGTGCAGGCTGTGCGCGAGGTGTTTGGTGTTTAAAAAACTGGCCCTGCTGCCCCTCTTGCTGATGGCCTGTGCGCCCTGGGTGAGCCAGGTGAATCAGGGGCCCAGACTGGTGGTGTCCAGTTTTTCCAGAGGGGTGGCCTGGGCGTATGGACGGAATGTGTATGTGTTGCAGGGTCCCCGGTATGAACTGGAAAAAGTCACCCTGCCTGCTCCTGTTTCTGGACTGGCCTGGTGGAAAGAAGATTTGTATGCCAGCTTGCCCGCATCCAGCTGGGTGCTGAAAGTTCAGGGGGTTTCTGATGTGCGTCCTCTGGGAAGGGCCAGGGCCCTGAGTGCCAATCTGGTCTACCTGGACAACGGAGATGTGCTCACGCCAGAAGGCAACCTGACGGCGTACCGCTTTCCAGGATTCATCCAGGATGTGCTGTCTGTAGACCAGACCGATTTCGTGCTGGCCGATGAGAAGCTCTGGAAACTGGACAAAGGTGTGGCTTCTCTGGTTCGCAAAAGCAATGGTCCACATCTGGTCGCCGTGCCTGGGGGTGTGGAAACAGCACTGGTGCCCACCGTGCAGGTGCAGAACAAACGCTTCACCCTGGAAGGCCAGACCGCCTTCCTGAAAACCCTGGACGGCACCCTGCTGAAAAGCTGGAAGCTGGACCAGCAACGGGAATGCAATTGGGGCGTGGTGTACGATCAGGTCATGCTGGTTTGTAAAGACGGATTTTTTCAGCGTTTTGATCTTGAGCTGAACGCGGTCGGGAGTGCCTTGTGAGCCATCTTCTCAATGTGGTCTGGGGGGCTCTTGCCGCCTGGTTTTTTGTGGGTCTCTTTCTGGGCATTGCCCGCAGGCGGGGGTGGGGCCAGACCGTGCGCAAAGACGGTCCCCAGACCCACCTTGTCAAGCAGGGCACGCCCACCATGGGCGGTGCGCCTTTTGTGGTGGCTTTGCTGTTTGTGTGGATTTTCAATTACCTGCAATCTGGAATTGGGGTCGTCAAACCCCAGGAAGTGGTGTTGATCCTCAGCATCGTGCTGATGGGCATCATTGGTCTGATTGACGATTACATGATCGTGCGGGCCAAACTGACCGGGGCGGCAGAGCGGGGCGGCCTGATGGCCCGCTACAAAATTGCTTTGCAGATCACTGTGGGTCTGGCTTTTGGCATCGCTGCAGCCAGACTGGCCCACCCCACCACCGTGGACTGGGTGTTCTGGTGGGACCTGATCTTCAACACCTTCGTGATGGTGGGGGCGGTAAACGCTTTCAACTTCACAGATGGAGTGGATGGGCTCTGCGCTGGCGTGACCCTGATCATCATTCTGCCGCTGCTGGGGGCCTCTCCTGTGGTGGCGATCATGGCCGGGTGCATCATCGGGTACCTGTGGTACAACTGGAAACCCGCCAGCATCTTCATGGGAGACGTGGGTTCTCACGCGCTGGGAGCACTCGCAGCAGGTGCTTATGTGCTGTATGACCACACCTGGCTCTTGCCCATTGCAGGGATTGTTCCCGTCATGGAAATCCTCAGTGTGTCCCTGCAGGTGGCTTACTTCCGGCAGACCGGAGGCAAGCGCATCTTCAAAATGACCCCCATCCACCACCACTTCGAACTGAGCGGCTGGCAGGAAGGCAAGGTGGCCGGGCGCTTCTTTGCCATCACTGCGGTCTTCACAGCCCTGGCCTGGGGCCTGTTCGGGAAGGGTCAATGAACGCCCTGATTTATGGCCTGGGACGCTCTGGGCGCGGTGTGGCAAGGTACCTGAAAAAGCTCGGCTGGAATGCCGAATGGATTGACCAGAAACCCCAGGAGGCAGACCTGCAACTGGTTTCCGAACTGGGTTTTGGAGAGGGCTCTGTGGACCGGAAATACACCTGGGTGGTTGCAGCCCCCGGCGTGCCCATCGACCATCCTGACCTGGAAAAATTGCGTTCCAATGGAGCAAAAGTCATTGGAGAGCTGGAACTGGGTTTTCTGACCCGCAGAACCCCGGTCATTGGGATCACCGGAACAGCAGGCAAAGGGGGAACCAGCGTTCTGATCACGCAGCTTTTACAGGCGTCTGGCCTGAATGCACTCATCGGTGGGAATTTCGATCCGCCTTTTCTGGACATCATTGAAGATGCAGAGGTGGCCGTGGTGGAGATCTCCTCTTTCCAGCTGGAACGCATTCACACCTTCAGACCCCATGTGGCCGTGATCACCAACATGGACATCGACCATCTGGACCGCCACAAGACTGTGGAAGCCTACCACGCTGCCAAGTGGCGCATCCAGGAAAACCAGCTTTCAGACGACACCCTTGTGGTGATGGAAGAATTGAAAGTGCCAGAAAAGGCCAGGGCCAGAATCCTCTCCTTCCCCAGAAAACCCGAGCAAATCAAATTGCTCAGGGGTGATGTGCTGCTGGATGCAGCAGAGCTGCCCAGAGGCATTCATCCTGCCAATGCCCAGGCTGCTGTTTATGCCGTGGAAAGTTACCTGCAACAAATCCAGAAAACCGTCCAGCCAGAAGTGCTGCGTGAAGCCCTGCTGGAATCAAAAGCCGTGAAAGGCCGCAATGAGCTGGTGGCCAGCCACCAGGGCATCGATTATGTGGTGGATTCCATTGCCACCCGAACCATTGCCGTGAAATCTGCGCTGGAACAGGCAAAAGCCCCCATCGCCTGGATTGTGGGAGGCAGAGACAAAGGTGCTGCACTGGAACCCTTGCAGGACGTGGTGCAGCAGAAAGTCAAATTCATTGTGGGCATCGGGGAAGCAGGAGAGGCTTTTGCCAGACCCTTTAACCTTCCCCATCAGGTCATCTTTGAGGAAAGTGGGGATGCTACCATCAGGGAAGCTGTGAAAGCCGCCTCCCTGCAACTTCCCCAGGGTGGAACGGTGCTGCTGGCTCCGCTGGGCACCAGTTTCGACCAGTTCAGGGATTACCAGGATCGGGAACGGGCTTTCCGGGAGGCAGTCACGTGTTATACGAAGGAACCCTGAAACCCGCCCTGACCCTCAAAAGCCGCCAGTACCACCAACTTTTATGGCTCTCACAGGGCATCCTTGCGGTGCTGGGACTGGTGGGGGTTGCCACGGCCATGCCCGGAGAACTGATCGGACACGGCATGCAGACCACCATCGCCTTTGTGGCCACCTGGCTTTTTGCCCTGATGCGTCCCAAAGGGGTGATTCGCATTGCCCCTTTCATGTGGGTGATTTCCCTGGTTTTGCTGGTGATGGTGATGGTGATGGGTGAAGGGGGAAACGCCAGTGATGTGAAACGCTGGCTGGACTTTGGCCCCATCCGCTTTCAGCCTTCCGAGCTGGCCAAACTGACCCTGATCATGCAGCTGGGGAGTGCTTTTGCCCGCAAAGGGGTGAATGCCAAACTGTGGCAGAGCAGCCTGATGATCATGGCCACGGTGGGTCTGGTGATCATCGAGCCTGACCTGGGAACCAGTGTGCTGATTTTCGCCTCGGGGATCCTGATGATGTTTGCTGCCGGGGTGCGGTTCACCAGCATCAGTGCCCTGATCCTGTCCCTGTTCCTGCTGGCCCTGCCTTTTGCCAGCAGTTACCTGGAACGCAACCCTTACATTGTTGAGCGCTTCTTCGGGCACGTCAACACCGTCAAAGGCCAGGACACCTCGCAGGACTCCGGCTATCAGGTCAAACAGGCCCGCAAAGCCATGGAACGGGGCGGACTCTGGGGCCAGGGTGTGGATGGACGTCTGCCCCGCCTTCCCGCCAAAGACACCGACATGATCATTGCCAGCGTGGCTTTTGCCACGGGTTTTCTGGGGGTGGCCATGATCATTCTGGCCTACTGGCTGGTGGCCTATGTGGGACTGGGGGCATCGGAGATGGTGGTTTCTGCAGGCACTTTCAGGCCGCACCTGCACGCAGCCAGCATCATGGCCACCGGAGCCATGTTCATGATTGTGGGGCAGGCTTTCGTCAATCTGTGTGTGGCGATTGGCATTTTCCCGGTCACGGGGGTTCCCCTGCCCATGGTTTCCAATGGGGGAAGTTCACAGCTGGCCATGGGCATTGCTTTTGGTCTGATTCACTCTGCCCTGCGTGAAGTGCGCCTGGCCGAGGGCAGCAATCCCGAGCACGCTGCAGCCCTGTAAATTCAAGACCTTCAGAGACCAGGGTTTGGCCCTGGTCTTTTTTGTGGTCTTTTTGCCCCAAGTGCTTCAGTTGATCTTCAGGCAGTGGTCTGTGCAAGCAGGGTTTCAAGAGCAGGCACATGATCCAGCTTCATGATCCAGTCTGCCCAAAAAGCCTGTCTTGCGCTGGTTTGCAGCAGGCATGTCACGGTCTGGCTGACAGCTCCAGATGTGAAAAACCCTCTCTAGCATTTGGGCCTGCAAAACATATAAGGTATAGGGCGATGAGTCAGCCCACGATCGTACTCGCCACTGGAGGAACCGGAGGACACATTTATCCTGCGGTTGCCCTCGCTCAGGAACTCGCAAAAAGGGGGCATGCCTCGGCCATTCTGGGAATGGAGGGGGGCATGGAAGAGCGGATTGCCCGACAGGAAAACCTGCCTTTTTACGGGGTCAGTGCTGGAAAGATAGACCGCAGTAGACCCAACCCCATGGAAGTCCTCAAGGCAGCCAAAGGCTTCACCGAGGCCCGCAATGCCCTGATTCGAATCAAACCAAAAGTTGTTGTTGGTTTCGGAGGTTATGCCTCCCTGCCTGGTGTGCTGTCTGCCCAGTCTCTGGGCATTCCCACCGTGCTGCACGAACAGAATGCCAAGCTGGGTCTCACCCAGAAACTGGCGCTGGGCCGTGCCAAAAGTGTCACCACCGCCTACCCGAAAGTGCAGGGCCTCCCGGAAGGCAAATCCAAATGGGTGGGCATGCCGGTGCGGGAAAGGCGTCTGGACCGCAAGGAAGCCCTCAGCCGCCTGAACCTGCAGGAAGGGCCGCTCACCGTGCTGGTGATGGGAGGATCTCAGGGCAGTCTGTTCCTGAACCAGTCTGTGCCCGGAGCCCTGGAAGGGGCCTGCGGCATTGAAGGGTTGTGTGGAGAACACGGCATTCAGGTGATTCACTCCACAGGTCCCAGATGGCTCACCGAAATGGTGCCCAAAGTGCAACACCTGAGCTGGTACAAAGTTTCAGGTTATGTGGACAGCACCGCTGCCTGGTCCTGCGCAGACCTCGCCATCACCCGTGCGGGCAGTGGAACGCTGGCAGAAGCGGCCTTTTATGGCGTACCCCTGATTGCTGTTCCGCTGTCCAGCTCTGCAGACAACCACCAGTTGTTCAATGCAAAAGCCGTGGAAACTGCAGGAGCAGGCCGGGTGGTGGAAGAATCCCAGATTTCTAAACTGGGAGAGGTCTTCAAGGAACTGGTTCCTCTTGAGAAACGCAAGAAGATGCGGGAAGCCGCTGCCACCCTCACCCCCGCAGGTGCGGTGTCCCGTCTGGCAGATGAAGTGCTGCGCATCAAAGGAGGCCTGTGATGAACTACCACCTGATGGCCGTGTGCGGCATCGGGGTCAGCGGTCTGGCCCGCCTGCTGAAAGCCCAGGGACACCAGGTCTCCGGGTGTGACGCCAGAATCAACGAGATGGGTCAACAGCTCATCGCAGAAGGTATTGAAGTCTTCGAGAAGCACAGCCCGGACCACATCTCTCCTGACCTTTCGGCTTTGATTCTGAGCACCGCCATTCGGGAGACTGAACCTGAGGTGCTGAAGGCCAGAGAACTGGGCATCCCTGTGTTAAAGCGCATCCAGGTGCTTGATGAGGTGATGCAGGGAGCGCCTGCCAGTGTGGGCATTGCTGGAACGCACGGCAAAACCACCACCACCAGCCTGACCGCTGTGGCCCTGATTGGGGCAGGCCTCGACCCCAGTGCTTTTGTGGGAAGTGTGCTTCCTGACTTTGAGGGCAGCAATGTGCGTCTGGGTGCAGGTCCTTTCGTTGCTGAAATTGATGAATCTGATCCGCAGTTCCAGCATCTGAAGGTTTCTATGGCCGTGATGACCAATCTGGAAGACGACCATGTTTCTCCAGACGGTCAGGCCAGCGAAAATTATTACCCCTCTGTGGAAGCCTTGCATGCCGCTTTCAGGCAGTATGTGGACAATGCACAGCAACTGATTTACTGCGCAGACTGGGAAGGCCTGGATGCCTTTACGGCCCATCACCCGAACCGGGTGTCTTACGGGATTGGCCACGGGGATTATCAGGCCTTCAACATCGAATCCACAGACCAGAGCCAGGGTTACGACCTGCTGGTGCGCGGGGTTCTGGTGGGAAGGGTGCACCTGACCCTGCTGGGCAACCACAACGTGCTGAACAGTCTTGCAGCCCTCAGTGTGGTGGGAGAACTGGGAGGCGACCTTCAGGGAGCCATCCTGGCCCTTTCGCAGTTCAGGGGAGCAGGCAGACGCTGGCAGGAGATCGGCAGACGCGGAGGTGCCCTGATTGTGGACGACTACGCCCACAACCCCACCAAAGTGCAGGCCGCCTTGCAAGCTGCCAGACAGACCGGAAGGCGTGTGAGGGTGATTTTCCAGCCCCACCGTTACAAGCGCACCCAGCTCTCCTGGGAACGCTACGCCACCATCCTCACCGCTGCAGACGAGGTGATCCTGCTGGACATCTACGGGGCCAGCGAAACCCCCATTGAGGGCATCCACTCGGGTTTGATCCTGGCCCGCATGCAGGAACTGGGTTTCTTGCAGGTGGTGTACACCCCCACTTTTGAAGAGGCCATCGAAAAAGCCCTGTCTTCTTTGCAGGACAACGACCTGCTGCTGACCCTGGGTGCCGGAGATGTCACCCGCATTGCTGTGAGGTTGCTCGAATGATCAAGGTGTCCCATCTGCCGCTGGCCAAGCTCACCACTCTGGGGGTTGGAGGAGAATCCGAAGTCTGGACCGTGCACGACCAGACCGAGCTTCTGGAAGCCATGCAATCCCCTTACCGCCCTCTGGGGGGAGGATCCAATCTGGTGGTCAGCGATGCTGGCGTGAAAGAACGGGTCCTGCTGCTGAAAGGCACCCTCGCAGAGGTGAATCTGGAGAGCGATCCTGAACTGTCCCATGAAAAACTGCATGTGACCGGCTGGATTGGTGCAGGAAAAGCCCTGCCTGCCCTGGTCCGTCAGGTGCAGAAACTGGGTTTAAGCGGTCTGGAAGGTCTGGTCGGCATTCCTGCCACTGTTGGCGGAGCGGTCTGGATGAACGCAGGCACCCGCTACGGTGAGATGTGGGACGCCCTGTACTGCCTGGAAATTGCTTACCAGGGCAAAATCTCCGTGCACCATCCCAGCGATTTTCCTTACCAGTACCGTTCCAGCGGTCTGCCTGAAGGGGCAGTGGTCTCGCGGGTGCGCCTGAAGCTCACCCCATCCAATCCCGAAGATGTGCAGGCCAGAATGGATTTTGCAGACAATGCCCGCAAAGGCCAGCCCAAAGCCAGAACCGCAGGATGTGCCTTCAAAAACCCCAACGGGGTCAGTGCAGGCAAGCTGATCGACGAGGCCGGGCTCAAAGGCTTAAGGGTCGGCAATGCCATGGTCTCACACGAGCACGGTAACTTTGTGATCAACCTGGGTGGGGCCACCGCTGCAGATGTGCTGGAACTTTTACGCATCGTGCGCGAAAAAATTGGCATCCCGCTGGAAATGGAGTACGAAGTGTGGGAATAATTCGCTTTCTGGTGTTCATGCTCATCACCGTGACTTTGCTGGTGGCGTCCTGGTTCATTCTGCCGGTGCGGCAAACCCAGATCACGGGCCTGAGTCACCTCAAAGAAAGCGAAGTGCTGAACCTTGTGCAGGGCCATCCCGGAGATCCCTGGCTGTGGATTGCAAAGTACCGCCTGAAAGCCCTTGAGAAAGAGCCCTGGGTGCTCAGCGCAAAAGTCACCAAGATCTTCCCCAGCGATGTGAAAGTCAGCATCGTGGAGCGCGTCCCAGTCGCCAGACTCCTCAAAGACAGCCACGAAGTGGTGCTGTCTGTGGATGGTGTGGAACTGCCTGGAGCCCCCCGTGTGGGACCCCTGATCAAGGCAGAAGGCAAATTGAATATTCAACAGGCCTTAGAAGTTGCCTTCCTGTTGCGTCGAGAAGGCGTTCAGGTTGTAGAATTGACTCCAGCAGGCATTCGCATGAAAATCAAAGACTCCACCGTCTGGGCGGATTCTGTCGATTCCTTGCGCAAATACATGAGCAGTGTCAAAATGAAGCGTGGTAAAAACATCCACATTTACCCTTGGGGGGTGAGCGTCCAGTAATGAGTGTTAACCAAATCATTGTAGGTCTCGACATCGGTACGACGAAAGTCACAACGGTGATCGGCGAGGTCGGACCCGATGGTGTTCTGGACGTTATTGGTGAAGCCACCGTTCCCAGCGACGGGATCAAGAAGGGGGTGGTCGTCAACCTTGACAAGACCACTCAGGCCATCCGGCAGAGCATTGCGGCTGCCGAGCGCGTTGCAGGAGTGAAAGTACACGAAGCATTCGTCAGCGCCAACGGCTCCCACATCAAAGCGCTCACCAGTCACGGACTAGCAGCCATTCGCAGAAACCAGGAAATCTCCCGCGCAGACGTAGAACGCGCGATTGAAAATGCACAGGCAGTGCCACTTGATCCCACCGTGGAAATCCTGCACATTTTGCCGCAGGAATACACCGTGGATGGTCAGGAGGAGATCAAAAACCCGATTGGCATGCAGGGCGTCCGTCTGGAAGTGGACGTTCACATGGTCACGGGTTCGGTGGGACCCCTTGCCAACCTGCGCCGCTGTGTGCAGGAAAGCGGGCTCACACCCAACCAGCTGGTTTTGCAAGCGTACAGCGCTGGCCTTGCCGTGCTGGAACAGCAGGACTACGACCACACCGTGCTGGTGATCGACATTGGCGGCGGAACCACCGACATTGGGGTGTTTCGCCGGGGCAACCTCTGCCACAGCGCAGTGATCCCCATCGGTGGCGACCACATCACCGGAGACATTGCACAGATCCTCAAGATTCCCTTTGAGGAAGCCGAGCGCATCAAAAAACGCTATGGCAGCGCCATCCCCGAACTCGCAGACCCGGACGCCATGCTGGAAATCACCCAGGCTGGCGTGCAAACCAGCATCTCTCCTTTTGAACTCTCCCGCATCATCAAACCCCGTGTGGCTGAAATTTTCGCGCTGGTGCGCGGCGAAATCGACCATGCGCTGGGCCCCATCGAGATCATCACCTCCAGTGTGATCCTGACAGGCGGCACCAACATGATGAAGGGCATGAGCGAACTGGCCAGAGACCGCTTCAGATTGCCTGTAAGGCAGGGCTCTCCTGCCAAACTGGGCGGACTGAAAGACCTGGTGGCCAAGCCCAGCTATGCCACTGCCATTGGACTTCTGCGTTTTGCCCACCTGCAGGACGAACACCTCGCTTCCGGGGCCACCCGCACCAAAGCCACGGTCCCCGCCACTCCAATCCCCACGCCTACACCAACATCTCAGGAAGTGCACAACCACATCCCCACTCCCACAGCCAACAGCACCCAGGTGCCTCAACCCACCACCGTGCTGGATGACCCGGTGCCCCAGCCCAGACCTCAACCCCAGAAAAATCCCGATGGTGGCAAAAGTTTTCTGGACCGTTTGAAGGACATTTTCAAAGATTTCTTCTGAATTGCGAAAGGATTTCAGAGGAATTTCAAGAAATACAGGGCTTGGCACACAAAAAAAATAGAGTAGGATGTGTTGATAAGGAGAAGCAATGCAAGCAGCAAAGATACGCGTGATTGGATTGGGCGGAGCTGGGAACAACGCCGTGAATCGCATGATCGAATCTGGACTTGAAGGCGTGGAGTTCGTTGCAGGGAACACCGACGCACAGGTTCTGGCCAAGAGCCATGCCGAGGTGCGGATCCAGCTGGGAGACCGGCTGACCCGAGGCCTTGGTGCAGGAGCAGACCCAGAAGTTGGAGAAAAAGCCGCCCTGGAAGACCGGGAACGCATCCGTGAATACCTGGACGGCACCGACATGCTGTTCATCACCGCAGGCATGGGGGGCGGCACCGGCACCGGAAGCGCCCCGGTGGTCGCAGAGATTGCCCGCGAAATGGGCATCCTCACCGTGGCCATCGTGACCCGCCCTTTCCGCTTTGAAGGCCCCAAACGGGGTCGGGTTGCAGAAGAGGGCATCGCCAAACTCGCTGAACGCGTGGACGGCATGATCGTGGTCAACAACGAGCGCCTGCTCACCACCGTGGGGCCCAAAGTCAGCGTCAGGGATGCTTTCCTGATTGCAGACCGCGTGCTTTACTACGGCGTGAAGGGCATCAGCGACGTGATCAACGTGGACGGCATGATCAACGTGGACTTCGCAGACGTGCGCAACCTGCTGGTCAGCGCTGGAACCGTGCTGATGGGCATTGGCTCCGGTCGCGGCGACAACCTCGCTGAGGAAGCCGCTGCCAGCGCAGTGCACTCTCCCCTGCTGGAACGCGGCATCGAAGGTGCAAAACGCATCCTGGTGAACGTGACCGGCGGTTATGACCTGTCCCTCGACGATGCCAACGCCATTGTGGAAAAAATCCGCGAGGCTTCCGGCTTCGACGATCCAGACATGCTCTTCGGGGTGTCCTTCGACGAAAACGCCGGAGACGAAGTGCGCGTGACCGTGATTGCCACGGGATTCAACGAATCTCCAGTGCAAAACCAGCGCCGCAGCGCCATCGAAAGCATGGCCCGCCAGACCCGTGGCAAAGTGGACCAGCTGGATTTCGACATCCCAGCGTTCCTGCGGTACGGGGACCGGGACTGAGGTTTCACAAAACGAGTGCAGGGGCGCAGCGTGCTGCGCCCTTTTTTTGGCTCTGGTTCCCATTGAACATTTCTGCCATTGGGCGAGGCATGCGTCTTGGGCATAACAAGAGATCGCGTGTTGATCCCTCTGCCCGCCTCGCCCCTACAGGTTTTGCCTGAGATCCCAGCCATTGGGCGCAGCACGCTGCGCCCCTACTGCCTACTGCCTTCTGCCTACTGCCTTCTGCCTACTGCCTTCTGCCCCTCTGCACAGCCCTGCCCTTTTTCCCCATTTCCCTGTACACTGAGTTGCTGATTGCAGACCTTGCACTGACAATCCCAGATTCCACCCCAAATCACACCCAAGGTGAGTCCACCTGAAATGAACACCTACCAGCATCCCTCCCAGCGACCCGACACGGACACCGTGATTGCAATTGGCTCTTTTGATGGCGTTCACCTTGGGCACCAGAGCCTGCTGAACACCCTGATTGCCCAGGCCAAAATGCACCATGTTCCCAGTGTGGTGTTCACTTTTGACCCTCCCACCCGTGTGCTGATTCAGGGCGTGGATTTCCTCTCCACCCTGCCTGAAAAACTGAAACTGCTGAAGCAACTGGGCATCGATGAGGTGATTGCGCTGCCCTTCACCCGGGAGTTCGCTGGTCGTCCCAAGGAGGAATTCCTCAAGGACCTGTCCATTCTGCGGCCCAAAACCATTGTGGTGGGCCAGGACTTTGGATTTGGCAAGGGGCGCAGTGGGGGTCTGCCCGATCTGGAGACCATCACTCCAGAACTGATTGCCCTGCCCATGCTGAGCCTCGATGGGGAGCCCGTCAAGAGCACCCGCATCCGGGGCTTTCTGGGGAGTGGTCAGGTGGAGGAAGCCCACCAGCTTCTTGGTCGTGAATACGAAGCCATCGGTGTGGTGGTGCACGGAGACAAACGGGGCCGTCACATCGGTTTCCCCACCGCCAATGTCGCCGTCCCTGAGGGCAAACTGCTGCCCAGAGGGGTTTACTTTGTGGAGTTTGTGGCAGCAGAGCAGAGCCATTACGGCATTGCCAATGTGGGCAAAAGACCCACTGTGGAAGGCGAAGATGTGCGTCTGGAAGTGCACCTGCTGGATTACCAGGGCGACCTGTATGGTCAGGAGGCCCTGGTGAAATTCAAGCGTTTCATCCGGCACGAACAAAAATTTGCCGGTCTGGATGCCCTCAAAGAGCAACTCGAAAAAGACCGGCAACTGGCACGTTCCTGGATCCGCTGAAAGGCTGGACGAGAACCTCTACTTGAGGTTCTCGTCCAGCAGGGCATTGCACTCAAATGCAGCATCCGGGTCGTAAGCCAGGTAAGCCTGACGGATGTCTTCTGCCACCCGCTGGGCAATGGTATGGCTTTCTGCATTGTTCTGGTGGGACAGGTGGTTGTAAACCGCCACCTTGAAAGGCTGGATCTGGCTTTCCAGCAACCAGTTCATGGTTTCCTGCACATCCATGCTGCTGAAATCCATGTCCTGCCAGTCGCCAAAAACCAGTTTGCCTTCAAACAGCAACTTCGGCTGGAAGTTCTGGTAGCTGTACACCTCATATTTGCTGGCCTGCTGAAATTCCGAGAGGGGGATCAGGCCCACCTTGTCTTCAGGGGTGAGCATCTGCCTGCTGATGGTCTGGTCGTTCTGGTCTTTGAGTTGCAGCAAGAGCGCGGTCTGGTCTGGCAAATCCAGCGGCAATTCCACCACATCGTACGGGTACACTGCAGGCAGAACCACATCGGTGCTGATGTCGTAGCAGGTGGTGGTGCTCAGGGCCTTGGAAGACCCCGAAATGGTCACCGCTGTGTCCGAAGGCAGAAAAAAGCGGGTGATGCCATCCACATAGTTGGCCACTGCCTCTCCAAAAGACGGCGAGGGGGCCCACACCTTTTCGCACCCCGAGTCAGAAAACATGGATTTGGAGAGCTTTTTCTTGTTGTCCACAAAAAGGTCGTAGCGCAAGGAGCCTTTGTCCACGCAGATCTGTGAACCCCTGCGCAGGATGAGGTTCTGTTTGGTGGTGTAGTAGTGCAAAAGGCCTTCAGGATCAACAATCTTGTACCGGGTGGAAGTGCCTGCTTTGGGGGTCACCACCAGTTTGAGGGTCTGGGCTGCTGCTGTTCCTGCACAGAGCAAGGCAGCCAGCAGCAAGGTTCTGGCTGCAAAAAAAGTCATGTTTGTACCTCCTCGGTTGAACTGGAACCGCTGTTTTCCGGGCTTCCTGAAGTGCTGACTGAAGTGCTGTCTGAGGTTGAGGTGCCGTCTGAGGTGCTGTCAGCAGATGTCGGTGCTGCTGTTTCTGGATTGTGCAGTTTCATGAAGGTCCGCAAGAGGTAAAGGGCCACCAGAGGCAGCGTGTAGTCCAGAAAATACCCCTGGTAATGCATGATGGCAGCGGCTGGAATCAGGAGCAGCAACCAGACCAGCACGATTTCCAGGAAGTCTCCCAGCAGGTTTTTCAGTTTCAGGGTGCTGTCCACCAGCAAAGTGGCAGCCAGTTGCAAAATGAACAGGGTGATGGCTGCAAAGATCAGGATGTAAATGCCTGAAACAGCCTTGCCAAAATGGTTGTAGTTCAGCAGGTTCATCAGGCTGGTGAGGTGCACCTCCACCCCACTGGTGGGCACTTTCACAAAGGGGCTGATGGGGGTATAGTAGTTGTCTCCGTTGTCCCGGTCCGTGCGGCCAATCATCACAAGTCCAGGTTCATAGAGGTGCTGGTCGGTGGGATGCTGCAGGATCTCCGCTGCTTTGCGGATTTCCAGGCTGTCCCAGTACTGGAGTTCAGCGTTGCGGTCCAGTTTTTTGTAAACCAGGGCGCTGATTTCTATGGGTGTACTTGCTGCCTGCTGTCCTGTTTTGTTGCAGGTGTGCTGTCCTGCTTTGACCTGATTGCCCCGGCTGACCTGATAAAGGGCTTCTGCCACCGAGGGATAGCCTGCTTTGGGGCCAGCCAGTTGCCTGATTTTGAAATCCCCCTCGTCCAGCAGCAGGTCATGGTTCACAAAGCACAGGTTGGGGAAATCACGGATGTGCTGGATCCGGCCATCCAGCACAAAGGCATCCTGGTTTTCTCTGCCTTTCTGGTAGGGCAAAAAGACCGGGAAGGGAACTTTTTGCAAAGCAGAAATCAGGGCCCGGGAATCGGAGTAGGGATCGGGATATGAGAAATCCAGGTCAATGAAAACCGCTTCTGGCTTTTCATCAAAGCGGGAAAGGTTGTTCAGGATGCTTGCCAGGGCTTCCCGATTGAAGTACAGCATCTGGTTGGCCTGGCATTTGCTGGCGTCTTTGAATTCGCAGTGGCGCTTCTGGGCTTGCTGGGCGGCCACCTGCTGCACCGCCTGATCGTCCAGGTCGATCAGGTAGACTTTTTCTCCATCGCGGTGTGGGAGGGTCACCCCAGATTGCACAAAATTGACGGTGTCAAAGGCCTGCTGGCTGATGTTTTTCAGGGAACTGGCCAGCAGGGTCACCAGGGTGATGTTTTTGCCTGCCCCATCTGCAAAGGCCAGAAACACTGTCAATGCAGCCGAGAGCAGCACCACAAACAGGGTGCTGTTGGCGCTGTCTCGCACCTGGGCAGCATGGTTGGTCCAGAAATCCGTGAAATAACGCTTGATCCGGGTCAGCACAGAAGGCACCTCAGTGGCAGGCTTGTTGTCAAGTCGGGTTGCTGCACTTTCATGATACAGACCGGGACCTGCAAAAGTTCCCGTGGCCGTCACATGCTCAGCCTTCCCAGAGCCACCAGACCCAAAGGAGTCTTTTCTTGACTGAGGTTCTGTTTCACTGGTCTAAAGACCCATTGTGCTCTGGGATGTGACGGCAGGGATCAGGAAAACCCCTGATTTGAAATCAGGGGTTTCAGGTCAGTTCAGGTTCTGGGGGTGAAACTCAGATGTTGGGCTCGATCAGACCGTAATGGCCATCTTTGCGGCGGTACACCACGGCCACATGGCTGGTCTGGCTGTTCAGGAACACGTAGAAGTCGTGGTCCAGGGCTTCCATCTGCACAGCAGCGTCTTCTGCACTCATGGGGCGCATTTCAAAGCGCTTGGAACGTACAATTTCTGGGTTCTGGAAATCTTCCACCTCGTGGAGGGTGGGTTCAGCAGGGGCTGCTTCATGGCGGCGTTTGAGCAGTTTGGTTTTGAATTTGCGCAACTGGCGTTCCAGCACATCCACCACGCGGTCTACGGCAGCATACATGTCACTGTTGGATTCTTCAGCACGGATGATCCCACCCGGAATGTTGATTTGCACTTCAATCCGGTTTCTGCGCTGGGCATCTCGGGCTTCCCGCACACTCATCACCACACGGGCTTCCGTGATGTTTTCGTTGAAGCGGTCCAGTCGGGAAAGTTTGCTGCTCACGTAATCGCGGAGGGCCTCGGTGATTTCAAGGTTACGTCCAGAGATTTTATAGATGTTCACACGATCACCCCTCTATGTATAACGCCAAAGCGGCCCGACGCATGTTGTCCCATACGCCTTTTTTCGAGGCTCTACCGTCTTTGGTGTTCATATCTTAACACATCTCCATGAAAACACCAGACCTTTTGTCCCCTGTTACAAAAAACAAAAAAACACACGTCTTGCAGCTTAAAAAATGACTCGCCGGGCTGCATCTAAGCAAGAACCCTTACTGTGCCCCCTCATGCATTTGTTAAATTGACCCCATGAAACCCCTGGAGCAGCAGTCTGTCACAGAATTGAAGGACGGTCTGGAGGCGGGTCACTTCAGCAGTGTCCAGCTCTGCCAGCATTTTGTGCAGCGCATTGAACAGCTCAATCCCGAACTTCATGCCGTGATTCAATTGCACCCTGAAGCCCTGCAAACCGCTGAAATGCTGGACCAGGAGCGTGCTGCCGGAAAAAACCGTGGTCCACTGCATGGCATTCCCATCCTGGTCAAAGACAACATTGATGTGGTGGGGGTGCCTTGCACTGCAGGCTCAATTGCCCTGAAAGACCACTTTCCTGCCAGGGATGCTTTTGTGGTGCAGCAACTCAGGAAGGCAGGCTGCATCCTTCTGGGCAAAACCAACCTGACCGAGTTTGCCAACTTCATGACCATCGACATGCCCAATGGGTACAGTTCGCTGGGAGGCCAGACCCAGCATGCCCACCTGAAAGGCCACAACACTGGAGGTTCCAGCTCAGGAAGTGGGGTGGCCGTGGCAGCCAGACTGGCCCCTCTGACCATTGGGACCGAGACCAGTGGCAGCATCATCCATCCAGCGAACCACAGTGGGGTGGTGGGCCTGAAGCCCACTGTGGGAAGCGTGTCCAGAACAGGCATCATTCCCATCTCCTTCAGTCAGGACACCGCTGGTCCCATGGCCCACTCTGTGCAGGATGCTTTTTTGCTTTTTCAGGCCATGGTGGGACAGGATCCAGAAGATCCCCTTTCCAGAACCCTTTCTCTTGCTCCACTGCCCGAGGTGGGAGCAGGCACCCGTCTGGGAATCTTCCGGGACAGCTTCACCCTGCTGACCGAAGAAGAAGCAGAGCTGCTGGACAGGGGGCTGCAGAAGCTGCTGGATGCAGGAATCGAATTGGTGGATGTGGAGTATCCGCATCCTGAGCTCAGCCACCAGTGGCGCTGGGAGGTGCTGACCTACGAATTCAAAGAAGGACTGAACCGTTACCTGTCGGGCGTTTCTCAGGGTTCCCGTTCTCTGCCAGAGCTGATTGATTTCTATGATGATCATCCTGAAGAAGGTTTGCGTTACGGTCAGGTTCTGCTGCTGGCGGCCAACAGCACCACAGGAACCCTCAGCAACCCGGCCTACCAGCGGTCCCGCAAGCTGGATGTGCTGTATTCCAGAGACCTGGGCATTGATTTTCTGTTGCAGGAACACCAACTGGACGCCCTGATCTACCCCAGATGGTATGGCTATGATGTGCCTGCCAAGGCAGGTTATCCCAGCCTCACCGTTCCCGTGGGTGTTCGGGAAGATGGTCTGGCGGTCAACCTGACCTTTACCAGCACAGCCTGGACAGAACCCCTGCTGCTGGCCCTGGGTTTGCTGCTGGAGCAATAAAAGCTGGAACACAAAAAGGGCACAGCAAATTGCAGTGCCCTTTGAAGCAAGAAGCTGATTTCCGAAGTCGGGTTTACTCGGCAGTGCTGTCCAGGAAAGCAGCCACCCAGGAAAGCGGAGCATTCCAGTTGATGGTGATTTCGTTCATGGTCCATGCCCCCAGGTCATCGATGTAACAGGTCAGACCCACGCATTTGCCTTTCATGTTGGCGGCCACAGGATCGCTGAAGCTCTCGGAGTTGGGGCCACCGGACAGGGCACCAGCAGGAACTTCGGGAGAGTTGGGATCGGCCTGGTGCGCCCAGAAGCGGTGGTGGGGATTTCTCAGGGGTCTGCTGCCATATCCAGAAACATAGGATTTGTCCATGGGGTTGCGGCCCAGCAGGTAGTTCATGCCTTCCAGAGCACCCTCCAGGTATTTGCGGTTCTTGCTGAGGTCATAAGCGGTGCCCAGCACAAGGGCACGGTTGACCACAGCGCTGTTGGAGCCCCAGGGGTAAGGATCGGCTTTGAAAGGCAGCCTGTACCCAAGCTGGTCCACTTCCTTCAGGTAACTGTTTGCAGCAGCAATCAGGTTGCTCTGGGCGGTTTTGACATCTGCTGCAGGAAGCTCTGTTTTGACGGTGGCCAGGGTGAGGGTGGCAGCCTGGGTCAACTCTCCCCAGGTCAGGTCTTTGTCTGCCTGCAGGTAAAGGGGACTGGCTTTCAGGAAAGTGAGGTATTTTGCAGCACCCGTGGTGGCATAAAGTTCTGCTGCAGCCCAGTAGAATTCATCTGAGACATTGCTGTCGTTGTAAGGGCCTCCACCTGTGAAGATGTCGTAGGCGTAGACGTCCGGGTTGCGCTGGGCTGCGTCCCAGGCCTTTTCAGCAGCGGTGAGGCATTTTGCAGCGTAGGCATCATCCACACCTTTGAAGACCCGTGCGCACTGGGCAGCATTGGCGGCCAGGTTGAGGGTGGCTGCTGTGGTGGGGTAATAAAGGTAGCGCTTCTGGGGATCCTGGTCGGGACGGGTGGGAAGTCCAGTCCAGGCCACATCGTGCAATTTGTGGTGGACCATGCCCGAAGCGTCCACAGCCGTCCTGGTCAGGGCACCCAGATTTCCGCTCTGGTCACCTATGGGCAGTTTGAGGGTTTTGCCTGCAGGCACCTGCATGCCCAGCAGGAAATCCATTTCCCAGCGCACTTCGTCCAGCAGGTCGTTCTTGCTGTTGGTGTTTTCGGGGATCTGCAGTTTGCCATCTGCGAATCGGGAGGCGGTGCTGGTTCTGCTGGCCCGTTCGTACTGGTTCAGCAGCGTCCAGACCGACACCCCTGCATTCACCACGTATTTTCCGTGGTCTCCAGCGTCGTACCAGCCTTTGCTGGCGTCCAGATGGTAATCGCAGCCTTCCCAGGTGTTGCCTCTGGTGTCCGTGCCATCGAAGCAGGAAACGCTGGTGTCGCCCTGGTTGGGGGCAAGGCCCAGGTGCCCAGCAGGTCTGGCCCATTTGGCATCTCCAACGTATTTCTGCTCGATGGCGATGCCGCTGCGGTTGTGGTAGAAGTAGGCCAGCGCATCGTATTGCAGCTTGCCGTAAATGTCCTTGCCAATCTTGAAGGGGTGGCTTTGCAGGCCGGCCACATCCAGCACATAGCCTTCACCTGTGGCCGTCACACCAGAGAAATCTGCCTGATGCACGTGCTCTCCAGAAGCCGCGTCCTGTCCGAACACCCTGGTCTTGCCCTGGGCCACCGTTTTCCCTGCCTTGCTGAGGGTCCAGGCCAGTGGGGTGGCAGAATCATGGGCAATGGTGGCGGTTTTGGGGGCGTCTGGAAGGTAACCCACCTGATTGACCCGCACAATTCGGCGGTCATCTGCCACAACCGTGGTGCCACCACTGCCAAATTTGGGGCCTTTCAGGGAAACGTTGGACACGCACACTTTGGTCGCTGCCTTGCCTCCCATCTGGAACTGGAAAGCAGCTTTGGCATCGCTTTTTTCCTTCATCTGGAAGGTGTAGGTGTAATTTTTGGCCACAGGTCCCAGATCGTTCACTTCTGTGGCAAAGTAGGAGGTGTAGGGGGCAGCATCAAACTGCAAGAGGGGTTTGAATCCGGTGGCCACATCTGCCCGTGCAGTGAAACTGAGGGTATAAGTGGCATCCTGATTGAGCCCCACTCCACCCTGCCCCAGGATGACATCCCAGGGGTTTGCACCGGGAGTGCCAATGGTGAGGCAGGATTCTCCTGCATTCACGTCCCAGCCTGGACTGCCACTGGTCCACCAGCCATCTTTGCCTGAAGCAAAAGTGCCGTTGTTGAGGAGTTCTCCAATGGAGGTGTCTGCGATGTTGACACTGACCTGCACAGGAGCAGACACCGAAGCATTGCCCGAGGTGTCATAGGCCTGCGCACTGTAAATGTGGTCTCCATTGAGGGCTGCTGTGGCTGCAATGGTGGCCTGATAAGGGGCTTTGTTGACCTCTGCAACTTTTTTGCCTTTGTCGTAAAAAACCACCCGGGCAATGTCTTTGTCCTCACTGGTGGCGGTCAGCAGCAAATCTCCTTTTTCGGTGACACTGGCACTGCTGCTCTTGAGGGACACGCTGGGCGGGGTGGTGTCCTGAGGGGCCTGAAAAGCATTGCAAGAGGTGGTGCTCACGCCTAAAGTCAACAGGGCAGTGAGCCAGAACGCAGATCTGGACATGGTTTCTCCTTGTAAAACACAGTTGGGCTGATGTGAATGTAAGGTAGCAGGGTTAAGTTTATTCGTCAACAGAACAAAAGCAATCTGCCAGATTTTTGCAGCATTTTTCGAGAAAAAAGAAAAAATGCATCACCCTGAATTTTTCACAGGTGCATACAGGAATTTCTTCATCGGACAAAAGGTTTTCTGGCTTAACCATTTCCTGGTAAACAGCAAAGTCTGCCCGTGTCCCCAGGAGCGGTTTTTGAAAAGCTTTTCAGGTTTTCAGACAGACAGGGTTCTGCATCTCTCAAGAATGAATTCTTCCTGACCGAAATTTTCATGGGGATTCGATCATCCTCATAACATCACCCAAAATCCACCTAGACAACTGCGTCTTCAGCAAAAGAAAACCCACCGCCAGGGTGGGCTGCAAACTGCATGGGAAAAATCAGTCCTGAATGACAGTCATGTCTTTGGGCTGGGGCAGGAACTCCAGATCGGAGTACTGCTCCAGGGCAAATTCCAGGTCAAAACGGTTTCTGAACAGCATCACTGGTCGGCCCCGGTCATCTTCAACGTGTTTGGCAAAACGGGCCAGAGCACTGGGTTCTCCGGCCAGCCAGCGCACCAGTTTGTAGCTGGAGTGCATCAGATCAAGAGGCACATTGTATTCTTCCAGCATGCGGTGTTCGAAGACTTCGAATTGCAGTTGCCCCACCACGCCCAGAATGGGATCTCTGGCCCCGTCTGTGGGGAAGAAAATCTGCACCACGCCTTCTTCTGAGAGCTGTTCCAGGCCTTTTCTGAACGCCTTGCGCTTGCTGACATCTTTGGGAGAAACTGTGGCAAAGTGCTCAGGAGTGAACCTGGGGAAGTCTGCCAGCCTGATTTTGGGGTTCACGCTGACCACATCGCCGATCTGGAACACGCCAGGGTTCACCAGACCCACAATGTCCCCAGGGTAGGCCACTTCGATGCTCTCGCGGTCCTGGGCAAACAGTGTGTGGGCACGCGACAGGCGGATTTCCCGACCTGTGCGGGTGTGGGTCACGGCCATTCCACGTTCAAAGGTGCCCGAAGCCACCCGCATGTAAGCGGTGCGGTCCCGGTGCTGCTTGCTCATGTTGGCCTGCAGTTTGAAGATGAAACCTGTGAAACTCTCCTCGGTGGGTTCCAGTTTGCCCTGCGTGGTCTGGATGGCGTGAGGAGAGGGAGCGAGTTCCACCAGGGCATCCAGGAAGTTTTCCACCCCGAAGTTGGTGATGGCGCTTCCCCAGAACACCGGGGTCATCTCCCCTCTCAGGAACATCTCGGGGTCCAGGGGGTCCAGCACACCTTCCACCATCTCCACCTGTTCTTGCAGGATCTGCAAGGCGTCGCTGCCAATCAGGGTTTCCAGTTGGGGGTCAAACAAATCTGCCACCTGCACGGGAGCACGTTTTTTGCCGTGCTCGGTGCGTTCATACAGGAACACCCGTTTTTGCTGCAGGTCATACACCCCTTTGAAGTCAGGGCCAGAACCGATGGGCCAGGTCATGGGCACCACTTTGATTTTCAGGGTGCTTTCCACCTGCTCCAGCAGCTCAAAGAAATCCATGGCCGGACGGTCCATCTTGTTCATGAAAGTGATGATGGGGATGTTCTTGTTGCGACAAACGGCAAAGAGTTTCTCGGTCTGGGCCTGCACACCACGGGCAGCATCCAGCATCATCAGGGCACTGTCCACAGCCATCAGGGTGCGGTAGGTGTCCTCAGAGAAGTCCTGGTGTCCGGGGGTGTCCAGCAAATTGATGTGGTAGCCGTGGTAATCGAAGACCAGCGCAGAACTGGAAATGGAGATCCCACGCTGTTGCTCAATGGTCATCCAGTCCGACTGGGTTTGCTTCTGGTTCTGTTTGGCGGTGACCGAACCTGCGCTCTGGATCGCTCCTGAGTAGAGCAGCAGTTTTTCGGTCATGGTGGTTTTGCCGGCGTCCGGGTGGGAGATGATCGCAAACGTGCGTCTGCGCTGAATTTCATGGGGTAGGGTTGTCATAATGGTGACCTCTGCAAGAAAAAACGCCCGGTCCAGAAGGGCGATAACACTTCAGTATACCCGATTTGCAGATCCCCCAAAAATCCATGAGTATGTTCACCATTATCATCATCTTACACAACATACTCAACACATGGGGGTTTCGATGAAAATTGCAGTGCTCTCCGACATTCACGGAAATTTACAGGCTTTTCAGGCGGTGCTGGAAGACGCAAAAGAAGCCGACCAGATCTTTCTGCTGGGAGACAATGTGAACTGGGGCGTCCATTCCCCGGACGTCCTGCAACTCATTGCAGCAAGAAACCTCCAGACCCTCAAAGGCAACCATGAAACCATGCTGCTGGACCACCTGACGGGGCAAGCTCCGGTGGAGGCTTACACCAGCGAGGGTTTTGCTGCAGCGCGCTTCTGGGCCACTCAACTTGCAGCATTCAAAACAGAGATTGAAGCCTGGCCTTGCAGCCTCAACCTGCACTTTAAAGGTTTACCAGAACTTTTCTTCTGTCATGGCAGCCCCAGAAATGCCTTCGAGGAGGTCCTGAAACAATCCGATCAGGCGTTGAAAAGCACGCTTTCTGAGGTGTCTGCCCGCTGGATTTTTGCAGGCCACAACCAACGCCAGCAGATCAGGCGGCTGGGGAACACCACCCTCTGCACGGTGGGCTCTGTGGGCTTTGCAGTGGATGGATCCAGAACTGCCCAGTATGCGATGCTGCATGGAGAAAATGGAACCTGGAACATCGAATTCAGGCAGGTTCCTTTCGACTCAAACACTTTTTTCGCCAGTTACCACCACAGCGGATTTCTGCAGCAAACCGGCATTGTGGGAAATATCATCTATGCGGGTGTGTTGCTGGGCAGGTCCACCATCCGCGAATTCTGGCAGTTCAGAAACCGCCAAGCACCAGAAGCGGAACTTGATCAGGGTCTGCTGGGTCAATTTCTGATGCATGAACTCAAACCCACAGAAAAACAGTTTTTGCTGCACTGCCAGCACTCCTCTGATGAACTGAAAAGTGCACTGAGAGGCCTTTCTGTGCTGGTTTTGTGATGGGAATGGGCACATGCCGGAGATTTGCGCCAGATTGCACAAAGACAGAAAACACCCGCCGAACCATCCCGAATCACAAGCATGACGAGAATTTCGATCTTCCAGAACAACCATTTTTACATCACACTACAGCAACAGAAGTTGCACGATGCTCAATCGTTCACTGGTCAACTTTGAAAATGACAAAGGAAGCCTATAATCGAGCCGTGAACATTGCCATTCTCTGTCATGCCACAGCAGGCGGCTCGGGCGTGGTGGCCACCGAACTTGGGGTGGAACTTGCCCAGCACAACCATGAAGTGCATTTTGTTTCGACGGCCCAGCCTTTCCGGCTGTCTGCCCTGGATTGTTGCACCAATGTTTTCTTTCATCAGGTCGGACGTTATGAGTATCCCCTCTTTGAGCAGGCCCTGACCACCATCAACACCGCCAACACCCTCTCAGAAGTGATCCATGAGCATGGCATCCAGATCACCCATGCCCATTACGCCATTCCTTACACCACCAGTGCCCTGATGGCGCAGGACATCACCGGAAAAACCCGGGTGGTGACCACCCTGCACGGCACGGATGTGACCCTGGTCGGTCTGGATCCGGCCTTCAGACACTCCACCCGACATGCCATTCAGAAATCTGGCCGGGTGACTGCTGTTTCGCAGTTTCTGGCCAACCACACCAAAGAGCTTTTTGATGTGGATGTGCCCATTGAAGTGATTTACAACTTTGTGGACATTCACCGGTTCCAGCGCAACACAGATGCCAGATACCGGGCCAGGTTTGCCCATCCTGAAGAAAAAATCCTGCTTCACCTCTCCAACTTTCGAGGGGTCAAACGCACGCTGGATGTGATTGAACTTTTTGCCAGGGTGCAAACTGAAGTGCCATCCAGACTGCTGATGGTCGGAGACGGCCCGGACCGCTCCAGGGCCTTTGAACTGGCCCAGAAGCTGGGTGTACTGGGTCGGGTGCATTTTCTGGGTTCTTACCCATCGGTCGAGACCATCATGGGCATTGCAGATGTGTTCCTCCTCCCTTCCAGCCAGGAGTCTTTTGGGCTGGTGGCTCTGGAAGCCATGTCCTGCGGCGTACCGGTGGTGAGCAGCAACATCGGGGGCATCCCTGAGGTCAACATTCAGGGAGAAACTGGATACCTGTGTCCTGTGGGTGATGTGGACGGGATGGCCCATGCAACGTTAAAACTGCTTCAAGATGAAAAACTCCACCAGAAATTGAGTCTCAATGCCCGGTCCAGGGCGGTGGATCATTTTCAGCCGCATCATATCGTTCCCCAGTATTTGAGAGTGTACGAAGATTTACTGAGAGAATAAATTCTCATTTTTCACCCATAACATAATGAGTGATCGATGAGTATATTCAAATGATTTGTCCCCTTCTGACCTCAATTTGACAAGTTGCATTTGTCAAATTGAGGATTTTCACCCTTTAGACCCCTTAAGACCCTTAAAAACACCCAGAAAAGCACCCTTACAATTCAGTTTTCATGAGAATCTTAATTTTTCGTTTTAATGTTTTATCATCTTTTTTTACATGTTCAAGGCAGCATTTTCCTGATCGTTCAACATCAAAATGAACTGTGTTGTGAGAATGTAATGAGTAACAAAACTTATTTTTCTTAGGTTGTGCTCACAGGCTCAGCTTAACTTAAGTTAGGCAAGTCTAGAATTGCCAGAGCTTCAAAGGCGTATCGGTCCTTGGGAAAAGCCAAACGCGTGCCGCACCCCCTTCTTCGCACGCATCGACCCTAAAGCAGACAACCTGCATCTACATCACCCACAACCGGTGGGTAGAGGACGCTATTGAATTATGGCAAAACGCACCCTTAGATTCACCCTGATTGGGACTGCATTGTTGTGCAGTGTGCTGAACCTCAGCACCCCCGCCCACAGCGAAGCCGAGAAAAAATCCTTAAAGGTGGAAATCCCCCTTGATCCTGTCCTGCCTGCAGACAGCCTGGCAGAAAAAGCCCTGGAACTGACCCAGCCGGCCCCCGTACAGGCCCAGCCAGCCCAGGTGGTCAAAGCTGTGCAGCAAATTCAGGTGACCAAAACCCAGACCATAAAGGCACCTGTCAAAACCCAGACCGTCAAGACACCCGTCAAAGCCCAAACGGCCAAGGTGGTTCCAGCCCAATACCGCAGTGGCAGCAGCTTTATCCTGAAAGCCACCGCCTACAACAGCTTCTCAGGGCAAACCGACAGCAGTCCACACATCACAGCCACTGGAGCCAGAACCCGTTTTGGCATTGTGGCCCTGAGCCGGGACATGCTGCGCAAAATCCCTTACGGCAGCAAAGTCAGAATTGAACTGCTGGGAAAAGGGGCCTCCTATTACAACCGCCTGCTCTCCCAGACTGTTTTCGTGGTGGAAGACACCATGCATCCCCGCAAATACGGACAGGTGGACATCTGGATGCGTTCATCCAGCGAAGCCCGCTCCTGGGGTGTGCGTCAGGTCAGGCTCACCGTTCTCAGGTAAAATGCCACCATCAAACATGAGATGCATCTGGGTCATCTGACAGAGGGTCTGCAACAGCGGACCCTTTGCCTTTTGAAAGATTTTTGTGGATCACACAATGTTTTTGCAACCTGCCTGCCAAAACCTCCAGATGAAAGCTTGATTGAGACAGGGTGTCTGGACAGCTAACAATTCTAAGACATTCGGTTCTTAAACTGTCCCCGTACCTGGCACAACCCCCTTTCAGACTGGCTTCAGGTGCTTGCACCTGACCTCCAGATGTTGAAAGACCCTTATTGTTTTGGGGCCATGCCATGGACAGGAGGATTGAACCGTGCACAACTTGCAAATGACCTTTCCACATTCACAACAACGCCGCCTGAAAAGACTGATTCGCAAATTGACCCGTGCAGCCCAGCAAGAAGGGCACACCCTGAACGTGCTGTCTCCAGAAGAGCACCGACCCACTTTTGTGCTGCAGATTCAGGCCTCCCTGGAAGCCATCCAGAATTTCATTCGCAACCATTTCAGTTTCACCTTCAAAGATGCGCTGTGCAGCATTGAAATCCGGCCCATTTGAGGCCCATTTGAACTTGCATCTTCAGGTCCACCCTTCTGAAATTTGACCTTGCCCGTGGGACAAGGTTGTATGCTGCCCCTGAGGTAAAGGCATGCCAGAAGCGTGGCTGAAAATTGGCGAAATTGCATCCCTGCTGGGGGTCAGCACCAAAACCCTCAGGCATTACCAGAAACTGGGTCTGATTCAGGAACCCGAGCGCACCGAAGGGCAATACCGGCTGTACACCCCGGCGCACCTGGACAAACTGCGCCAGATTCGTGATTTGCAGGATCTGGGTTTGAAACTCCATGAAATCCGTTTTGTGATGGAAAGCTTAGAGCCCGAACTGCTTTTGAAGCAGATGCTGCACCTGAAAACCCAGGAACTGGAACGGGACATTGCCCGACTTCAGCAGCAAAAGCAACGGGCCGAGCAGATGCTGAAACAGGAAAAACCCCTGCAACACCTGCTGGAAGCCAAAGTTCCAGAATTCTGGAAAGCCAGTCTGGACCAGATTGCAGATCGAATTTCGCCTGAAGCCCTGCAACGGGAAAAACAACTGATGGGCAAAATGCTCAGTTTTCCCGCTTTGCAAAGCCCGGAACAACTGGAAAAAGACCAGCAGTATCTGCAAGAGCACCCGGAAATTCAGGAGCTTTTGCTGGACTGGACCGGACGGGTGGACCGCACCGAAGACCCACAGGAACTGGACTTGCTGGCCCAGGAATTGGCCCGCAGTGCCTGGTTGAGGGGCTTGTTCCTGCATCCAAAAGGTGTGCAGGACAGGCACGGAGATTTTGTGACCCAGGCTTTGCTTCCCCCGGACAGCAAAGAAGGCTGGATGCTGGAGCGTGTCAAACACCACATGCTCAGAGACCTCAAAAACAGCAAGGAGCAAAGAACCCATGAACATTCCTGAACTTGCCCAGAAACTTTTCGAACCCTTTCAATCAAAAACAGCTGGAAATGCCGTGGCTGTCCTGTGGCAAAACGAACTGGTGTATCAGCACACGGCAGGTCGGGCAAATCAGGAAAAGTACATCCCAGTCACGCCTGACACCCTGTTTTGCATTGGTTCCATCACCAAAACCATGACAGCCATCCACATCATGCAGCAGGTGGAAGCAGGCCGCATTGCTCTGGATGACCCCATCCGCAAACACCTGAAAAGCATTCCCATTGCTGAACCCTACATCAACAACCCCATCCGGGTGCGCCACCTGCTCACCCACACCTCAGGGCTGGGATATTTCCGTTCCTGGAAAGACATCTTGTTGCCTGCTGGTGGGCTGGGAGCCCTGAAGAACACCCCCACCCTCACCGAGTATTACCGGGATGGCCTGACCCCCATCTACCCACCCCTGACCCGATGGGCCTATTGCAACCATGCTTTCGCCCTGCTGGGACAGTTGATTGAAGATGTCACAGGACAGCCTTTTGAAACCACCTTCACAGCAGAGGTGCTGCGCAAATCTGGCATGGTTCATGCCACCCTGCAACGCCCCGAAAACACCGAATTGAGGGCCATGCCCTACATGAAATCTGACTCCAAATCTGGCGCTGTTTACAAACCATCCCCAGACCTGGACATCGTGGTCAAACCTGCAGGATCGGTGTACGCCAGCATCACCGACATGGTTGCCTACGCCCGGACCTTGCTGGCCCACTCCTCTCCCCTGCTGACCCGGGAATCCCATGACCAGATGCACAGCCGGCAGTTTGAAGTGAATCCTGACCTGATGGGCATGGGACTGGGTTTTGTGTTGCTGCCCTTTGGTGAAAAACAGGTGTCCTTTCACACCGGAGGCTGGCTGGGCTACAACAGTTCCATGCACATCTGCCCGGAACTGGGTGCTGCAGTGATCACCCTCTCCAACTCAGAGAACCCCGAAGTGATGTCTCTGGGAGAACAGTTTTTCAAAGAAGCCCTGCAGATCCAACCCACTGAAGCTGCAGGTGTGCCCGTGGAAGACCTGCAGTTTGCCCGCAGCTATGGTGAACCTGTCAAAGGCCTGGAGCGGGTGATTGCCCTGCTCACCCAGCCAGGAGGCCTGAAGTTGATCCGCAAAGAGGGACAGCTTCACCTGAAAACCCTCACAGGTCCCTGGAGGAAAGGGATTGCCCTGAAACCCAGAGGCGGTTCCCTGTTTGAAATTGCAGATCCACAGCAGCCCATGCTGTGCAACCTGGAAATTTCAGGACAGCGGGTGACGGCCCTGCACCTGGGCCTCAACCGGCTGGCTGGACAGTTCTGAAGCACCTGCTGCATTCTGCTGCATCTGCACACCCACAGCACGGCTCTCACCCGGCTCAGGTAAGCTAAGGGCGTCATGCGACTCATTCTCACCCTGGCCCTCTCGCACCTGCGCAGGAGGCGCACCCAGAACCTCCTCACCCTGATTGGCATTGCCGTCGGGGTGATGGTGCTGGTGACGGCCCTCTCCCTCACCAATGGATTCACCCAGTCCCTCATTGATGCCACCCTCAGAACCATTCCCCACCTGGCCCTGGTCAGCCGGGAAACCCAGCCCAACAAAGCACTGGAAGCCGCTCTGAAGAAGAATCCCCAGGTGCTGGCCTTCAGTTCCTTTGCTGCAGACAAAGCCCTGATCACCCGACCCGCCACCATGGGCCTTCCTGCCGGTGTGGACTTCTCCACCTTGCTGGGGGTAACCCCTCAGGAAAACGGCATCCTGAACCTCAGGCCCGAAGAAATGAAACTGATCAGCAGCCTCAAACCCAATGAAATTGTGCTGGGAGAGGTGCTGTCCCGTGCCATCGGGGCCTTTCCCGGAGACGAAGTGCGCCTTCTCAACAGCCAGTACAAAAGGGCCAGCTTGCGGGTCAAAGGCACTTTCCGTTCTGGCTACATCCTGATTGATCAGGCTTATGCCTTCATGAGTCAGCAAGCCGTCAAAAAACTGAACCCGGACAGCCCCATTGGGTACCGCATCAACCTGAAAGACCCCATGAAAGCCCGCGATCTGGGTTATGACCTGATGCGGCAATTCCAGGATTACAATGCACAGCCCTGGCAGGACATCAACGCCACCCTGATCGAACAGATGGCCCTGCAAAAACGGGTGATTGGCATTGTGGTGTTCCTGATCGTGATTGTGGCTGCCTTCGGCATTGCCAACATCTTGATCCTCAGCGTCTTTGAGAAAACCCAGGAAATCGCCATCCTGCGGGCCATGGGCACCCCCGAAAAGTGGATCCTGCAGACCTTCATGCTGGAAGGCCTGATTCTGGGTGTGGGCGGCCTGATCCTGGGCAACATTCTGGGTCTGCTGGTCAGCTATTACTTCAAGCTCTACCCCATCCGGCTCCCTGGAGACCTCTACTTCATTTCCAGCCTGCCTGTGCAGATCCAGGCCCTGGATTTCGTGTGGGTGAACATCGTCAGTCTGGCCACCACACTGCTGGCAGGTTTTGCAGCGGCCAGCAAAGCAGCCAGGATTGAACCTGCCAAGGTGATTCGCTGAAAGGCTGAGGGCCCTCAGCCTTCTGCCTTCTTCTTCACCTCCCAACCCTTTCTTAACTCCCCCTTAACAGCCTGCTGCCATACTTCCAGACAGATCGCGTTTTAAAAGATCCCCTTCAGGAGGAATGCACATGGACAATGACGACCAACCCATCGGCAAGGTGCTCAGCCGCAGACAGGCACTCAGGCTTTTTGGCATTGCAGGAAGCAGTGCGGTGGGGGCCACTGTGATCGGGCAGGCCCTGGCCCAGAGGCAGCCTCCAGGAGGTCCAGGGGGCAGTTCAGGCACCAGTGCAGGGAACAGCGGAGTGCAGGGGCTTCCTGGATGCGTGGTGCGTCCCTCCATGACCGAGGGGCCTTACTGGGTGGATGAGAAGCTGAACCGCAGCGACATTCGCAAGGACACCAGAACAGGAGCCATCAAAACCGGGGTTCCCCTGACCCTGATTTTTCAGGTGTCCCGCGTGGCTTTAAAGACCTGCGAGCCCAGAAGCGGCGTGATGGTGGACATCTGGCATTGCGATGCAGACGGGGTGTATTCGGATGCCAATGACCAGGGGTTCAACACCAGAGGGCAGACTTTCCTGCGTGGGTACCAGATGACCAATGCAAAGGGAGCGGCCACCTTCCAGACCATTTATCCGGGCTGGTATTCCGGTCGGGCCGTGCACATCCATTACCGGATGCGCACCATTGAGAACGGCAAGGTGACTGGAGACTTTGCTTCCCAGTTGTTCTTCGATGAGGCCGTCACCGACAAAGTGCATGCTGTGGCCCCTTACAAATCCAAAGGCAAACGGGACACCCCCAACAGCACCGACATGCTTTACAAGAACGGTGGCAACCAGATGCTTTTGAAGCTCACGGGCAGCCCGGAAAAGGGATACACAGCGACGTTTGACATCGGGCTGAACATCGGGTGACCTCATCCACCAGGGCATCAGAAAGAGGTCACCATCCTCCTTCTGGTGCTCTCAAAACAGTTTTGAGAAAAGCAAAATACTTTGGATCTTCTTCCTCAAAGATTTCTGAACCGTCCAGCATCATGGCACGGGTCAGGTACTCTGCTGCAGTGAGGTTGTCCTGCAGCTCAAAAGCAGTTTCTCCCACCCGGAGCAGCACAAAAGAGTTCAGAAAGCCTTCGGGCATCTTCATGCATTCCCAATAAAAAGGACTGGCTTTTTCAAACTGCTGCTGAGCAAAGTGGATTTCTCCGAAGCCCACGTAGATGCGCATGGTTTCCCAGTACGCGTACTTGGGTTCCGGGATCAACAAAAGCGCTTCTTCATAGATTCGGGTGGCGGCTTCAAACTCCCGGGCTTCTTCCAGGGCAATGGCCTGATCGATCTGTTCATCCACCCGGATTTTCAGGGCTTCAGGAAGGTCTTGTGGGTCAAACATGGGGGTCTCCTTTTTGAGGGCTGCGCAGACCAGAGAAGTAATCTTTCAGCAGTCTGGCACATTCTTTCTCCAGAACTCCAGTGACGACTTCAGGGGTGTGTCCCCAGTGGCTTCTGAGCAAATCCATCACCCCGCCCAGTGCACCCATTTTAGGGTTGCTGGCCCCAAACACCACTTTTGCAATGCGGCTTTCCAGAATGGCTCCAAGGCACATCGGGCAGGGTTCCAGGGTGACATAGAGGGTGCAGTCGGTCAGGTGCCCTCCCTGTTTTGTGCTGGCCTCCCGGATGGCTTCCAGCTCTGCGTGGCGGGTCAGGTCATGCAGGGCTTCGCACTGGTTGTGCGCTGCTGCAATGACCTCGTTCTGGTGTACGATGACTGCGCCAATGGGCACTTCGTTTTGCTGGCTGGCTTTGTGGGCTTCCTGGATGGCCTGTTTCATCCAGAAAGCATCTGAAGGGGGGGGTGTCTGCCCTGGAAAGCTTGCAGCCCAGATGGGAGGGTTGAGGCCCACCCATTGCACCTGCCCTTCCTCTGCCAGCAGCCAGACGTGATCCCGTTCACCTCTGGGAATTTTGCGGTCTGTCAAGACATCTGAAAGTTTGCGGGTGCCTCCAGCAAGGCGAATGCGGTCCCCTTCCTGACGGTGCCGGAGTTTCCAGTTTGCAGGAAACTGAAAATCTGGCTTTCGATAGACCTGAGGGTCGGGAATTTTTCCCTGCTGGACGGTCACCTGTTTTCCTGCAGGCAGGGTGAAATGCTGCACCACGTGTGATTGCAGGGCAGCCTGAATCTGGACCAGATGATCATGGTCAAATTCAATCCCCCGTTTTTGCAGTTTCAGGGCGATCAGGCGACGCTGGATGGCAGCGGGCTCCCTGTCCCAGCGGGAGTAAGGGGTCAATTGCTCAGCCATTTCGGTCAGCAGGTCATGGTCTTCCCTGCTGTAAGTGGCAAACCTGGCAAGAGCAGCATCTGCCTGAGGATTGAGTTCCTGAAGCCATGGCAGCACCTCATGGCGCAGACGGTTGCGGGTGTAAGTGAGGTCCTGGTTGGATTCGTCTTCACGCCAGGGCTGATTTCTGTCCAGCAGAAACTGCTGAATCTGGTTTTTGCTGATCCCCAGCCAGGGGCGATAAACTTTGCCATGCCAGGCAGGAATTCCAGTGGCTTTGGCAGTGCCCCTCACCAGTTGCCAGAGCACCGTTTCAGCCTGATCGTTCAGGGTGTGGGCTGTGAAGATCAGGTCTGTGCTGTGTTTCTTCGCTGTGCGGGTCAGAAAGCTGTACCTGAGCTGGCGTGCCGTTTCTTCGATGCTCTGGCGTTTCTTCTGACTGATGTTGCGGATGTTGGCGGTCCCAACCTCCAGGGGCACCTTCAGTTGCAGGCAGAGGTCACGCACAAAGTGCTCGTCTTCCCAGGCTGCTTCACGCAACTGGTGGTTGAAATGGGCAGCAGCGACGCGAATTCCTGCTTCAAGACAGGCCCTCAAGAGTCCAACAGAGTCTGAACCTCCAGACAGGGCCAGCAGCACGTGCCGGTCAGCATGGGACTTGAGGGGGTGGAGCAGGTCTTTCATGCTCATCCAGCCTACACCATTTGATCTATTTCGAAGTTTATCTAATTGGATTAAAATTGATTTTATGAGCATCAAACCAAAATTTCCCACATCTTCCAGCACCACCCCCGAACACAGTGCTGCCTTTTTCAAGGCCCTGGGACATCCCTCCAGACTGATGATTCTGGCCCTGCTCAGGCAGAAATCGCAGCATGGGGAGGAACTGGCAAAGCGACTCAACCTGAGTCCAGCCACCGTTTCCCATCACATGAACCTGCTGACCGAGCAGAACCTGGTGACCGCACAAAAAGATCAGTACTGGCAGGTTTACTCCCTGAATGAAAAAGCACTTCAGGGTTCAGTGTTGGCCCTCATCCCTGTGCTGATCGAAGAAAAACAGAAGTACAGTGAACAGGAAAAAATCCTGCATGCCTTCTTCAAAGATGGGCGTCTGGTGAAGTTTCCTTCCCAGATCAAGAAACAACGCATCGTGCTGGAAAAACTGATTGAGGCTTTCGAATTTGACCGGACCTACACGGAACTGGAGGTCAACCGTGTTCTGGTCGAATTCAACGAAGATGTGGCCACCCTGCGGCGCATGATGGTCACCGAAGGCCTGATGGTGCGTTCAAACAGCATTTACCAGAGGGTTAGAGACGAAACTTCCACAAAAATCCTCTGAATTCCCTACAATGTCAGGCATGACGTTGCGTGTCGGAGACCCTGCACCCCCTTTTTCTGCTCTCAGTGACCAGGGGCAACAAATCAGCCTGGACGCTTTGCATGGAAAATGGGTGGTGCTGTTCTTCTATCCCAGAGCGGGTTCCAGAGGCTGCAGTGTGGAAGCCAGGGGGTTTGAAAACCTGCTGCATGACTTTCACCGGCTGGGAACGGACATCATCGGGATCAGCACCGACACCGAGGCGCATCAGGCCAAGTTTCGCCAGGGTTGCACCCTTCATTTTCCCCTCATCCCCGACAGCGACAAGAAAATCTGCTCCAGGTATGGGGTGATGGGGTTGCTGGGGTTGCTCACAGGACAGGCAGACCGCCAGACCTTCCTGATTGACAGAGAAGGAAAAATTGCGCACCACTGGCGTTTTGTGAACCCCTTCAGCCATGCCTCAGAGGTTCTGGAGCAAGTTCAGGGCCTGACGGGGTACACTGAAACGCGTGAAAGTCAGAGTTAAAAGCGGAAAAGAAAAGAAACTGCTGAACCATTACCCCTTTGCCTACAGCGGGGATTTGCTGGAGGTCCCCGAACTCGAAGCAGGCAGTGTGGTGGATGTGCATGCCGAAGGGGGCATGTTCATCGGACGGGCATACTTCAATCCCACAGGCAGCATTCCCCTGCGCATGCTCACCCTCAAACGGGAGAACATCGACGAGAAATTCTACCGGGCACGCATCCAGCAGGCCTGGGACAGGCGCAAAGCCCGCCTGCCTGAAGCAGAAGCCTTCCGTTTGCTGCATGCAGAAGCCGACGGCACCCCTGGCATCGTTGCAGATTACTTCAATGGCGTCCTGAGCGTGCAATTCAGAAACGCTGGTGTGGAAAAGCACCGGGACATCATCCTGAGCGCCCTGAAACACGTCACGGGAGCGTCTTCAGCCTACGAACGTTCTGATACCGTGGAGCGCAACAAAGAAGGCCTGGGACAGACCACAGGCGTGCTGTGGGGGGAACCTCCCCAGGAAGTGGAATTCACCGAAGGCGGAGTCAAATTCTCCTTCAAGCCTCTGGACAGCCAGAAAACCGGATTTTTCCTGGACCAGCGGGACAACCGTGCCCTGATGGCAAACCTGGTCCAGCCAGGAGACAATTTTCTGGACGTGTACAGCTACACAGGGGGCTTCAGTTTGCACGCTGCAAAACAGGGAGCCAGAACCATGGCCATTGACAAAGACGCCACCGCGCTTGCCACCCTGGAAAAAGTGGCCCAGAAAAACGGTCTGGACCGTCAGGTGGGGATGCGCCTTGGAGATGCCATCAAGGTTCTGGCAGATCTGGAAAAAGAAAAACGCACCTTCCAGCACGCCGTCTTTGACCCTCCCACCCTGGCCAAACGCAAGGACGATGTGCCCCAGGCCAAACGCATCTTCTCCGAAGGGCTTTCCCACATCTTCAAGATGCTGACCCCTGGAGGCCACGTGCTGGTGAGCACCTGCGCCCACTACATCCGGGTGGAGGACATGCTGGACGCAGCCCGACTGGCCATGGCAGACACCGGACGCACCGCAGAAGTCATCACCGTGACCCACCAGCCTGCAGACCACCCCTGGATGCTGCTGGTCCCCGAAAGCCTGTACCTGAAATCCATCCTGCTGAGGGTTGAATGATCGGTGAAGTCAAACAGACTGAACTTCACCCTTTTTCACTTCTGCTCACCACCGAACCTGATATTTTAAAGCCATGATCGAGTTCACACCCCCTGAAGCCCCTCCTTTCAATGCCTCCTGCGCAGTGGAGCCTGCTTACCGGTTGCTGGACCACTACACCTCCTACCGGACCGATGTCACGGTGGATGGGGTCCAGCATGAAAATGTTGTGCTGTTCGATTTTCTGAAAACCCTCAAGACCCACCCAAATTATCCTGCTGCCCGCTCCCGTTTCCTGAAAAACATCGAAGGGGTTCTGGAGCGCGAGGGCGGCAAACTGGAATGGCTGGAGCGTGACCTGTGACCGAAGAAACCCTGCTGGCACTGGACAGTTACATCCAGAAACACTACGCCCAGGAGGACCGCGTCCTCAAAAACATCCTGACCCACAGCAATGAAGCTGGCCTGGACCCCATCCAGCTCAGCCCCACCCAGGCCAAGATGCTGCACCTGCTGGTGAAAATTCAGGGTGCAAAACGCATTCTGGAAGTGGGCAGTCTGGGCGGGTACAGCGGCACCTGGCTGGCCCGTGCCCTCCCCCAGGACGGCAAACTGATCACCCTGGAAATCAACCCGGACGCAGCACGGGTGGCCCGCAGCAATTTTGAACAGGCCGGTCTGTCAGACCGGGTGGAAGTCATTGAAGGCGACGCCATCCAGACCATGAAAGGCCTGCTGAAACAGGAGCCTTTCGATTTTGTGTTCATTGACGCCGACAAGACCCTCTACCCCGAGTACTACGAATTTGCCATGCGTCTGGTGCACCCCGGAAGCCTGATCGTGCTGGACAATGTGGTGCAGCAGGGTAAAATTCTGGACCCCAGCCTGAAAGAAAGCCGAAACCGCAAGGTCAGGGAACTGAACGCCTTCATCGGGCTGGATCCCAGGGTGGAAGCCATCATGGTGCCCACCTTCACCTCCAAAGGGCTGGATGGTTTTCTGGTGGTGCGGGTGAAGTAGATCCCTCTGCACCCCCCTGCACCCCCCTGCACCCCCCTGCACCCCCCTGCACCCCCTGCGCTTGTGCTGTCCCCCCTTCAGGGGGACTTTCTACGACACCCAGACCCGCAATCCATCAGAGGCCAGACGCACCTTTTCGGGAAGTCTGGTTTCTCCATTTAAAACCCTTCTGGCATCAATGTCGTGGCTCATGTGGGTGAAGATCACCTGTTTTGCAGACTGAACAGATGGCAAGGCCAGCGCTTCCTGCACATCGTAGACACTGCGGTACTTCATCTCGTAAGATTCATGCCAGTAAGAGGTGCCCAGGATCAGCAAATCCAGGTTCATCATGTGGGTCTGCTCGGTTTCTTCGGGGATGTTGATGCTGTCGGGGCAGTACACCCAGCAGAAATCGGGCTTTTCAAAACGGTAGGCATAACTGAAACCATTTGCCCCGTGGGGCACTTTAAAAGCAGACACCTGATACCCTGCCAGCATCAGTTCAGAAGTCACAGGTTTGAGCCAGTCCTGCAACTTCACGTAAGCAAAGCGGGCTTTGACCATTGGGATGACTTCTTCGGAGGCGTACATGGGCAAATCGTTACTGCCGTAGTACATGAAGTCCAGCAAATCCCCAAGGCCCAGCACATGGTCGTTGTGGGCATGGGTGATCAAGAGGCCGTCCACTTTTCTGAGGTCTTCCCGCAAAGCCTGGGTCTGGAAATCCGGTCCAATGTCGATCAGTACATTCTGAGAAGTTGAACCAGCATCTTCCTGAATCAGCAGGCTGGAGCGGGTTCTGCGGTTCTGACCGGTGCTTCTGGCCTCCTCGCAGACCGCACAATCACAATAAAAACGGGGCACCCCTCTGGAATCGGAAGTTCCCATGAAAACCAGTTGTGGCATTTGAATGCTCCTCCCAGCACAAAGGAGGGCATGTGCTGGCCCTCCTGCACGTTTAACAGAGATCAAACCTTCAGGAGTTCACGGGTGGCTTCTTCCAGGCTGCCGCTTCCTGACAGGCTGGATCCCACCAGCACGGCATCTGCAATTCCTCGAATTTCTGCCAGTTGCTCTGGAGTGGAGTAACCGCTCTCGGCAATCAGCACCCCTTCAAACCCTGCAGCTCTGGCTTTTGCAATCAGTCTGGGGGAAACCTCCAGATCGATCTTCAGGGTGGTGAGGTCGCGGTTGTTCACCCCGATGATTTTGCAACCTGCAGCCAGGGCGATGTCCAGTTCTTCAGCAGTGTGCACTTCCACCAGGGCATCCAGACCACAGTGGTGGGTGTACTCCAGGTACTCCCCGATCAGATCTCCCAGCACGGAAACCATCAAAAGGACGGCACTGGCTCCCCATTCACGGGCCTCTTCAATCATCCTGGGGTGCAGCACGAAATCCTTGCGCAGCACTGGAATCTCCACTTTTGCCACCACGGCTTTGAGAAAATCCGGGGAACCTTTGAAGTAACGCTCCTCGGTCAGGACGCTGATGGCACTGGCTCCACCCCGTTGATATGACAGGGCAGCATCCACAGGGTCCAGTTCAGCGATGGCCCCCAGAGAAGGACTGGCCTGCTTGACCTCAGCAATCAGGGCCAGAGGCTGGCTTCTGAGGGCAGTTTCAAAACGGCAGGATTTTTCCTGCTGTGGAAAATCGGTGGTGATGGGAAGCTGGTAATCCTGAGCCCGCAGGGTGCAGATCTCTCCCAGCACACCAGGGACTCGGGTAAGGTCGGGTAAACGCATGAAAGCATTCTACCGACTTGGCTGGTCACAGAAAGAAAGTCGTTTAACGAACCTTGACCCTTGGCTGGCTGTAAGCCTTCTCACCCTTCAACAGTCAAAATGCTCACTAACATGAAAGACATGCAGAATGTGCTGATCATTGAAAACAAAAAAGCAGGTCGGGGGAACCACCACCTTCACGAATTCCGGGATTTGTTGATCGAAAAAGGGATCAATGTGGTGGAACGGGAACTCAGCCGGGAAACCACCCCCGAAGCCCTCACCGCAGACACCGACAACTTTCAAGCGGTGGTGGCTGCCGGAGGGGACGGCACCATCAGCTGTGTGGCCCATGCTCTATCGGGAAAAGACATCCCCCTGCTCACCTTCCCTGCAGGGACCGCCAACCTGATTGCAGTCAATCTGGGCATTCAGGACAATGCAGAAACGCTGTATGACCTGCTGGAAAACGGAGAATCCTCCCGAATTGACCTTGCAGAGCTGGTGGTGGGCACCAAGCAATATGGCTTTACCATGCTGGCCGGAGTCGGTCTGGATGCAGAGATGATCCACGCCAGCGAGGAACTCAAACCCACCCTGGGTGTGGCAGCTTATGTGGTCGCCATGCTCAAAAAAATTGCAGTCCCAGAGGCCGACATCACCCTGGAAATGGACGGGAAAACCGTCAAGACCCGGGGCATGAGCGTGATGATCGCCAATTTTGGCATGGCCACCTTCGGCATTCCCATCACAGAAGGCATCGATCCCAGCGATGGCCTGTTCACCATCATCGTGCTGAAAGGCAACACCCCTCTGGCCCTGGTGCCCAGCATCATCGAGAGCATCAAGGCCCACCTCAAGGTGGGAAAAGTGGATTATGGAGACCGCATCGAGGTCTACCACTGCAAGGAAATCACCATCCACACCGACCCCACCCTTCCCGTGCAATATGACGGTGAGGTGGTGGAGGACGCCTGCACCCCCATTCATGCCCGTGTGCTGCCAAGAGCCGTCAGGATGATCCGGGCAAGGGAGAAAGAGGAACTGGCGACTTAGAGGCCGAGAGCCGAGGGCAAATCTGTAAAACTTTAGCTGGCGCTTCTGAATCTGACATTTGGCTGAAGCTTTTGCATTTCAAGGGCTTGGCCCTCGGCAAAAACACCTCCCTGCACGAAATTTTCGACCCTGCCTTCCTGCCCTGTGCTGTCCAGCCGTGTTAAACTCTTCTGGATATGGTGTTTTCCCCTGGTAACGGAGAAGTTCAAATCAGCGCTGAGACCATTCAGCAGCGCATCAAAGAAATTGGTGAGCAGATCACCCACGATTACGCAGGTCAGGAGCCCCACCTGATTTGTGTGCTCAACGGTGCTTTTCTGTTCCATGCCGACCTGGTCCGGGCCATTGGTTTGCCCCTGACCGTGGATTTTCTGGCGGTGTCTTCTTATGGCAATGCCAAGCAGTCCAGCGGTGAAGTCAAACTGATCAAGGACCTGAGCCTGCCCATTTCCAACCGCCATGTGATTCTGGTGGAGGACATTGTGGACACCGGCATCACCATGAATTACCTGCTGCATTATCTGGAGGGGCGTCAGCCTGCCAGCCTGAAGGTGGCTGCCCTGCTGTCCAAACCTTCCCGTCGCAAGGTGCAGGTGCCTGTGGAGTACGTGGGCTTCGAGATCCCGGATGCTTTCGTGTATGGCTTCGGATTGGACCGTTCACAGCGGGACCGCAACCTCTCTTTCATCACCTCTCAAGAGTCCTGAGATGCTGGGTTTAGCAGAGCGCCTGAAGTACGCGCTTCAGGAAGACATTGGGCGTGGAGATGTCACCACCCTGTCCACGGTGCCTGCAGGGCAGCAGGGCATCGGGTTTCTGAAACTCAAAAGCCCCGGTGTGGTGTTTGGCCTGGAAGTCGCCAGAGAAGTGTTTCATCTGGTGGATCCCAATCTGCAGGTGAACTGGGATGTGCAGGATGGCAGCGATCTGCAACCGCAGGTGCTGGGCAAAGTCACGGGCAGCATGCAGAGCATTTTGCTGGGTGAACGTCTGGCCCTGAACCTGATGCAGCGCCTTTCAGGTGTCGCCACCCTGACAAAAGCCTTTGTAAATGCGCTGGGAGACAGCAACACCAAAGTGCTGGACACCCGCAAAACCACGCCCCTGTGGCGGGATCTGGAGAAAGCTGCGGTGCGTGCTGCAGGAGGCGTCAACCACCGTTTTGGCCTGGACGATGGCCTGCTGATCAAGGACAACCACGTGGTGGCTGCAGGTGGCGTACAAAAAGCCATTCAGGCCGCCAAAGAGCGCTTCTACCTGATCAAGATTGAATGCGAAGTGGAGTCTCTGGAGCAGTTGCGTGAGGCCATTGGGTCTGGTGCAGACCGCATCATGCTGGACAACATGGACGACCAGAACCTGCAGGAAGCCGTGCGCATCAGAAATGAACTGAATCCACAGATTTCCCTGGAAGCCAGTGGCAACATGACCATAGAGCGTCTGGGACGCATCAAAAATTTTGGTCTGGATTTTGTGAGCGTGGGCGCACTGACCCATTCTGCAACAAGTTTGGACATTTCGCTGGATGTTCGGCTGGCCTGACCCAACAATGACAGTCTGATGCTGCACGTTTCTGGTGCAGGCCCGGACTGTCTTTTTTTGGGTGGTTGCTTGATTATGGGATGGTTTGCAACTGCAATTTTGTTTTACACGTTCCTGACAAAGTTACGCGAAAACCATAACTCAACTCATAATTCCCATAGAGATCTGGAGCTATTATGAGAGAAAGAGGCCTGAATTCCAGGCCTGCTCCCTGAGGCGCAACCACAGTCGCAACCACAGAGGTGACTTGATGAACCTGATCCAACTGGAACCCTTCCGCACCCCTGCAGAGCTGAAAGCCGAAATTCAGCGCCTGAAAACAGAGAAAAAAGCGGTGGTTCTCGCCCACAATTACCAGCGCCCCGAAGTGCAGGAAGTCGCAGACTACGTCGGGGATTCGCTGGGTCTGGCCCGCCAGGCCGCAAAAACCGAGGCCGAGGTGATCGTCTTTGCGGGCGTGCACTTCATGGCAGAAACCGCCGCCATCCTCAACCCAGAGAAAAGGGTGCTGCTTCCCAACCTCAACGCTGGTTGCTCTCTGGCAGACACCATCACTGCAGAGGACGTGCGGGCCTGGAAAAAAGACAATCCAGATGGCCTGGTGGTGGTTTACGTCAACACCACTGCAGATGTCAAAGCAGAAGCCGATTACTGCGTCACCAGTGGCAACGCTGTGGCCGTGGTGAACTCCCTGCCTCAGGACAGAAAGATTTTCTTTGCCCCGGACATGTTCCTGGCGGCCCACGTGGAACGCCAGACCGGACGCAAACTGGACATCTGGCTGGGAGAGTGCCATGTGCATGCTGGCATCCGACCCGACGACATCGACGCCCAGAAAGCCCAGAACCCTGGTGCCGAGTTCCTGATTCACCCGGAATGTGGCTGTGCCAGCCATGCCATTTACAACTTCCCGGACACCCCCCTGCTTTCCACGGAAGCCATGATCAGCCACTCCAGACAGTCTGAAGCAAAAGACTTCATTGTGGTCACGGAAATTGACATGGTGCACCGCCTGAAGCGCGAAGTCCCTGAAAAGAACTTCATTCCCGTGAACCGCACCGCCCTGTGCGAATACATGAAAATGATCACCCTGGAAAACGTCTATGAGACCCTGCGCGACCTGAACAACCAGGTCAGTGTGCCTGAAGAGGTGGCCCAGAAAGCCCTCAAGAGCATCGAGCGCATGATCCAGATCGGGTGATTGCCAGAACAGAAGCAAAACAGGGAGGCACAGTTTGACTGTGCCTTTCTTTCTGCCCTGCACACTCAAAAGGAGGTCTGATCCAGATGCAAACCCACCAGAACCATGACCTGCTGATTGTTGGCAGCGGAATCACCGGCCTGTACGCAGCCCTGCATGCCCGGAGCCTGGGCCTGAAGGTGCTGCTGATCAGCAAAGCCAACCTGGAAAGTGGTTCCACCTTCTGGGCCCAGGGTGGGCTGGCCTTCCCCACCAGCCCTGAAGACATTGAGCCGCACATTCAGGACACCCTGAAAGCCGGGCGCGGCCTTTGCGATGAACAGACGGTGCGCCTTTTTGTGGAGGAGGCGGGGCAGCACCTGCACAAACTGCTGTCTTATGGGGTGCCTTTCGAGGACCACCAGACCCTGGAAGGCGGTCACAGCCATGCCAGGGTGTTTCATGCCTGGGGGGACGCTTCTGGGCGGGCTGTAAGTGTGACCCTCACCCAGGCCGTCAGAGATCAGGGCATTGAAGTGCTGGAGGGGGCTTTTGTGCAGGCCCTGCTGATCTCAGAATCTGGAAGGGTGGTAGGGGTACAGACCCAGAACCAGAACCATCTGGCGGGAGCGGTTTTGCTGGCCTCTGGAGGCTTTGGGCAGCTTTACCCGGTCACCACTGCACCCGAAGAAGCCACCGGAGACGGCATTGCTCTGGCTTACCGGGCCGGGGCCGTGCTGCGGGACATGGAATTTGTGCAGTTTCACCCCACCGTGTATCTGGCAGGCAACCGGGGCCTCCTGATCACCGAGGCTGCGCGGGGTGAAGGGGCCATCCTGCTGAACAACCACATGGAACGCTTCATGCAGCAGTACGACCCTCAGGGAGAACTGGCCCCCAGAGATGTGGTCGCCCGGGCCATCGCCTCCGAAGAAACCCGAACCGGCAAAGTCTTCCTGGACCTCAGGCACCTGGGGGCAGAATTTGTGCAGCACCGTTTCCCCAGCATTTACAAACGCCTGCTTTCTCAGGGCGTGGACATCAGCACGGAGCTGGTTCCGGTCAGTCCAGCGGTGCATTACACCATTGGGGGCATTTTGACCGATGTGAACGGCAAAACCACCCTGGATGGGCTTTATGCTGCCGGAGAGGTCGCTTCTTCGGGGCTTCACGGAGCCAACCGTCTGGCCAGCAACTCCCTCCCGGAAGGTCTGGTGTTCGGGGTGCGGGCTGTGGATGCTGCTTTAAAAGACCTCAAGTTTGAAGATCCTGCCTCCAGAACCCTGCTGGAAACGGTGGACAGCAAGGCCAGCGTGCAGCAGGTGATTCGGGATGGGGCAGGCATCAACCGCACTGCAGAAACCCTGCGTGTGGCCCTCTCCGATTTGCCCAGACCCACGCCATCCAATGGAACCATTGAAGAACTGGAAGCCGGAAACCTCTCCCGCATTGCCGAAACCGTCCTGAGGGGTGCATTGCAGCGGGAAGAGTCCAGAGGTGGCCACTTCCGCACCGATTACCCCGAACTGGACGAGGTGAGGCACAGCCTCTTTCAGATCCCTCCCCTGCTGGAGACTTTATGATCAAACACGCTGTTTTGCAGCTCAAACCCGAAAAAGGCAACATTAAAGGCAACCTTGAGCTTTTGAAATCCGCTCTGCTGGACCTCAAAGCCGAGTCTCCCGATGTGGTGGTGCTCCCAGAAGCTTTCCTGACCGCTTACTTTCTGCAAGGCGGTGTGCGGGAACTGGCCCTCACCCAGCAGGAATTGCTGGCCCTCTTGCAGGAGATGTACCAGAGCCTGGAATGGACCGGGGTGCTGGATCTGGTGGTCGGTTTTTACGAGCGGGAAGGCGGCACCTTCTTCAATTCCTGCGCTTATCTGGAACTGGGAGGAAGGGGTATCCTGCACGTGCACCGCAAGGTGTTCCTGCCCACCTACGGGGTCTTCGATGAGGAGCGGTACCTGTCCAGAGGTTCCCGCATACAGGCCTTCAACACCCGCTTTGGTCGGGTGGGCATGCTGATCTGCGAGGATTTCTGGCACACTGTCACCAGCACCATCATTGCTCTGGACGGAGCCCAGATGGTTTATGTGCCCTCTGCCAGTCCTGCCCGTGGTTTTGCTTCCCAGAACCCTGGCAATATGGAGCGCTGGAGTGCGCTCGCTCAGGCCGTTTCTGCCGAGCATGGCGTGTACACCCTGCTCAGTTCCCTGATCGGGTTTGAGGGGGGCAAAGGCATGGTGGGAGGAAGCCTGATCGTGAGTCCAGAAGGGAAAATCATGGTTTCTGCTCCTGCTTTTGAAGCAACTGCACTGCTGGCAGAAATCGATCTGGAACGCATTCCTGCTGTACGTTATGACAATCCCTTGCTGGCAGACCTGCAAGGCAACCTGCCTTCGATCCTGCCAGACCTCAGCCGTGTGGTGCACAGAGGTGAGAAATGAAAATCCTCAAAGCAAACCGGGGCAGTGAAGCACTGGACCTCAATTACCCTTTGCTTGCCCAGTATCTGGAGCGCTTCATCCGGGAAGAACTGGCCTGGAGGGGCTACCAAAAAGGCCTGATCGGAGTGAGTGGAGGGGTGGATTCTGCCCTGACCCTGGCCCTGGCCGTGCGTGCTCTGGGAGCAGAAAATGTGCATGCAGTTGCCATGCCCCACCAGCGTTCTGCCCCCACCTCTTTTGAACACGCAAAGCTGGTCTGCGATGCCTTCGGGGTCAAGCTGGACACCGTAGACATCACCCCCATTGTGGAAGGCTACGCCCAGACCGATCCTGAAATGACCGCCAGACGCAAAGGCAACCTGATGGCCAGAAGCCGCATGATGGTGCTCTTTGACCAGTCTGAGAAACACCACGCCCTCACCCTGGGCACTGGAAACAAGACTGAACGCCTCTTTGGTTACTTCACCTGGCATGCCGATGACACCCCACCCATCAACCCTCTGGGCGACCTCTACAAAACCCAGGTGTGGGGTCTCTCTGAACATGTTGGGGTACCAGACACCGTGCTGCACAAGGCCCCCACTGCAGACCTGGAAGCAGGCCAGACCGATGAAGGTGATCTGGGCATCACATACAAAAGGGCCGATGTCATTCTGGAACACTACCTGAAAGGCTACCCAGATGCTTACATCGAAAGCCTGGGGTACACTGCTGCTGAAATCGAGCGGGTGAAAACCCTGGTGAACCGCACCCACTGGAAACGCACCACCCCGGCCACAGCCGTGGTCAGCAGCACCGCCATCAACGAGTTCTACCTTAGGCCTCTGGATTTCAGGATCAAATAAACCCGCAACTTTTTCAAGCTGCAACCCGTAACTGTGGCATGCAAATCTTGTTTTTTGTTTTCTCTGTGCTGGCAGATGTGTTGGTTCAGGTGCTCTGGTGTGGCCTGTTGCGGCTGTTTGGCTGGTGGGCTTTGCTGGTCCCAGCCCACATTGTGCTGATCGCTGCTTTTCCCAGCTGGACACTCTTTTATGGGAGTCTGGGTCTGTGGCTGGGTCTGGTGGTCCTGAAACAATTCAGGTTGCTGAACAGGCTTCCCTTGCTGAAAAAAGCTTGATCTCCTGCATTGACAACCACAGACACAAACCCACATTCAGAAACAAGAAAACGGCCTGGTCAGGGCCGTTTTTCTGTTGTTCTGAAGTTCAGAAGAAAACTTTGAGGCCAAAACGTCCACTCAGGTTCACCGAGTTGCCGCCGCCCACAAAAACCACATTGGGCTCCAGTTCTGCAAAGAAAGAAGCGGTTTTGGTGAATTCAAAATCTGCACCCAGCACGCCACGCAGCATCACGCTGGTGCTGTTGTTGCCGATGCCAAAACCCAGACCTGCACCAATGTAGGGCTTCACATCGCTCTTGCCAAAGGGATAAAGCACGTCTGCATTGAGGCCCATTCCGAAGCTGCCCCCAAAAACACCAAAGCTGGCTTCCAGACGACCGTCAAAGTCACCCAGAAATTTTTCTGCACCCAGACCGATGCTGGCGGAAAAAGCCGCTGCACCTTTGCCGTTGCTGACAAAATTGGCGTCTGCTCCAGAACCCCCCAGAATGTAGGTTTTCCCTGCTGCAAGTGTGCTGCCCATCAGGGCCAGAATGCTGACCATCACAAATTTTTTCATGTTTCCTCCAGCGCACCACTCTAGAGACAACCCTCATGAATTGCATGAGATCACACAAAATTCACCTTCATCTTGACTTTTATTGATATTTGATTATCATTAATCAGTATGAACAGCATCCCCATCACCGTGCTCTGTGGTTTTCTGGGCAGTGGCAAAACCACCCTGCTCAACCACCTGCTGCAACAATCCCAGAACCATAAAATCGCCGTGATCGTCAATGAATTTGGCGAAATCAACATCGATGCCAGCACCATTGTGCACACCGATGAGAAAACCATCGAACTTTCCAATGGCTGCATCTGCTGCACCCTGCGCGGAGATTTGCTGGAAGCAGTGGACCACTTGCTGAACACCCACGAAGTGGACCACATCATCATCGAGTCCACGGGCATCGGAGAACCCCTGCCCATTGCCCAGAGCTTCTGCCTGACCCCGGAAGAACTGGACCTCGATTCTGGCCTTCCCAACCTGCTGGGACGGGTGCACATTGATGCCATGGTCACCGTGGTGGACAGTGCCCAATTCTTTGAAATGTACCAGCGTCCTGGCACCATGGAAGGAGACGATCTGGAACGCGGTTATGGTCAGCTGTTGCAGGAACAGCTGGAATTTGCCAACCTGATCCTGCTCAACAAACTGGATGTTGCAGACCCTGCAGACGTACAAAAACTGCAAGAGCTGATCGGCATCACCAATCCCAGGGCCAGGGTGCTCCAGGGCATCCGTGGAGCTGTTCCAGCACAGGAGATTCTGGGCGTAAAGTTGTTTGACTTTGACCTCATGAGCCAGCTGGATGCCTGGATGCTGGAACTGGAAAAAGAACACACACCAGAAAGCGAAACTTATGGGCTGAACACCTGTGTTTACCGCCCAGAAATGCCTCTGGACCTTGAATCCCTGTATGAAGTGCTGGAAAATGGCCTTCCCAGAAACATCATCCGTTCCAAAGGATGGATTTACACAGGCAGCAGCACTGCCATTTTGTGGAACCACACTGGACGTTTTTTGACTCTGGAGCCCCTGGGAGAATGGAACAACCCATCAGAAGCCTTCACTGAACTGGTGTTCATCGGGCAGGATGTGGATGCAGAGGAAATTGAAGCCCTGCTGGCTCCTGCTCTGGTTCAGGGCACCTGTCAGGTTTGAGGTTCTGGAAGCCATCCAGAGCTGCATTTGAGGACTTCACATCAAACCCCTTTAAGCTGAAAGCATGAAAAGAACCCTGCTGCTTGCTGCAATGATCTGCTCCACTGCATTCGCCCAGGAAAAATACAACCTGATCCAGGCCGCCGACAAAACTTCGGCCCTGCCCGGAGAGGTCATCACCTACCTGCAGGATTTCACCATCAATGAGGCCATCACAGGAATCAGCCTGCAACTGGGCATCCCCGAAAACACTGATCTGGTGCAGCTCACTGTCGTTTCACCCAATGCGCGGGTGCTGGTGAGCATCGACAAGCAGAACTGGCTGCCCCTTTCCAGAATCGGAGACGGCAACATCCTGATCACTGCAGATGAGTTCCAGAAAGCTTTCGGGCAGGCAGCAGACACTTTTTTCATCGGGGCAGACACCAACCGGGATGGACTGCTGGACGGACAGGATGCTTTCACCACCGAAGATGAGCTCGGGGTGATCTACAAGGTCAAACTCCGCAAACCCTGAAGGATCCCGTTCAAAACACAGAAAGGGCGGGCAAAACCCGCCTTTGTCTTTGTCTGCCTGATTCAGCTCAGCAGAACACCTCAGTAAAACACCACAGTCTTGTTTTCATAGACCAGAATGCGTTCTTCCACCTGCCAGCGCACAGCACGGGCCAGCACCTGGCGCTCAATGTCGCCTCCCAGACGCACCAGTTCCTCAATGGTCTGGCGGTGGGACACCCGCACCACGTCCTGCTCAATGATGGGACCTTCATCCAGGTCGTTGGTGACGTAATGTGCCGTTGCTCCAATGATTTTCACGCCACGCTGGAAAGCACTATGGTAAGGTTTTGCCCCAATGAAAGCAGGCAGAAAGCTGTGGTGGATGTTGATGATCCGGTTGGGCCACTTGCTCACCAGCCCTGGAGAGAGGATCTGCATGTAGCGGGCCAGCACCGCAAAATCCACCCCATGTTCCACCATCAGTTCATGAATGCGCTGTTCCTGCTCCTGCTTGTTCCCCCGGGTGACAGGCAGATGGAAAAACGGAACCCCGAAGAATTCAGCATCGTTTTTCAGGTCCGGGTGGTTGGAGATGATCAGGGGAATGTCCACTTCCAGGTCTCCCCTGCGCTGCCTCCACAGCAAATCCAGCAGGCAATGGTCGTATTTGGAGACCAGAATGGCCATGCGTTTCTTTTCATCAAAACTGATGCTCCAGTCCATGCTGAACTGGTCTCCAATGGCCTGAAATGCCCCTTTGAGGATTTCGCCGGAGGCCCGTCCACGCTCAAACTCGATGCGCATGAAGAATTCGCCGCCACTCTTGGCGGTGGCATGCTGATCGGCATGGATGATGTTGCATCCCTGCTGGGTGAGGAAACCAGAAACTGCAGCAACAATTCCAGGCTGGTCAGGACAGTGAATCAATAATCGGGCCGTCATGGTCAGGTCATACTAGCATTGCCCTGCCAGAACACAGAACGTATACGTGCATACGGCAGTCACTGGGACAGTTGCAGGTTTGGAAGCCAACCGCAGTTTCTGCGCTGACACAGAAAAATCTTCAAGAGGAACCCATAAAATTTAAAGGCACCCGAAGGTGCCTCACAGTCATGAAATCTTACTTCTTGCGCTTCTTGCCGCCCTTTTCACCGGGACCACGCTCTTTGGCGTCACGCAGGAAGGACCGCAATTTGTTTTCAAACTCGGGACTCTGACGGCCAATCATGCGGGGACGGGGCATTTCCTCGGGAGCATCCTGCAGCTCCTTGATGGAAAGGTCCAGACGGCCCTTCTCGTCGCGTCCAAGGACCTTGACCTCCAGGGTCTGTCCTTCTTGCAGGTAGTCGCTGACATTGCGCACGTAACTGTGAGCGATCTGGGAGATGTGCACCAGACCCACTTCACCGTTCTCGAACTGAATGAAAGCACCGAAATCCGTAATGCGGGCAACCCGCCCTGTGACCACCGCTCCTGATTCAAATACCACTTTGTTTTCCCTTCATAGGCTCCCACAGTGTACACCATGAGAGGTGGGTAAGTTGTGCTCTGAAGCCAGGGTGAGAAAAAGGTCAAGAGAGCTTTCAGAGGTCAGCTTTCAGAGGTCAGCAAGATGCAGCTGATTTGGAGGTCTGGAACGACACAAAAAGCAGCAAGGGCAGCAGCGACTGCATGCCAATGCCCTCAGCCCATCCGCATCCAACCGATCAGGAGAAAAGCGCACTGGCTGACGGCTGATGGCTGACCGCTGAACGCTTTCCATGTAGAATGAGTCAGATATGAAATTGCGTGGAACGCTGAGTGGCCTCAGCTTGCTGCTGGAAAGCAAAGACACCCTGGAAAGCCTGAATACCCAGCTGACCGAGCGGGCCCAGGTGCTCAACAAAGCCCAGGTCTCCATTGAAATTGAACAGGACATCGCCTGGATGCTCATCGAAAACACCCAGGGCATCCTGAAGGAACTGGGGGCAGAACTGAAAAGCATCCGGCCTGCCATGGGAAGCCGTGCACCTGCCCAGCCCACCTCCAGCCCATCTCAGGGTTCTGTTGCTTCTGCTGCTCCTGCCAGCCCATCATCCAGCCCTTCACCAACTCCACCTTCCCAGATCAGTGCGCCCATCCTGCCCCAGCAGACCCGCATCCTGACCCAGCAATTGCGTTCTGGCATGCGCATCGAGCATCCTGGCAGCCTGGTGGTGGTGGGAGATGTCAACCCTGGCGTGGAACTGATTGCTGGTGGAGATGTGATTGTGACAGGTGCCCTCCGGGGCATGGCCCACGCAGGTGCACAGGGCAACGAAGCCAGTGTGATCTGGGCCAGACCCATTGCCTCTCCACAGATCCGCATTGGCAAAGCCGTGGCCCGTGCCCCAGAAGGCAAAGTCATGGACACCATGCGCCGCAATGAGAACTTCGATGCCGAGATGGCCAGGCTGGAAAACGACCACATCGTGATTGAGATTGTGAAGTCGAGCAAGCACTGACCTCACCCGCTTGCTTTGCTGCGCTCCTCTCCTGACAGGAGAGGCCGGAGTTGGCGGCGACCATTGGACGCTGGAATTCGCATTTTCCCCCCGCATATCGTATACTCAAGTGTAGTCTCGGGCTTGAGTCCGATGCAGTTTGAGGGTCAGCCTTGAACGAAGAATCCCTGTGTTCATAGGGGTGGGTGTATGCCCACCCTTTTATCATGGGGGAGGTGCATAGTGAATCTTGAGAGCATCGCCGTCAACATCCTGGAACCTCTGGGGTTCGAGGTGCTGGAAATTCAGGTGCAAAACGCGCAGCGCAGTCCCATTGTGGTGGTGCGCATTGACCGCCTGGACGAACAGCCTGTCACCACCGAAGACCTGCAACTCTGCAGCCAGACCCTGGGTCTGGAGTTTGACCGTCTGGACCCCATCAAGAAGGAGTACCGTCTGGAGTTTGAGTCTCCTGGACCCAAACGTCCGCTCAAGACCGTGCGCCATTTTGAACGCATGCTGGGCCTGAAAGCCAAAGTGCGTTCCAACATACAGAATTTCACTGCACCCATCAAAGAGGTGAACGGTGATCTGGTGACTTTTGACCACGGTGACGAAGGCATCACCCTGCGGATTGGTGATTTTCAGGCCAACCTGGCAGAGTTTCCCGACCGTCACCGCTGAAATCCGTAAGGAGCAAAGAACGTGAACAGAGAATTTTTGGATGCGCTCAATGATCTGGCCGTTGCCCGCAACATTGACAAGGGTCAGTTGATCAAGGCCTTTGAAGAAGCCTTGCAGCAGGCCTACACCAGAAACGTGGAACCCGAGAAGCGGATTGAGGTGCACCTGGACGCCCAGAGTGGCGAACTCGAAGTTTTGATCATCCGTGAAGTGGTGGAGAAAATGGAGGACGAGCAAAAGCAAATCTCACTGGCAGATGCGCTGGAGCTGGATCCTGAAGTGGAAATCGGCATGGAAATGGAATTCCCTGTCGAGCGCGAGAAATTCACCCGCATTGCCCTGCAGGCCACCAAACAGGTGCTGACCCAGCGCATGCGTGAAGCCGAACGCAACATCGTGTTCAACGAGTACAAGGACCGCGAAGGCGAAGTCCTGACTGCTTCTGTGGTCCGAATGGACAACAAAGGCAACGTCTTTGTTGAACTCGGACATGGCGAGGCCATCCTGCCCCCCAAAGAGCAGATCCCTGGCGAGAGACTCCTGAACGGCAACCGCGTCAAGGTCTACCTGAAGGAAGTCAAGAAGACCAACCGTGGCCCCAGCATTCTGGTGTCCCGTGCAGACGAACGCCTGCTGGATTACCTCCTGAAACAGGAAATCCCTGAAGTCGCCGAAAACATCGTGGAAGTGAAGTCCATTGCCCGCGAAGCTGGACAGCGTTCCAAGGTGGCTGTGTTCAGCCGCAACCCCAACGTGGACCCCATCGGGGCCTGCATTGGTCACCGTGGCAACCGCATCCAGGCCATCACCGGCGAACTGGGCAAAGAGCGTGTGGACGTGATTCTGTGGGATGCCAACCCCAGAGAGTTCATCCGAAACGCCCTCTCCCCTGCCAAGGCCGCTTTCATTGAAGTGGACGCAGACAAGAAAGAAGCCACCGTCACGGTGATGCCCGACCAGCTTTCCCTGGCCATCGGCAAAGGTGGACAGAACGTGCGTCTGGCCGCCAAGCTGACCAGCTTCAAGATTGACCTGCGCGAAACCAAGGCCATCAGTGATCTGGATGCTGCCATGCTGCAAGCCGCCGAACAGGGCGAGAAACAGCCTGCCGGAGCCAGCACCGGAGCTGCACGTGCCGCTTTCGATGCCCTTTTCAAAGATTCCAAGTCCGTTGCCAGTGCCACCCCCGAGGGTGATGTGGACCTGAAGGAGTAAGCCGTGTCTTTTTCGCCCGAGCGCACCTGCATTGCCTGCCGCAAAAAGCGTCCCCAGTCGGAGATGCTGCGGTTCAGAAAGACCGCTGAAGGCTGGGTCATGCAGGATGAGGACAGGTTCGGGCGGGGCGCTTACGTGTGTGGGGACTCTCAGGGCTGCTGGAATGAGAAAAAACTCCGGCGTCTGGGCAAAAGTTCCCAGCGTTTAAGCGAACAACTGAATACCAGGAGGTCTTGATGTCCAAAGTACGCATCTACACCCTAGCGAAAGAGTTAGGCCTCGACAACCAAAAAATGCTCGATGTGCTGAACGACCTCGGCGTGAATTACAAATCTGCCAGCAGCACCATCGATGACGACATTGTTGAGCTGATCCGAACCATGGTTGCCGAAGAGCAAACCCCCGCAAAATCCGCCAAGAAAGCAGAAGCTTCAGCAGCGGAAACCCCCAACGAAGACGATGGCAGCATTCCCCTGCGTGCTCCAGTGGTCACCATCATGGGTCACGTGGACCACGGGAAAACCAGCCTGCTGGATTACATCCGCAAGACCAAAGTGGCTGCCAAGGAAGCCGGGGGCATCACCCAGCACGTCGGTGCCTTTGAAGCCAAAACCAGCCGCGGAAAAATTGTCTTCGTGGACACCCCCGGACACGAGGCTTTCACCAGCATCCGTGCCCGTGGAGCCAAAGTGGCAGACATCGCCATCATTGTGGTTGCAGCAGATGATTCCATCATGCCCCAGACCCGTGAAGCGGTGGCCCACGCCAAAGCTGCCAACATTCCCCTGATTGTGGCCATCAACAAGATGGATTTGCCCGGGGCAGATCCCCAGAAAGTCAAAAACGACCTGATGGCCCTGGGGCTGGTGCCCGAAGAATTCGGTGGCCAGACCATCACCGCCGAGATCAGCGCCAAGACCGGTCAGGGGGTCGAGGAACTCCTCGAGTACATCTCCCTGATTGCCGAACTTGAAGAGTTCCGTGCAGATCCCAATGGCGAATTCAAAGGCGTCGTGGTGGAAGCCAAAGTGGACAAGCAGGCCGGAGTGCTGACCAACATCATGGTGCAAGAAGGCCAGCTCAATGTCTCTGACTTCCTGGTGGTGGGCGAAAACTACGGCAAAGTCAAAGCCATGGTGGATTCCTACGGTGAGCGCATCAAGAAGGCCGGACCCAGCACCCCTGTGCAGATCCTGGGCTTCTCCGATGCCCCCCAGAGCGGCGACATGGTGGTCTCCGCCAAGAACGAGCACGAGGCCCGCGAAATCGTGGCCAAACGTGTGAATGAACGCCGGGAAGCCGAAGAGGCCGCCTCCACCCGCCGCAAGTTCTCCCTCTCCGATGTGTTTGGTGCCCTGGAAGGCGAAACCCGCGAGGTCAACCTGATCCTGCGTGCCGACACCCAGGGTTCTCTGGAAGCCATTCAGGGCATTCTGGCCCGCAAGAAAACCGACGACCTCAACATCAATGTGATGCTGGCCGGAATCGGTGCTCCCAGCGAATCAGACGTGCTGCTGGCCTCCACTGCTGGCGCAACCATCCTGTGCTTCAACGTGACCGCTGCTCCACCCGTGAAAAAAGCGGGCGAGCAGAAGGGCGTGGATGTGAAGACCTTCCGCATCATCTACGAACTGATTGATGAAGTGGACCGCCTGCTGAAGGGAGAAGTTGAGCCTGTCTACGAAGAGCGTTACCTCGGTAAGGCCGAAGTGCGCATGATCATCTCCCACCCCAAATTCGGCACCATCGCTGGCTCTTATGTGCAGGATGGGAAGCTGAAGCGCAATGCCAAAGTGGTGGTCAAGCGCAAGGGCAAAGAGGTGTATTCTGGCACCATCATCGGCCTGAAACGCTTCAAGGACGATGTCCGTGAAGTGCTGACCGGCTTCGAGTGCGGAATCAACGTGGACTGGAACGAAGTCCAAGAAGGCGACATCATCGAGGCCAGTGAAATGGTCGAAGTGACACCCTCTTAAGAATTGCGAACAAAAAAAGACCCGCAAAATGCGGGTCTTTTTTTGTTGCCGGGGGCCGAGAGTACAGGGCTTTTCGGGAATCAGCATCACAGCAACGTGAAGTATAGAGCCCCTTGATGAACGAGAGAAACTCTTTCTACCTGAGCCATGGCTTGAGAGAAATACAACCCATGACCATGATCTTTTGATTGGCGTTGCATCATGCTCTCGGCTCTCGGCCCTTGGCATGAACCCACAACCCCTAGCACTCCCTCCCATTTCCTTGTAAAATATCCCGGCAATGCAAACGCAACCAAAGTCTTCCGTGCCTTTTTTGATCAAGGCGCTGTTGCCTCTGGTTTTTTCGCTTTTGCCCTGGCTGGGTGTGCAGTACGAGCGGGTGCAGGGTTCACGTCATGCCGAAGTGAGCCTGCGGGCCCTGCCCATTCCTGAGCTGACCACCAGCAGCATTCCTGCACCTCAAATTCCCAGCATCAAAGCAGCTTCTCCTCCTGCAAGGTTTTTCACCTTGCCCTGGTTTGTTCATGCCCTGGCCAGAACCGTGCAGGTCAAGGAAAAGGTGCTTTTTTTGCCTTACAGCCTGCCCTGGCTGGGCAAAATGATGCTGGATGGTGGCTGATTCCCGCTCCTGAATTGGCGCACCCTTAAAAACCTTTCTTTTCATGCAACAGCAATCCCCTGAACCCAGGCAGGTTGCTGAATTCAAGGAGCAAAATGCATCAAGCCCCCCGCAAAAAGCGCCGTGCACAGGCACCAGGCGCCAACACCATCTGGACCACCCTGGTCATTCTGGCCGTGCTCGTGGGCTCTTTGCTCAGCATCTGGAGGCCCTGGCAGCACCCACAAACCCCCACTGCCCTGTGGACCGAGAACTTCAAGTTTCTGAACCTGGGTCTGGACCTGCAAGGTGGCCTGAGGGTCACCATGAAAGTGGACACCGCCAATCCCACTGCAGACGATGTGGACAAGGCCAAAACCATTCTGGAAAACCGCGTGAATGCCCTGGGGATCGCTGAACCCACCGTGCAGCGTCAGGGCAATGACCGTGTGGTGATCGAACTTCCGGGCATCAAACCTGAAGAGCAGGACAAAGCCCGCAAGCTGATTGGCACCACCGCCAAGCTGACCTTCCACATCGTTCCTGATGCCATTGCCCAGAAGACCGATGCAGAGATGAAAGTCTCTGAACTCGGCCCAGCCGTGGCCACCGGGGACATCATCCTGAACGCCCAGGCCCAGGCCGATTCTGGTGGCCGCTGGGCCGTCAGTTTCACCACCACCCCCGAAGGCTCCAAAAAACTGGAAACCCTGACCCGTGCCAATGTGGGCAAGCGCATGGCGATTGTGCTGGACAACCAGATCAAGAGCGCTCCCACCCTGCAGAGCGTGCTGTCCACCAACGGTCAGATCACCGGTTCTTTCACCTCTGAAGAAGCCACCGACCTGGCCCTGGTGCTGAAGTCTGGTGCCCTGCCCGTGCCCCTCAAAGAAGTGGAAGTGCGTGCCATTGGGCCTTCACTGGGTGCAGATGCCATCAAGAGTGGAGCCATTGCTTCACTGGTGGGCATTGGGCTGGTGTTTGTGTTTGCCTTCTACTATTACGGGCTGTACTTCGGTCTGGTCATTGCTGTGGGCCTGCTGTTCTCCGGTCTGATCATCATGGGCATCCTGGGCGGTCTGGGTGCCACCCTGACCCTGCCTGGCATCGCCGGTCTGGTGCTGACCATCGGTGCTGCTGTAGACGGCAACGTGATTTCCTTCGAGCGCATCAAAGAAGAACTGCGCCGTGGCAAAGGGATCCGGGGAGCAGTCAACAACGGCTTCAACCACTCTTTCTGGACCATCTTTGATGTGAACCTTTCCCACCTGCTCTCTGCTTTTGCCCTGGCCAACTACTCCACCGGAGCCGTTAAGGGTTTCGCTGTGACCCTGGCCGTGGGTGTGATCGCCTCTGCTTTCTCCAACCTGGTGTTCTCCAAGTGGATGATGACCGCCATGGCCCAACGCAGACAATTCACCGCTCCGGACTGGGCTGCTTTCAAACACCCCACCATTGATTTCATGAAACCTGCTGCAATGATCACCACGGCCAGTGTGGCCCTGGCCATCATTGGCACAGTGATTGTGGGTGTCAAGGGCTTCAATCTGGGTGTGGATTTCACTGCAGGAACCTCTTACACCGTTGCCACCAAAGCTTCTGTTGAAGTGGAGGATGTGCGCAGCAAACTGGAAACCGCCGACATTCAGGGTGTGGATCCCAAAGCTGCCGTGATTCAGCGTTCGGTCACTCCAGGCATTGAAGGGGCACAGTTCACAGTCAAGGTGGGCGAAATTGCCGACACCACCAGCGACCAGTTGCGCAAAACCCTGACCGAACTGGATGGCGGTCAGGTCACCCAGATTGAAAAAGTGGGTCCCACGGTGGGCAAAGAGCTGACCGACAAGACCCTCAAAGCTGTGATTCTGGGGCTGTTCCTGATTCTGGTGTATGTGGCTTTCCGTTTCGATGTGATCTTCGGGGTGGGCAGTGTGCTGGCCGTGATCCACGATGTGGGCATCGTGATGGGTCTGTACTCCCTGCTGGGCCTGGAATTCACCATTTCCACGGTGGCTGCCATCCTGACCCTGATTGGTTACTCCCTGAACGACTCGATCATCGTGTCGGACCGCATGCGTGAAAACCTGAAGCTGATGCGTGGCAAGCCCTTCCGGGAGATTGTGAACGCCTCCATCAACCAGACCCTTTCCCGCACCATCATGACCTCTGTGACCACCATGCTGCCTCTGGTGAGCCTGTTCTTCCTGGGCGGGAGTGTTCTGCGGGACTTCTCCCTGATCCTGCTGGTGGGCATCATCATCGGAACCTACTCCAGCATTTACATCGTGGCTCCCATGGTGGTGTTCTACAACAACTGGCGCGCCACCCACAAACCCAACAGCAAAAAACCTGCCAAAGCTTAAACCCTTTGCAACCCCATGACCTCCTGATTTTCAGGAGGTTTTTGTTTGCCCTACTGCGTTTATCAGTGGAATAGAAGGATTAAAAAGAATCCTTCTATTCCAAACAACATCAACCCTTGCAGTAGCCTCTTATTCTTCTGTCAAAGGCTATAAAAACCCTCTACACTGTTGAAAAGAACCTGAAGTTGAAGGGGTGCTGGTATGAATCGAACTTGTGTGTCATGGTCAAAATGGTCAATGGTGTCGTTTTTGCTTTTCGGCTTTTCGCAGGCCAGGGTGGGTGGGGGCAACCTTCCAGCAGCAAATTCACCCATCGCCCAGAGCATGGTGGCCCTCATTGATGTGGAAGGCTCGCTGTGTTCCGGGGTCCTGATTGGCAACAGCACGGTGCTGACAGCGGCCCACTGTGTGGAGGACATGGTGGCCATTCCTTCCCCCATCGTGTATTTTCCACAGCCCGGAGAGGTGATTGGGCACAACCAGAAAGAACTGATGGTGAAAGGGCGTTTTCTGATTCCCAAGCGGATTCTGCGCACCCCGGAGCGTTCCAGTCGGGTGGCCCTGAACAATTCCACCTCCTCCCATCCCAAAGTGGTGAATTTTCAGGAAGAGCGAACATACCAGGGACCTGACCTTGCCCTGCTGGAGGTGGATGCAGGGGCTGTGCGTTTGTGGAACAGTTTCAAAAAAGCCCCTTTGCTGTTGAATCTGGACAGCGAAGAACTGAACCCTGGTGAAAGCATCCGGGTGGCCGGATTTGGCATTTACGAATTTCAGGACAGTGAACCCGCCGGGCAATTGCATGAAGGCACCGAAGAAGTGGAAGGGTTCGGACGCACGCCAGTGGGCACCTATGTCATCCAGCCTTCTGTGGGGGCCAGGGCCTGTGCAGGAGATTCTGGAGGAGGGGTTTTTGCCCTGCGCAATGGGCAGTGGACCCTGGCAGGCATCATCAGCAGTGCCAGTGGAACCGCCGAGCAGGCCAATCGCATTGCCCATGGCAGCAAAACCCACCGGATCTGCCAGGAAGTCGGGTACACCGCCATTGTGGATGTGCTGCAGTACGGCAAATTCATTGCCCAGGCCGCCCAGTGGGACACTGCCATTGCAGACTGGGTGAAAGAATCGGATCGCCGCAAGGCCCTGCTGGTCAACAATTTTCAGGCAGATGGCAATTACCTCTACAAACAGGCACAGGAGTGCGCCAGTGCTTTTGACCAGAAGAAATTCACGCAAGCACTCCCCGTTTGCACCACGGCAGCACAGGGGCGGGTGGAGTCTTCCCAGTACCTGCTGGGCCTGATGTACCTGAATGGGGACGGCGTGAGCAAGAATCTGGAAAAATCAGCATTCTGGATGGAAAAATCTGCAAAACAGAATTTTGGTCCTGCCTGGTATGTGCTGGCCTTCTGGCATGAGCAGGGTTCCGGTCCTTACCCCATCAACCCGCAGAAAGCCAGGGAAAGTTACCAGAAGTGTGCCCAGTTGCAGGTTGAGGAATGCCTGAACCGCCTCAAAGCCCTGCAGGGGCACTGAGGACATCGCAGCCCTGACGGCTTTTGCCTGACAATTTCTGGCCTGTGGGTCCTTTATGCTGAGGTCAAAGAGTGGAGGACGGAATGGACCATGCCCACAAATTGCACAGCATCTGGGACGAACTGGAAAAAGGAAATGAAGAGGCCATCCATGAAGCCCGCAAGCTGACCCGCAAAGCCCAGGCTGACCTGCGGGCAGTGGGAGCATCCAGAAAAACCCAGAAACCCTGGAAGAAATTGCGACAGACCATCGCACCCATCCGGGATCTGGATGTGACCCTGAGCAACCTGAAAAAGCTGCTGAAAGATTTGCACGCCGATGCAGTGACCCTGGAACTGCTGGGTCTGCATTACCAGACCTTGCGCCTCCGCATGTGGTCTGAGGTCAGGTTGCCTGCCCGGCCAAAGGGTGTTGCAGACGCGGACCCCGAACAGGTGAAAGAAACCCTGCAAGAAGACTGGGCCGCCCTGAAGAAAGAAGCCCGCAAGGTGTTGAAAAGTGATGATGCCACAGCCTGGCACAGCTGGCGCAAGCACCTCAAACGCTACCGTTACACCTGGGAAATTCTGGCAGAGGCCCCCACCGCCCTGGTGGATTTGCTGGGGCATCTGGGCAACATGCAGGACATGGAGGTTTTGAAAGCAGAGTTGCAAGGAGCACCTGAATTCCTGCATCCTTACCTGCCCGAATTGCAGGAGCTTTTAAACCAGCAGCATCAGGAGGAACAACAAAGAGCAGTGTCTGTCTGGCAGGAATGGAGCAATACACATGCAGTCCTGATAGAATCATAGGGTGGATTTAAGCGCAGTACAGAAAAAACAGCAGGCTTTCATTGAAGAGCGCGGCTGGTCCGAATTCCAGACCCCCAAAAACCTGGTGATGGCCCTGATGGTGGAAACCGCCGAGCTGCAGGAAATTTTTCAGTGGCTCACCCCTGAAGAAAGCTGGCAGGTTCGCCAGAGTCCTCAGGTTCTGGAACATGTGGGAGAAGAAGCCGCTGATGTGCTGCTTTACCTGCTGCACCTGTGTGGCCAGTTGAACATTGACCTTGAAGCCGCCGTCAAGGACAAAATGCAAAAGAATGCCCTGAAGTATCCCCTTCCGGCAGGGCCCGCATGAAGGTCCTGCAATACATCCAGGTGCTGCTGCTGCTCACCCTTCTGGGCATGATTCTGGTGGTTCAACTGGAAAACCCGCTGGAGGTGCGCCTTCCTTTCATCTCTGGAGGCAAAACCACCATTTCACTGGGCTGGTTTCTCCTGATGACCCTGGGAATGGGGGCATTGTACACTTTCTTCCTGATGCTTCCTCCTTACCTGCGCAGCCTTTGGGCCATCCGTTCTGAGCGCGTTCGCAGTGCTGAAATGCAAAAACAGCCTGCTGTCCCTGCAGCCCCTCTGGTGTCTGATGCACCAGATCTGGCCCCTCTGGAAGGAACCCGTGAACCATGAAAGAGGCCGTCTGGACGCTGGCCAATCCAGCCAGCCTTGCTGAACTGTCTGCCCTGATGGAAGATTTTGCCATCAGCCCCCTGATGGCGCAGGTTTTTCATTCCCGTGGACTGACCCGCGAGCACCTGTCTCCAGACCTGGGGCTGAGCCCCAATCCTGCCCTGCATGAAGCCGCAAGTCGAATCATTGCAGCCATTCAGCACAAAAAGCGCATCCGCATCCATGGAGACTATGATGCAGACGGCATCACCGCTTCCAGTGTGCTGGTGCTGGGTTTAAAAGCCCTGGGGGCAGATGTGCATGCCTTCATTCCCCACCGCCTGAACGAAGGCTACGGGATGCATCCTGACAAAGTCCCGGAGCACATTGATTCCTGTGATTTGCTGGTCACCGTGGACTGTGGGGTCACCAACCTGGAAGAGGTGCGGCGGGTCCTGGAAGCAGGCAAAGAGGTGATCGTCACAGACCACCACAAGCCTGGGGCTGAATTCCCAGACTGTCTGGTGGTGCACCCGTACCTGACCCCCAATTACGACCATGACCTGCACAACCTGACCGGAGCAGGCGTGGCTTACCATTTGTTGTGGGCCATCCACCAGCAACTGGGCAAACCGGATCCTGTGGAATACACAGACATCGCCACCATTGGCACCATTGCGGATGTGGCCCCCCTGATCGGGGAAAACCGTGCGCTGGTGATTGCTGGCCTGAAGCAAATGAAAAACAGCATTCATGCAGGCATCCGGGCTGCCCTCAAGCAGAACCGCATCGAGCAGCCCAGTGCCCGCGATGTGGCTTTCATTCTGGCCCCCCGCATCAATGCAGCAGGCCGTCTGGGTGAAGCAGAAATTGCCCTGGAGTTCCTGACCACCTACTCGGAAAGAAGGGCGCAGGAACTGGGCATTTACCTGGACACCCGCAACAAGGAGCGCAAGGAAATCCAGGACAAAATGTTCCAGCATGCCCTGCAGATTGTGAACCCCGAGGATCCCGCCATTGTGGTCACCCACCAGGACTGGCATGCAGGCATCATGGGCATTGTGGCCAGCAAACTGCTGGAAACCTACTACAAACCGGTGTTCATCATTGCGCAGGGCAAGGGCAGTGTGCGTTCCACCCCTGGCATCAGTGCCGTGGATGGCCTGAATTTTGCAAAAGACCTGCTGAAACGCTATGGGGGCCACTCTGGAGCCGCAGGTTTTGCCATTTACGAAGAGAACATCCCTGCGCTGCAGGACCGCCTGCATGAATTTGTGAACCGTTACCCGGTTCCGGTCAGGCAGATCAAGATGGACACCCTGCTGCCACCCAATGCTGCGCGTTTCAGCCTGCTGGAAGAAATCCAGCGTTTTGAACCTTACGGTGAAGGCATCCGCCCCCCCAGCTTCTGGGTGAACGGCCCTCTGGAAGAAAGCCGCCAGATGGGCAAAGAAGGCAAGCATTACAGCTTCAGGGCACACGGCATCCGGGGCAAAAAATGGGACTTCAAAGGACCCAGACAGGGCACCCCGGTGGACATTGCGGTGGCTCTGGGCAGCAACACCTACCAGAACAAAACCACCCTGGAATTTGATGCCGATGCTGTGCGCAAACAGCACCCTCTGGACCTGGTCCAGCAAGACCGCAAAGTGCGGGTTCACAGGCTTTCTGCCCGCTCAGCTTTTGCCGAACTGAAAGCCCATCCTGCCCACTTTGCTGTGTACGCAGAAAACGAGGGCATTCCATTTCTGCAGAAAAACTGCCCAGAAGTGCGTTTGCTCTCTGTGGAGGAAAATGCCCCTCAGATTCTGCTGATGGCCCTGCCTCCCCTGCAGGTGCTGCAACGCTGGCTGCAACAGGCTGAGGTGACTTTTGCTCTGGGCGAAAAGAATTTGCTGTCTTTGCTGAATGCTTACCAGCATGGCAACGAACACCTCACCCAGCATCCCCGTGCGGAGACACTGGAAGAACTCGGGGTGGCTTCTTTCATGGATGTGCCCGGAACCAACGTGTGGGCCAGCCAGAGTTACCGTCAAGAAGCCCTGGAGGCTTACATCAAAACCGCGCTGGCCCAGTTTTTCCTTTCCCTGAGCGATGCAGGTTTCAGCACTGCTGTGTTGCAGTTGTTTGCTGCAAAGCAAACCCCGAAGCAGGAATCCCTGCTGTCCCTTTCCTGAGGGAGCCCCTCCCAGAGAGATTTTGTTAAAATGGCGGCATGCAACTTGATTCCAACATCGCAGGGTTGATTGTCAAAGACAGGCAAACCGTCACTTCGTCAGGAGAGAGCGTCAAGAAGCGCATCGAAGGCCTGCACATCATGGAACGCCCTTCCAATGAAGACCACCGGGGAGAACTGATTGAGGTGTTCAATCCAGCCTGGAATTTTCATCCTGATCCGCTGGTGTATGTTTACTCTGTGGTGGTGCGTCCACAATCGGTGCGGGGGTGGGTGGTGCATCTGGAACAGGAAGACCGCATTTTCATTCTTTCTGGAACCCTCAGGTGGGCCTTTTATGATGCACGGGAAGGCTCTCCCACCCAGGGGATGCTCAATGAATTCACCTTCAGTGCACACCACCGGGTCTTGTTCGTGATTCCCAGTGGTGTTTTGCATGCCGTCAAGAACATTGGCGAGGGAGAAGCCACCTTCATCAACATGCCCAACAAACCCTACAACCACCAGGACCCTGACAAGTACCGCCTTCCCATGCCCAATGACCTCATCTCTTTCACGTTCTGAACCCACCGTCACGGTGATTGTGGCCACCTACAACAGTGCCACTTCACTGGAATTCACCCTGCGCAGCATCCTCAACCAGACCTTGCAGGATTTTGAGGTGTGGGTGATTGGGGATGCCTGCACCGATCAGACTGCAGCAGTGGTGGAAGGGTTTGGGGACACCCGTCTGAATTTTTACAACCGCACCCAAAATTCAGGAAGCCAGGCCCTGCCCAACAACGATGGTCTGGAGCGGGCCAGAGGAAAATACATTGCCTATCTGGGCCATGACGATTTGTGGTTTCCCTGGCACCTCTCAGAACTGGTGTCCGCACTGGAAACCCAGCAGGCAGATCTGGTGCATGCCATGTGTGCCCGCCTGTTGCCCCAGGGACTGCAGGGCATCTGGGGACCACCCAGCACTGGAAAGGGATATCACCTGGTCCACATTCCTCCGTCTTGCATTCTGCACCTCAGGGGAAAACTCACCTGGAAAGCTGCAGAAGACGCGCTGGTGGGGGTGGATGTCGATTTTCTGCGGAGGATGAGCCTGTCAGGACACCGGATTCATTTTCATCCCCGGCTGTCGGTTTTGAAATTTCCCTCTGGTGGCTGGAGGGCTTATGACCCCAGAACCCCAAAACCCCAGCAACAGCACTGGAAAGACCTTTCTGATCGTCCTGAAGCGCTGGAACACCGCATCCTTACCGAGGCAGCCCAGGTGCTTTCCCAGCACCTGAATCCCCTGTATCCCCTTCCCCAACTCATTCGGCACCTGATGCGGCACCTGACCTACTGGCTGACCCTACAGGGCATCAGTGAAAACAAGCTGATTCACCCTCTGTTGAAGATGCACTTGAACCGAACACGCAAACACAAGCGAAAAGTGCGGGGGCTGGATTGACCTGTGCAGCTCTGGGTGCTGTGCACTCAGGCTTCCAGTTCTGCAATCTGGGTGCTGAGGTTTTCCCACTGGTCCATCAGTTGCAGCAACTGGTGTTCCAGATCGGCCAGTGCTTTGCCCAGCATGGCAAAATCAGCGTCAGGGTTGGCCTGATCGAGGGCTTCTGCAGCTTTTTGCTGTTTGCTTTCGGTGTCGTGGATGTCCTGTTCGGTCTGCTCCAGTTTGCGCTTCAGGTGCCAGAGGCTGGGACCTGAACGTTCCCGTTTCACCTTGACCTTGACCTCTTCGGTTTTCTGGCTGACCACATGTTTTTGCCGGTAATACTGGTAACCTCCGGGATAACTGTAATACTGGCCGTCTTCCAGCAGCCAGATCTGGTCTGAGAGGTTTTCTATGAAACGCCTGTCGTGGGAGACCATCAGCAGGGTGCCTGGATACTCTTTGAGGGCTTCTTCCAGGCTTTCCACCATTTCCATGTCCAGGTGGTTGGTGGGCTCGTCCAGCACCAGAAAGTTGTACTGCTGCAGGGAGAGTTTCAGCAGGGCCAGTCTGGCCCGTTCTCCTCCCGAGAGGTTTTTGACCTGCTTGGTCTGGGCATCGTAGGGAAACATGTATGCCCCCAGCAGGTTGTGGGCCTCCTGGTCTTTTTCCACCAGGGCACGCACTTCGTCGTAGAGGGTGCTTTCAGGGTCCACACCCCTGAGTTGCTGGTCGTAGTATCCCACCCTTACCCTTGCTCCGCTTTTGACTGTGCTGCGGGAATCATCAGAATTCAGCAGGCCCAGCAAAGCCTTCAGAAAGGTGCTCTTCCCTGCCCCGTTCATGCCAATCAGGGCTATTTTTTCTCCTTTTCGAATGTGGACATTCACATCTTTGAACAGCTGCCGTCCTGCGAAATTCTTGGACAGGTGGCGGGCATCAAGCACCACTTCTCCAGAGTCAGAGCACTTGAAACTGACTTCGGTGACTTCTTCATCGGGAGGGGGAGCATCCACCTGGGCGGCCTGCATGCGTTCCAGGCGTTTTTCCATGGCATGCACCCGCTTGAACAGCTGGCTGTTTTTTCTGGCCCACACCCGGTTGAGTTCCACAGAGTCCTTGAAGGCATCAATTTTGCGTTGCTGGGCCTCAAAGACTTTCAACTGGTGTTCCAGTTCTGCTTCGAGTTGCTGTTTGAAGTGGGAATAGTTCCCGGTGTACACCTTCAGGTTGCGGTCCCGGATGTAGGCGGTCTTGCTGGTCACATTGTCCAGAAAAGCCCGGTCGTGGGACACCACCAGGATGGCTCCAGCATAACGGCTCAGGAAGCCTTCCAGCCATTCCAGCATTTTGATGTCCAGGTGGTTGGTGGGCTCGTCCAGCAGCAGCACTTCCGGGTTGCTGACCAGGAGTTTTGCCAGGCCCAGTCGGGTTTTTTCTCCGCCCGAAAGGCTGCCCACCCTTTCAAATTCCCGTCCTCGAAAGCCGAAGTTCAGCAGGACCGCGTCCCTGCGGGAACGGCGTTCATAACCGCCCCTGAGCTGGTAGTGTTCCAGCAGGTCATGGTAGGCCTGGAAGTCCTGCTCAGTCGCCCCTCCCAGCTTTGACTGCAGGTGTTCCAGCTGTTCTTCCAGGCCGTCCAGTTCATGAAATGCAGAATCGAGCACGCTGTGGATGGTGTCTTCAGGATCAAAATCCGGGTCCTGTCTGAGCATGCCGATGGTGGTGCCCTGGGCACGCCTGACGTCGCCAAAGGTGGGGTCTTCTTCTCCGGTGATGAGTTTCAGGACGGTGCTCTTCCCTGAACCGTTGCGACCCACCAGGGCCACCCGTTCTCCGGCATGCAGGGCAAAATTCAGATCTTCAAGCACGGTCTGCTGACCGTAATATTTCAGGATGTTGTTCAACTGGACTAACACCCTCAAATTGTACTGAATGTGGAACCATCAGGTTGAACAGCGACCCTCATCGGCAGTTTTCCCGAACCCCTTTACACCCTTTTTACATCTCCCCTCGCCCTGCAGCATTTGCCCAGAAAAGGCCGCAACGCCGCACAAATCGGCTGCTTTCCAGCATGTGCTTTGATAGTATGGGCATATGCTCGCTGAGGTGATGATTGAAAATGCCACCGAGGTCCGTACAGCCCAGCACCTTGGTGCCCACAGCGTGCTGCTGGCCCGTCATGTGGGCCGGGGGGGAACCAGTCCAGACCTGAAAACCCTCTCTGAGGTGCGAGAAGCCGTGAGGATTCCTCTGACGGTGCTGGTGCGGCCAGACCACCAGGGCTTTTCTTACGAAAAAGAGCGCAAGGACAAGTTGCTCAGCCACCTCAAAGCTTACCGAAACGCAGACATTGAACGCATTGCCCTCACCGTGCTGGATGAAGATGCTGTGGATGTTTTCTTTCTGGAAGACATCCTGGCTTTTGGTTTCCAGATCACCTTTCAGGATTTCAACAACCTGAAGCATCCTGTGCAGATGGTGAAAATGCTGGGCATGTACCCCAGGATCACCCGTCTGGTCACCCGTGGGAATGCGGTTTCCAGCTGGGAGGGTCGGGAGGTCATCCGCGATCTGGTGCCTGCAGCACGCCACGGTCTGGAGGTTTTTGCAGAAAGCACAGGCCTGACCCACCAGTCCATGGCAGACTTTGTGCGCAATTCCGGGGTGGCCGGGGTGCAATTTGGAGCGCAATGTCGGGACAGCTCAGGCAGGCTGGATCTGGTGATGATCGAGCAGTTCATTGACATCCTGCTGCATAAATCCCTCAAGCGTTTTTGAATCCGCTGAAACTTCACCTTCAGCTGAACAGGCTTCACCACTGTTGCCAAGCTGTTGTCCAACTGAAAAAGCAGAATCGTCTTCAAAAAACACTGCATAAAAATACATACCTCGTGAAACCCATTGGGCAAGATTTTGTTTTATCAAGCGCAGTTCTTTAGAATTGTAATCCATATGTAATTATTTGTTCTGGAGAATAATATTCACTCTTTTCAGCCAATCCTCAGCAGCAAATGCTAGCATGGCAACATGATCGCTGAGGTCATTGTAGAAAATGCCACTGAAGTCAGAACCGCGCAAAACGCTGGAGCCAATCGCCTTCTCCTGGCGCGCCATATCATGCAAGGTGGTGTCAGCCCCGACCTGAAAACCATAGCAGAAGTGCTTGAAGCCTCCCGGGTTCCGGTGTACGCACTGGTCCGCCCGGACCTCAAAGACTATGCCTATGGCCTGGACCGCAAGCCTCGGATCTACAAAATTCTGGACGCCTACCGCAGGGCGGGCATTCAGAACATCTCTTTTGGGGCCATCGAAGGATCCATGATCAACTGGCTTTTGCTGGAAGAAGCGATCACTTATGGTTTCAACATCACCTTCAACGCGGCCTTCGATTTCACCCAGGAACTCAGCGTGAACTACCTGCTGCTCAGCATGTACCCCAGGGTCGAACGGGTCACCACCCGGGGCCAGGCCGTCAACATCCCCGATGGTCAGGCCGAAGTGAAAAAACTGGTGTCCCTCAACAAACCCCACCTCAGGGTGATGGTGGAAGCCAGCGGTTTCACTTACGAAAACCTCCCTGCCTTTCTGCAGGAAACCGGCGTCAAAGAAATCCAGTTTGGCAGAACCGTCAGGGACGAGCACGGCAAACTCAATCCCATCACCCTCGCACAGTATGTTTCCATCATGAATGGCAAACCCATACAGAAGGAAAAGCGCGGTTTGCACAGCGGGTTTGACATCTCCTCTGATGTTTCACGTTACCGCAGGTAAACCTTCACAGACCAGCACATACAAAACAAAAAACCCGCCTGAGCGGGTTTTCTTTTTGCCAATCTCTTTATTTCATGGCCTGCTGCACGATGGGGTTGTCAAAGAGGGACAGCACCCAGTTGGGCAGCACCCCCAGCACCACCGTGGCCGCCACACTGGCCAGCACCGTCAGGGTGCTGTTGGGGAAAGGACGGTCTTCCAGAGTCTGGGCCTCCTCGGCAGGCATGAACATCAGCACGGCAGGACGCAGGTAGTACACGAAAGCAATCATGCTGGTGACGATGGCAATCACGGTCATGGCAATGTAACCGCTCTGGAAGGCTGCTCCAAAGAGCACCAGTTTGGCCACAAAGCCAGCGAAGGGCGGAATGCCTGCCAGCGACAGCAAAAAGATCGCCAGCGAGATGGCATGCAGGGGCTTGCGGTAGTACAGGCCGCGCATTTTGGGGATCAGGATGCCCCGGTCATCTTGCTGCAGCATGGCCACCACTGCAAACGCACCAGCATTGGCAAAGGTGTAGCCCAGCAGATGGTACAGCAGGGCAGGAATCCCCAGTTCAGGATTGGCCAGCAAAGCCAGCCCAAGGTAACCCGAGTGGGCAATGGCAGAGTAGGCCAGGGCGCGCTTGATCTCGGCCTGGCGCAGGGCAGCCATGTTGCCCCCGATCATGGTGAGGGCCAGGATGACCTGGGCGGGCAAAATCCAGTCTGCACCAGGCAGGGCTTTCAGGAACACCGAGATCAGTCCAGCGAACGCTGCGGTTTTGACCACAATGCTCATGAACTGGGTCACGATGGTGGGGCTTCCAGCGTACACGTCAGGGGTCCACTGGTGGAAAGGGGCCATCGCCACTTTGAAGCTGAATCCTGCCAGCAGCAGGAAGCTTCCGGTCAGCAGCAGGATTTCGTTCTGGAAGGTGTTGGAGGCAATGGCCTGACGGATGCTGTCATAGCCAAAGCTTCCCGTGGCCCCGAAGATCAGGGCGATGCCGTAAATCAGGATGGCACTGGCCACAGAGCCCAGCAGGAAGTATTTCATGCCTGCTTCCTCACTGCGCTTGGATTCTTGCAGTGTGGCGAGCACGTAAGTGGAGAGGGACATCACTTCCAGACCAATCAGCATCACGATCAGGTCTCCCGAGAAGGCAATCAGGAGGGTGCCCGAAATGCCGTACAGCAGGATGATGTCAAACTCTGGAAAGTTGAGGTTGCTTCTGGAAGCATGGTCCAGACTGGTGAGCTGGCTGAGGATTGAACCAATCAGGATGATGCCCGCGAACACCAGGCTGACGTTGCTGAGCTGCAAGGCACCCGCAAAACTGGTGAGGTTCTGGTCCCACAGGAAGAACAAACTGCCCAGGGTCAGCACCTGTCCGGTGATGCCCAGCATGGCGATGTTGCGGCGGGTGGTGAAAAAACCCAGGATGGTGGCCAGCACTGCCGTGATCAGGATGATGGTGATGGGCAACATGGCCGTGAAGTTGATGTCAGGCATTTGCAGGGTCATGGCTTAACCTCCCAGTCCTTGCAGCAGACGGTCCACTGTGGGGCGGATCAGGGCGATGGCAGGAGAACTGTAAATCCCATACACCAGACTGACCACCACCGCACTGACCAGAATCAGGCCTTCGAGACCAGAAATGTCTTTCAGCAGGGTGGTTCCCTGGGGTTTGGTTTCCCAGTAGGTCTTCTGGTAAGCGGTGAGGGCGTAGGCACCCGCAGCAATCACGCTGAGGCCTGCCAGGAAAGCCAGCCAGGGGCTGACCTGATACGCGCCCAGCATCACACTGAATTCTCCGATGAACCCGGCCAGTCCGGGTACCGCAATGGCTGCAAACCACAGGGTCATGGTCAGGCCAGAAAGCACAGGAGCATCGTCCATCAGGCCCCCGAAGTGGGTGCCCACGCTGCCGGTACGGGAATTGACCATGCCCACAGCCAGGAACAGTGCACCCATGTAAACCCCCTGAAAGGCCAGCAGGTACAGTGCGCCCGTGGTGGCAATCTCATTCATGCTGAACACACCCAGGGCCACCAGACCCATGTGGCTGAGGCCCGCGTAGGCCAGCAGGCGTTTCCAGTTGACCTGCTGGAAAGCAATCCAGGCAGCGTAGAGGGTGGTGAAGGCAGCGAGGGCCATCAGCACGATGCGCAGCTCTTCACTGGCATCTGGAAAGAGGGGCAGTGCGAAACGGAACACCCCATATCCACCCACTTTGTAAAGCGTACCCATCACGTCTGGCACACCAGAGTTGTGGTTTTCCTCGTGGAATTCGGGGAGCCAGCCGTGCAGGGGGAACATGGGGAGCTTCACGCTGAAAGCAGCCACAAAGCCCAGCAACAGCCAGGTTTGCACTTTGGGATCTAAGGGTTTGGCCAGCAGGTCTGCCAGAGCAAAGCTTGCAGCGCCAGAGTAGTATTTGACCCCAATCATGCTCAGCAGCATGAAGAGCGAACCGATGATGGTGTACACCGCAAATTTGGTGAGGGCCTGCACCCGTCTGGGACCGCCATAAATGGCCAGCATCACCAGGGCAGGAATCAGGGTGGCTTCAAAGAAGATGTAAAAGAGGATCAGGTCGCGGGAAGCGAAGATGCCCAGCAGACCGGACTCCATCAGGAGCACGTTGGCCAGCATGGGGCCGGGTCTTTCCACATTGAAGGCGGCGTACAGCACGCACAGCAGGCTCATGAAGGAGGTGACCAGCGTGAGCAGCAGGCTCACCCCATCCAGTCCCACACTGTAGGTGATGCCCAGGGTGGGCACCCAGGGGGCGGTGGTGGTGTCTGCACCCCCCTGTTGCCACAGCAGCAGGTTGACGATGAAAGCCAGCAGGGTGCCAGCAATGGCAAGGTATTTCTTGGTAGCTCCTGGAGTGAACACCAGCAACAGTGCAGCCATGGCAGGGATGTACATCAGCAGGTGAATCATTGCAGACCTCCCAGAACGCGCACTGCAAGGTAAACCAGCAGGGCTGCGGTGCCAACCAGCATCAGGCTGGCGTATGCACGCACATAACCGCTCTGCAGGTGGGTCAGCCAGCCACCGGGCTCGGTGGAGACACGGGCCGTGGCTTCCAGACCGCCTTCCACACCCCTATCCATGGCATCCAGCCCACGGGCCAGACCTCTGGCAGGTGCACCAAAGATGCTGTCATAAAGGGAGTTCACATAGAGGGCCTGCAAACTGGCGTTTTCAAAGCTGCCCAGTTTCTCGATGCGTTTCTGGCGATACAGCGTGAACCCAATGATGATGCCGAGCGCAGCAGTGCCCACCGCCACAGCAATCAGGGTCCATTCGGTGCTTTCCGAGAGGGTGGAGTGTTCTGCAGGAAGCACCTTGCCCAGGTATCCTGCCAGTCGGTTTTCACCCAGCTGGAAGATGTGGGGCAACCCGAGGAATCCGCCAAGGGTGGAAAGGGCAGCCAGGGCGATCAGGGGGAAGGTCATGATGGGACCGGATTCGTGGGGATGGGCGTGTCCACGGTATTCACCCCGGAACACCAGCACGTACCAGCGGGTCATGTAGAAGGCGGTCAGCAGGGCCACAAAAAGCCCAATGCCGTACATCCAGACGTTGTGCTCGAAAGCGCTGGTCAGGATGGCATCTTTGGAGAAAAAGCCCGAGAAGATGGGAATTCCGGCAATGGAGAGCCAGCCCACCACGCCCACCGCATGGGTGAGGGGCATTTTCTTGGCAAGGCCACCCATCTGGCGCACATCCTGCTCGTGGTGGCAACCGTGAATGACGCTGCCTGCCGTGAGGAACAGCAGGGCCTTGAAGAAAGCATGCATCACCAGGTGAAACATGCCTGCCCAGTAAGCCCCGACTCCAACGGCCAGAATCATGTAGCCGATCTGGGACACCGTGGAGTAGGCCAGAATCTTCTTGATGTCGTACTGGTTGATGGCAGACAGAGCACCATACAGGGCCGTCAGTGCACCCACCCAGGCGACCCATTCGTGGGCTACAGGGGCTTTTTCATAGAGGAAGTAGCTGCGGGCAATCAGGTACACCCCAGCGGTCACCATGGTCGCCGCGTGGATCAGGGCAGACACCGGTGTAGGGCCTGCCATGGCATCAGGAAGCCAGGTGGTGAGGGGAATCTGACCGCTTTTGCCAGCCGCACCCAGCAGCAGGAAGAGTCCCACCAGTTCCAGTGCAGGAAGCACGGCGCTCAGGCCTTCCACTTTTTCAGCGAGGTCAGGGATCACCAGGGTTCCGAAGTTCTTGTAGAGCAGGAACATCGCCAGCATGAAACCCAGGTCTCCAATGCGGTTCATGATGAAGGCTTTGCGGGCGGCGTTGGCGTAATCCCGCTTGTTGTACCAGAAGCCAATCAGGAGGAAGGACGCGGTGCCCACGCCTTCCCAGCCCACGAACATCAGGGGGTAAGAGTCTCCCAGCACCAGAATCAGCATCAGGGCCACGAAGAAATTCAGGAAAGCAAAGAAGCGGGTGTATCTTGGGTCGTCCTGCATGTATCCGATGGAGAACACGTGGATCAGGAAACCCACACCGGTGATCACCAGGGTCATCAGGCTGGAGACCTGATCGAGGTAGAACCCGACTTTCAGGTCTTTGCCTTCGTCCAGGTAGGGAAGCCAGGTGAAGTACTGCTCGTGAATGGCTTTGTCCAGGCCCATGTAGTTGCTGGCCGCCACCACAAAGGCACCCAGCACCGCCAGCGATCCGATCCAGCCACCGGAAGATCCTTTAAAGACCCGGCCTCCGAAGGTGATCAGGATCAGAAATCCCACAAAGGGAATGAGGGGCATCAGATAAAGTGGCATGGTTTCACCCTTTGAGTTCAGCCAGGGTGTCCACGTTGGTGGAGACCCGCTTACGGAAAATGGTCACAATGATCGCCAGACCAATCGCGACTTCGGCGGCAGCAAGTGTCATGACAATGAAAACCGCAGACTGGGCAACCAGATCCCCCCAGGCCTGCGCAAAAGCCACCAGCGCAAGGTTGGCGGCGTTCAGCATCAGTTCCACGCTCAGAAACACCAGAATGGCGGTGCGGCGGGTCAGGGCTCCAATCAGGCCCAGGCTGAACAGAATTCCAGAGAGCATCAGGTACGGGGTGACAGAGTCCATCAGGCCTTCACCTCCTGGCGCTCTCCTTCAAAAGAGCCGACCAGTTCGCCATCTGGCAGGTTGTCCTGTTGCTGCTCCGGGCGCTTGACCAGGGCAACGGAACCCACCACGGCCACCAGCAGCAGGATGGACACTGCTTCAAAGGGCAGCAGGAATTTGGTGAACAGCACTTCCCCGATGGGACCGGGAGCACCGCTTTGCAATTTTGCCGCTGCTTCAGGAATGGCGGGGGCCTTGAAGGAATTCATGATGATCACCATGGCGAAGATCACCAGACAGGCCGCCACCCCGGCCACTTCGGTCACGAAGGGGACAGGGTTTTCTTCGGTGACGGGTTTGGCCGCATTCAAGAGCATGATCACGAACAAAAACAGCACCATGATGGCCCCGGCGTACACGATCACCTGCACTGCAGCCAGGAAGTGTGCATTCAGGGTCACGTACAGCCCGGCCACACTGATCAGGCAGGCGACCAGTCCGAGGGCCGCGTGAACAGCATTTCTGCCCAGAATGGTGAGGCAGCCTCCCAGAATGGCCATCAGGGCGAAGGTCACGAAGATGAAGGTCATTCGTATTTCACCCCTTCCAGCTCCTCTCTGGGTTTCACTTCAAAGCCCACCCGCACAGGTTTGTTCTTGCGTTTGGCCTCGCGGCGCTGCGGGCGGGAACCAATGTTGCCCACCAGCATGTCCTCTTTGCCATACACAAAGTCCTTGTATCGGTAATCGGCCATTTCGAATTCGTTGCCCAGAACCACCGCTCCGGTGGGGCAGGCTTCTTCGCAGAGGCCGCAGAAGATGCAGCGCAGCATGTTGATCTCGTAGACCTTGGCGTAACGCTCACCAGGAGAGACCGGGCTTTTGGGGTCATTCTCCCCTGCTTCCACGTAGATGGCGTAGGCCGGGCACACCGCAGCGCACAGGGAGCACCCGATGCACTTCTCCAGTCCGGTGCCAGGGTGACGGGTCAGGATGTGGCGACCGCGAAAACGGGGTTTCAGTTGCACCCGCTGTTCGGGGTAAGACACGGTCACGGGCTTCTGGAACAGCTTGCTGAGGGTCACCCCCATGCCCTTGGCGATTTCAAGAACGCTCATCAGTCCCCTCCTTGGGTTTCTGCACGGTGCAGGGTTTGAGGTTTGTAGCGGGTGCTGTAAGCCAGACCGCCCACCAGGAGCAGCAGCTCAACCAGGGCCAGAGGCCACAGGCTGGCATCGGGGAAGTACGCGATGTAGAAGGCCACCAGCATGGTGTTGAACAGGGCCAGGGGGAACAGCACCTTCCAGCCAAAGCGCATCAGCTGGTCGTAACGGTAGCGGGGCAGGGTGGCCCGGATCCAGATGAAGATGAACAGGAAAATGGCGATCTTGACGATCAGCCAGATCAGGGGCCATTCGCTGATGCCCGGAATGACTGAGTCCAGGAAAGCGGGACCCCGGTATCCCCCGAAGAACAGGGTGCTCATCACGGCGCTGGCGGTGATCATGGCAATGTACTCGGCCATCTGGAACAGGGCCCATTTGATGGACGAATACTCGGTGATGTAACCCGCCACCAGTTCCTGCTCGGCTTCCACCAGATCGAAGGGGGTGCGGTTCACTTCTGCGGTTGCAGAGATCGCAAACAGAATGAAGGCAAAAGACTGGAACAGGAACATCGCCCCGTTGTTGAATTGCCATTCCACGATGTCACGGAGGTTGGTGCTGCCCACGATCATCAGCATGCCCAGCAGTGCGAGGCCCATCCCCAGTTCGTAGGAGATCATCTGGGCACTGGAGCGCAGACCGCCCAGCAGGGGGTATTTGGAGCCAGAAGCCCAGCCTGCCAGGAAAATCCCGTACACACCCATGGAGGTGACGGCCAGAATGAACAGGATCCCGATGTCAAGGTCAAACACCCAGGGGTCGGTGCCAAAGAGCGATTTGGCGGGACCTGCAGGAATCCCACCAAAAGCCATTAATGCAGAAGCCACCGCCACGATGGGCGCGATGATGAACACCACCTTGTCTGCCATGGTGACGTTGATGTCTTCTTTGAAGATGGATTTGATGGCATCTGCCACGGGTTGCAAGAGGCCCATGGGACCCACCCGGTTGGGACCGAGGCGGATCTGCATGCGGGCCAGCAGGCGGCGTTCAATCAGGGTCATGTATGCGAAGGTGGTCAGCAGCCCCACCACCACCAGAATGGCCTTCAAAAGGGTGATCAGGACGTCAATCAGCCACTGCGGCATTGAAGCTTCCTCCCAACTTTTCCCTCAGGCGCTCAGAGCGCAGCATGGTTTCTTTCCACATGCCCACCTCGGGACGGTGGTATTTGCTGGTGCGGGCATTGTACTGCCTGCCCAGGTCCACAATTTTGCCCTGGGCAGGCAAATCTGCCACATCCACCCCGAAGCGGTCTTTCAGGGCTTTCTGGGCGCTGCGCTGTCCCCGGATGGGGGCTTTCAGACTCAGGGCCTCCGCCACGGCACCCAGAGCGGTGATCAGGTCTGCAGATTCCCCGGAGGAAATGGCGGCAGGTTCCAGTTTGAGCAGGCGGCCTTCCAGGTTCACGGTGGTTCCGCGCTTCTCGTAGTTGGTCAGGGCGGGCAGCACCACATGGGCGCGTTTGGCCACCTCAGTGAGCTGGGTTTCGTGCACCACCAGGAAGCCACTGAAGTCTTCAGGGATGCTGGTCAGTCTGGACACCAGTGCAGCTTTGAGGGTGCCCAGCAAAGAAAGGTCTGCACCTTGCTGGGGAACGATTTCCAGTCTGGAGAGGCCCACCCCGTTGGAGTCCGCAGGAATGGGAAGTACCTTGGCGTTGCTGGACAGGGCGATGTGGGCCGCAATGTCCAGCCCAATCTGACCGCCTTTCAGCACGTCTGAGCCCAGGATGATCACGGGTTTCTTGGCGTTCTTCAAAAGGGCAGCCGCTTCTTCGATGGCTCCGCCTGCATACTGGCCGCTGATCACGCTGGAAAGGTGTTCCAGCACCTGAATGGAGTTCATCTCTGCAGAAATGTCCGCCACACCATGCATGCGGGTGGTGGTGGGGTAAAACACCGCAAGGCGTTCACGGTAACGGTGCATGCGCTCGGTGAGCCTCAGGTCGGCAATGGCGGTCCCGAAGTCGTATTGCAGGGGCAGCACGCCACCTTTGAGCATTTCCTGAACGCGCAGATCCACCACAGGGGCTTCTTCGCTCAGGTCTGCGCCAATCACCACGATGGCGTCTGCAGTGGCCACATCCAGCAGGGTCGCTGCAGGGGCATTGACCACCACACCATGTCTGGGGGCGTGGTCCACGTTGGGGGTCCCAACCTGTTTCACGAAGGCTTCCAGGGCAATCCCCTCTTCCAGCGTGATGTCTGCTCTGGTGAAAAAACCCATCTGCTGGGCGGAAACCCCGTCCAACCCGGTGCGGATGGCGGCAATGGCTTCTTCCCAGGTGGCGGGCCTGAATTGACCATTCACCTTGATCAGGGGCTGGGTCAGGCGGCCATCGTCCACGTAAGGGTGTCCGAAGCGGCCCCCATCGCAGAGCCATTGCTCGTTGACTTCGGGGTTATCCCGGCCCACGATGCGCTCCAGACGGCCATTTCGGGCATCCACAGTGATGGAGCAGCCCACAGAGCAGGCGGTGCAGGTGGTCGCGGTGTGGTCGTACTCCCAGTTGCGGCCCCTGAAGCGGGCCACGTTGTCCAGCAGGGCACCCACCGGGCAGATGTCGGTGATGTTGCCCGAGAAGTTGCTGGGCAGTCCTCCCTCGATGGTGTCAATGAAGGTGTGCCCGCCACGCTCGATGAAGTCCAGCACCTCCTGGTTGGGCACCTCCTCGAAGTAGCGGACGCAGCGTTTGCAGTGGATGCAGCGCTCCTGGTCCAGCACCACGAATTCCGAGAGTTCGTAGTGCTTCTCGGCGTGTCTGCGGTCAAACTGGAAGCGGCTGACCCCGTACCCGTACTCGAAAGCCCGGTCCTGCAGTTCGCAGGCACCGCCCTTGTCGCAGGTGGGGCAATCCAGTGGGTGGTTGATCAGCGTGAATTCCATCATGCCCGCCTGGGCTTTTTTGACGCCCTCGCTGAGGGTTTTGATGACCATGCCATCGCTGGCCCCCAGGGTGCAGGAGGCCATGGGTTTGGGGAAGTAGAAGATCTTCTTGTTGCCCTGCTCGTCCAGAATCCAGCTTCCATCCGGGTTCTTTCTGGGGGTTCCAGCTTCCACCAGGCACATGCGGCAGGCCCCAACCGGGCTCAGGTACTGCTGGGAGCAGAAGTAAGGAACATCCCGGCCCGCCTGGAAAACAGCGTCAATGGCACTGGTGCCTGCGGGCACCTGCACTTCGCGTCCATCGACAATCACGGTGATGCTGCTGGGCTGCGTCATAGGTCACATCCATCAGAAGGTTGAAGGTTTAAACGCATCGAAAAAGACGACATCTCACTCCTCCTTCCAGCGGGACTGCGCTGGATACATGGGTTTGCCATTGACCACCAGATGGTCGTATTCGTTGCGGAACAGCTTGATGGAACTTAAAACCGGACCCATGCAGGCATCTGCCAGGGCACAGAAACTCTTGCCCGAGATGTTGTCGCTCATGTCCAGGATCAGTTCCACATCTCCGGGTTTGCCCCGTCCGCGCACCAGTTTCTCGTACATCTTGACCATCCAGCCAGAAATCCCTTCGCGGCAGGGGGTGCATTTCCCACAGGATTCGTGGGCATAGAAACGCACGAGGTTCCAGGTGGCATTCACGATGCACATCGATTTGGGCAGCAGGATCACGCCACCCGTTCCAAGCATGGAACCTTTGGCCGCCACACTCTCGTAGTCCATGGGGGTGTCCAGGATTTCATCGGTCCAGGGCATCATGGGGGTGCTGGACCCTCCGGGGATGATGGCCTTGATGTCCTCGGTGGGGCCTCCGCACCAGTCGTAGATCAACTCGCGGAAGGTGGTGCCCATGGGAAGTTCAAACACACCGGGGCGTTTGACCGGGCCAGACACCTGATACAGCTTGGTGCCTTTGGATTTCTCGGTGCCCATGCTGGCAAACCACTCCGGGCCATACTTGATGATGTGGGTGGCCGCACAGAAAGACTCCACATTGTTGATGGTGGTGGGGAGGCCATAGAGTCCTGCTGCTGCAGGAAAGGGCGGTTTCAGTCTGGGGTTGGCCCTCAGGCCTTCCAGGGAGTTCATCAGGGCGGTTTCCTCACCGCAGATGTAAGCCCCTGCGCCCCGGTGCACCTGCAAGTCAAAATCAAAGCCGCTGCCCTGAATGTTCTTGCCCAGCAGCCCAGCCTTGCGGGCTTCCTTGATGGCTGCCCAGGTGCGCTCTGCCGCCAGCACGTACTCCCCGCGGATGTAGATGTAACCCACACTGGCCCGCATGGCATAACCCGCAATGATCATGCCTTCAATGAGCTGGTGGGGATCCTCGGTGAGCAGGTAGCGGTCTTTAAAGCTTCCGGGTTCGGATTCATCGGCGTTGCAGATGATGTAGTGCTGCCTGCCGTCTTTGAGGGGCATGAAACTCCACTTCATTCCGGTAGGGAATCCTGCACCTCCACGCCCACGCAGTCCACTCTTTTTCATTTCATCGATGATGGCGTCTGGGCCAATCTGGAAAGCCCGCTTTAAAGAGGTGTACCCACCATCTTCTTTGTAGGAGTCGATGGTGTAGCTTTCTTTTTTGCCCACACGGGCATACAGGGTGGGCTTGAACCGGGGATCAATGCCCGAGGTGATGGGTCTGGGAGGGGCCTGGGTCATGCTTCACCTTCCACCAGTGAGGGGAGTGTGGTGGCGAGGCCACCTGCGGGAAGTCCGTTTTCCAGTTCCTGCTGCCCTGCATGAATCGGAATGGGGGGCAGGATGTCGGGGTTGAAAGGCTCTCCCCTGCGGAACTGGTCCAGCAGGAGTTTGATGCGTTTCTTGGAAACGCACTCGTGATAACCCTCGTCGTTGATTTGCAGCATGGGGGCGGTTCCGCAGCTTCCCAGGCATTCCACTTTCTGGATCGAGAAAAGTCCGTCTTTTGTGATCTCTCCCTGCTGAATGCCCAGCGTGTCCACCAGGTGATCCCACAGTTCATCGCTGCCCGCGATGGCGCAACTTAATGTGGCGCACACCTGCAGGTGGTGTTTTCCGGTGGGAATGGTGTGGTAGGTGGAGTAGAAGCTCATCACGGATTTCACTTCGGTGGCGGTGTTGCCCAGCAGGGAAGCGATTTCCTCGATGTTCTCTTCTGGGACGTACCCGAAGGCGTTCTGCACTTCCCTGAGCAGGGGCATCAGGGCGCTGCGTCTGCCGCGTTCGGTGTCGGGATACCTTGAAAATATGTCCTGCACTACGTCCTGTTTGTCGGCAAAGTAACGCATTTCTCCTCCGCTTTCATTCCCGCCAGGGGGCCCACATCGGACCGTCGGATTCGGTCCAGGCCACCCCGTTCATTCTCAGCACCATCAGGATCTGGCCCCGGTGGTGGGCATCGTGCACCATGGCATGCTGCAGAAACATCAGGGGATGGCTTTCATACACCTTCTCAAACCCGCTGTTCTGGTCCAGCTTTTCCTGCACGGCCTGTTCAGACACCTGATCGGCCTGCTGCAAAATCTGCTGAATCTCCTGCACATCATGGGTGCTGACATCAAAGCCACGGTCTTCCAGCACCTGATGCAGGTAAGCCACTTTTTCAGCGTGCTCAGGAGCGATGGTCTCCATCCAGCCCCTGCGAAAATCAACCAGGTCGCACAGGTGCTGCCCGATGGTCCAGCCGCCTGCAGGATCCCGCAAATCCAGCTTTTCTGCCGTCAGGGCACCCAGCAAAGAGGCATTCACCTGTTTGTTGCGGTTCCAGGCGTTCATCACCACCTGATCTGCAGTCAGGGCTTCGCTCATCGGTCCACATCTCCCAGCACCGGGTCCACACTGGCCAGTACAGTGATCAAATCTGCGAACTGGCAGCCAATTCCGGCCACTTCCATCAGTTGCAGGTTCACAAAACTTGGAGCACGGATCTTCAGGCGGTAAGGCATGCTGCCCCCGTCAGAGATGATGTAGTACCCGACCTCGCCACGCGCTGTTTCCACTGGAACGTACACTTCCCCTCTGGGGGGGTGGAAGCCCTCGGTCACCAGTTTGAAATGGTGAATCACGGCCTCCATGCTGGTTTCCAGTTCGGGTCTGGGGGGCAGGCTCACCTTGCGGTTGGGGTCCTTGATCGGTCCGGGAACCAGATCGTCCAGTGCCTGCCGGATGATGCGGGCAGACTGGCGCATCTCTTCCAGGCGCACCATGAAACGCGCAAAGGAGTCCCCCTCTATGGCGGTGGGCACATCGAATTTGTATTGCTCGTAACCCGAGTAGGGGTTGTCTCTGCGGTGGTCAAAATCAATGCCAGAAGCCCGCAGGTTGGGTCCAGTGATGCCCATGTCCAGGCACTGCTCGGCAGTCACCTTACCAATTCCGGTGGTACGGGCCAGGAAGACCGGGTTGTTGGCAAACATGGTCTGGTACTCATCAATGCGGTGGTCAAATTCCACTGCAAATTTGCGCACGTTCTCGGCCCAGCCATCGGGGATGTCTCTGGAAAGGCCCCCCACCCGGAAGTACCCCTGGTTCATGCGGTAACCCGAAACCTCTTCAAAGAGGTCCTGAACCCACTCTTTTTCCCGGAAACAGTAAAACAGCAGGGTCAGCGCCCCCAGGTCCAGCATCCCGGTGCCAAAGAACACCAGGTGCGAGTGGATGCGCCCCAGTTCATGCAGAATCACCCGGACGCGCTGGGCACGGTCCGGGACTTCGGCACCGATCAGTTTTTCCACGCTCAGCACGTAGGCCAGCTCATGCCCGAAGGAGTGCAGGTAATCGGTTCTGGGGGCAAAGGTGACGTTCTGGTGGTAGGTGCGGTTTTCCATCACCTTTTCAAAACCGGTGTGCAGGTAGCCCATGTGGGGCACCACCTTGGTGATGTACTCCCCGTTCATGTGCACCACCAGACGCAACACCCCGTGGGTGGAGGGGTGCTGGGGTCCCACGTTGAGGATCATTTCCTCGGTGTGCAGCAGGCTGGAGGCTTCCTGATCAAGCAGGGTCATTTGGGACCTCCTTTGGAGACGTTCTGTTCAAAGACATCCACGGTGGGAGGGAAGCTGGGGGTGCTCTGGTCTCCAACCCGCTCTCCTCCACGCCATCCGGTGAGGCCCTTCTCCTGTCCAGAGAGGCCAGCCCGGAAGGTGGGAGGATCAATGAAACGGCCCTCGTTAAACAAGGTGGGGGTTTCGCCGAGGGGGAAATCCTTGCGCAGCGGGTGGCCTTCCAGATCTTCGGGGGTCAGCACTTTGCGCAAATCCGGGTGGTTGAGGAACACAATCCCCATCAGGTCGTACACTTCCCTTTCCAGGTAATTTGCGGCTTTCCAGATGGAATACAGGCTGGGAGCCTCTTCCCCATCTGAAAGGTAAATGCGCAGGAAAACACGCTCTTTGCTGGGAATGCGGTAGAGGTTGTAAATCACAGCGAAGCGCTTGGGACGGTCTTCCACATACTCGCTGTAATCTGCACCCACCACATCCAGCAGCACGAAACCTGCACGCTGGAATTCACGAGCCACCCTGAGCAGGTCGTCCCGCTCCACCACCACATGCTGCAACTGGCCCAGGGTGACTTTGAGGTTCAGGCGGTCCAGCAGTTCGTTCAGCGGGTCCATGCATCCACCGCCTTGAGTTTTTCACCGCGCTCGTCGTAGGCTTCCCCACGCACCTTCTTCTGCAGCTGGGTCACAGCGTAGATCAGCGCTTCGGGTCTGGGAGGGCAACCAGGAACAAAGACATCCACGGGCACCACGCTGTCCACGTTCTGCACGATGGCGTAATTGTTGAACATCCCTCCAGAACTGGCGCAGGCCCCCATCGAGATCACCCATTTGGGGTCGGGCATCTGTTCATAGACACGGCGCATGATCGGGGCCATCTTCTTGGAGAGGCGTCCGGCCACAATCATCACATCGGCCTGCCTGGGGGAAGCCCGGAACACTTCAGAGCCGAAGCGGGCGAGGTCGTTGCGTCCATCGGTGGAGCTCATCATCTCGATGGCACAGCAGGCCAGCCCGAAGGTCGCAGGCCACATGGAGTTGGAGCGTCCCCAGGCCACCAGCTTCTCCAGGCTGCTGAAAAGGATTCCCGAGTTTTCCAGTTCCTGCACATCTTTGGTGAACAGATCGGTCAGCGCCATTCCAGCACTCCTTTTTTCAGGATGTAGTAGTAGCCCACCAGCACCAGCACCACAAAGGTCACGGCTTCCCAGAAGGCAAACACCCCGAGTTTTTTGAAAGCCACCGCCAGGGGGTAGAAAAATGCCGTTTCAATGTCAAAGACAATGAACAGCATGGCCACCAGATAGAAGTGAACCGGGAAACGCTCTCTGGCACTGCCTTCAGGGTCGTTTCCAGACTCGTAGGGCATCAGTTTGGTGCGGGAGGCTTTCTTGGGTCCCAGGATGGCACTCACGCCCACAGCCAGCACACCAATCCCTCCAGCGACGAGGAACATGATCAGGATGTTGAAATATTCCATTCTCCCTCCTACATCGTGCTTTTTTTCCCTAAATTGGTGAAAAAAAGCACAAAGACTTCCGACAAAACAAACGGGGTCTTTTGCCCCATGCACGATGTACTACAAAACGGTCAGTACATTCATACCACAAAGCCAGGGAAAATAAAAGAATTTCCCCACCACTACGCACAATTTGGTTTTAAACGCTTTACAGGATGAGATTTTTCTGACAGCTGACAAAGCCCTTTTCTGGGAGGGATCAGGGAGGCTTCAGGAGGGGGATTTTGCACCCCAGGTGAAGGCAGGACTTGCCGAGCGACCCAGCGGTCACAAACCGTTTTGAACCGCGCTGTGGGGTCAAGAGGGGCCGAGCGCCAAGCGAAAAAAGCATGCGATATGCTCTGGAAAAGAGCATCACCAGGGGGCAATGCTTTATGGGCCATGTGGAATCCAGGTCTGTCTCTGAAGCCCAGGCAATTGCTCCAGCATCAAAGCAGTTGGTGCTCGGCGCTCGGCCCTCGGCGCTCGGCATCCTGCCCTTGCCCCCCAGCCAACACCGACACATGCTTCCCTGCCACCTGATACCCCAGGCTCTGGTAAAGCACATTGGCCACGGCATTGTCTGGATCCGCAAACAGCAGGGCATTCTTTTTGCGTTCCTGCAAGATAAAAGCACTGAGGGAAGCCATCAGTCGGCGACCAAACCCCTTGCCTCTGGATTCTGGAGGCACATAAACAAAACTGACACTCTGGTAATGCAGGGTCCAGCGGTTCACTGCAGCCACTGCAGCGCATTTCTGGCGGTGTTCCAGAATGTAGAACTCCCGGTAACTGGCGTACAGCATTTTCAGGACTTCTGCACGGGTCAGGGTGCGGCCCCGGGTTTCGGCATTGAACTGGATCAGCCAGTTGACCACCTCCACATCATCAGGACGCAGGCGTCTGAACTCACGGTCCATCTGGAGGTCCTGGTTTTCCAGGGTGTAGATCAGGCTTGTTCTGGAGCTGGAATTTTCATTTGGATGCGCTTCCACGATTTTTTGCATGGCGCATTCTGGGCCTTCCAGCAAAGCAGCCTCCTGCAAAAAGCTGGCAGGAAACTGAGCATGTTCTCCCAGCACCGAAACCCTCATATGCTGGTGTCTGGGGTCCCAGAGCAGGCACCCCTGGCGGTCTGGCAAAGCATAAGCTTCCAGGTCATGGTTGCGGGCACAGGCCCAGATCAGTTTGTGGTTGAGGACCTCATGCTGGTACAGCAGGTTTAAAGCCTCCTGGTGGTCCATCCAGGTGAGGCCAGTGGAGATTTCAGAGAATGTGGGGTAAGACATGAGCACCTTGCTTGTTGCTTTCTGGTTGGGCTGGGTTGATTGTACGTTGTTTGCAGCCATTGTATACACTGTGGTCTGCACAGTTTCTTACAGGAAATTTTGATCAGGCGCTTTCAAGGCGAAAACGCCCCCTTGCGGGGGCATCTGGTCTTAAGAAAGCACCTCTACATCGTCGTCTTCGTGTTTTTCCAGCGGCAGGGTGAAATAAAACCTCGCCCCTTTGCCCCGCTCGGATTCCACCCAGATGCGGCCTCCGTGTTGTTCAACGGCCAGGCGACAGAAGGCCAGTCCCATGCCCGTGTCAAAACGGGAGTGCATGGTCAGGCGGGATTGTTCGAAAGCAGCAAACAGGTTGGGGATGTCCTGGGCAGGAATCCCTTCCCCGTTGTCGCGCACGGCCAGTTCCACGGCAACAGCAGATGAACGGGCCACCACTTCAATCAGGCCCCCAGTGCGGGTGTGCTTCACAGCGTTGCTGATCAGGTTGGCAAAAATGCGCCTGAGAATGTCCTTGTCCACCGGTACATGATTGAAACGCTTGTCCACGTTCACGGTGATTCTGCGCTCTTTGAGTGCGATGCCCACGTCCAGCTTGGCCTGCTCGATCACCTGTTCCAGATCGTTGGGCCGGATGTGGGTCAGGGAGAGCACCATCTTGCCTGCCTGCATCTTGCGCACGTCCAGCATGTTGGCGGCCAGATACAGCAGGTGCTGGGATTCCTCGCGGGCCAGTTCGATCATGTTCATCAGGTCCGGGGGAATCAGGCGTTCGCCATCGTCCTTGACGATTTCCAGCAGGCCCAGAATGGCCGTGATGGGGTTTTTCAGGTCGTGGACCAGCATGTGCACCAGCTGGTCACGGGTTCTTTCATCTTTGATGTGGTTCTCAATTTTCTTCTGCAACTCAACCGTTTCAGATTGAAATTTGCCTTCCCTCTGGGCACGCTCCAGGGACCTTTTGACAGCCTGGGCAATGGTGGGGAGGCTGGAGTCCTGGGGCAGCACGAGGTCTGCTCCACCCTCCAGAACAGCCTGCATGGCAGCAGGAGCAACCACGGCAATCATGCGGGTGGTGCCCAGATCGGGTCTGCGGACCAGAATGGCAATCAAATCAGACAGGGCCAGGCCGGGACTGAACCCCTCGCGCAAAACAATGGCACTGGGCACGCCCTGGTGGGTGAGCTGCAACAATTCTTCGGGGGTGGCGGCCCCACGAACAGGCACACCAAGCAACCCCTGCAGCTGGGAAGCATCTTGAGGAAACTGGGTTCCGAACAGCACACTACTATCCACTCACGCACCTCGGGAAGAAAACGCGACACACAAATTCCGGCACAGGTATCATTTTAAATCTAACACATTTCTTAACTGAAAAAGTCGCCCCTGCAGTCCGCCCGGATGGACTTTCCAATGTGGTGCAGGGCACAGACCGGGAATTCTGTCCTTGCCAGCAACTTTCATTTTGCACCAACATGTTTTTGGGATGCAAAAAACACTCTGTCTGACAACCATAAAAAGAGCAGATGTTCATTTTTTGTTCCATTTGTGGTTTTTCACCTGGAGCCCATTTCCACTTAAAGTTTCCCTGAAGAGAGAGCCGGACAACTTTAATCAAGACAACAATACTGTAAGGGGTAATTCTGCTAAACTTTCCTTAACAGGCGACACCACGCCCCAGCTCACACACAACCACGAAGGGGGTCTACGGTGAACAGGTACGATGACCGAGCAAGACTGGTTTTCCATTACGCACGCGAAGAAGGCAACCGTTTGGGCCACGCTATGGTGGGCCCGGAGCACCTGCTGCTCGGCCTGATGCGTGAAGGGGGCACCGCCTGTCAAATCCTGCAAGACTTCGGGTTTACACTCGAAGGCTTACGGCGCAAGGTGGAAGAGATCATTGGACGCGGAGAAGGAAGTCGCCTGAACGACGCGCCCTCGATCACTCCCCGTGCACGCAGGGTGATGGAGCTGGCTTCTGCCGAAGCCAAAGCCCTCGGGGCACAGGTCACCAGCACAGAGCACATTCTTCTGGGGATCATCCGTGAAGGAGATGGCGTTGCATACCGCATCCTGCAAGAGCAGGCGAGAGATGTGGACACCATCCGCTGGCGCATCATGGCCAGTGCCGACACCCGCAACAACCCCAAACCCGTACACACGCCCTTCCTGGACGAGTACGGACGTGACCTGACCAAACAAGCAACGGAAGGCAAGCTCGATCCCGTGGTGGGCCGCAGCGAAGAAATCCGCCGTGTGACCCAGATTCTCTCCCGCAGAACCAAAAACAACCCCGTGTTGATTGGGGATCCGGGTGTCGGAAAAACCGCCATTGTAGAGGGTCTCGCTCTGGCAATTCACGAGAAACGCGTTCCTGCAAACCTGCAAGGTGCAAGGGTGGTGTCCATTGACCTTTCGGGCGTGGTGGCTGGAACCAAATACCGTGGTGAATTCGAAGAGCGCCTCAGACAAATCATCGATGAACTGCGCAACGCCAAAGTGATTGCTTTCATCGACGAGCTGCACACCCTGGTGGGTGCCGGTGGCGCAGAGGGAACCCTGGACGCAGCCAACATCCTCAAACCCGCGCTGTCCCGCGGCGAAATTCAGGTGATCGGTGCCACCACCACTGGTGAGTACCACCGTTACATCGAGAAAGACGCCGCCCTGGAACGCCGCTTCCAGCCTGTGATCGTGCTGGAACCCAATCCTGCAGAAACCCTGGAAATCCTGCGTGGCCTGCGCCCCCGTTACGAGGAGCACCACGGCGTGATCATTCCAGATTCCATTCTGGAGCTGTCTGTGCGCATCGGTGAACGCTCGCTGCCCGGACGCAACTTCCCTGACAAGGCCATCGATCTGATCGATGAAGCCGCCAGTCGGGTGCGCATCAACCTCAGTCTGGGTGTTCCGGTGGCAGAAGACGAAGCCGGAGAACCCGTGGTCACCCGCGAGGACCTCGAATCGGTGATCAACAGCATGGGTGGCGTTTATGTCGATGAACGCGAATCCAGCACCCTGACCACCCTGGAAGACAACCTCAAAGACCAGGTGTATGGTCAGCCCGAAGCCATCAAAGCCCTGTCCAGTGCCCTGCGCCGCGCACGTCTGGGGCTTGGAGGCCGCACCCGTGTTGCCGCCAGCTTCCTGTTCGTGGGACCCAGTGGGGTCGGTAAAACCCACCTTGCCAAAGCCCTTGCCCGTTCCCTCTTTGGCAGCGAACGCAGCCTGATTCGCATTGACATGAGCGAATTCCAGGAACCCCACAGCATCTCCAAGCTGATCGGGTCCCCTCCCGGATACGTCGGTCACGAACAGGGTGGTCGCCTCACCGAAGCCGTGCGCCGTCAACCTTTCAGTGTGATCCTGCTTGATGAGATCGAGAAGGCCCATCCTGACATCTACAACACCTTCCTTCAGGTGCTGGACGATGGTCGATTGACAGACGGTCTGGGCCGCACCGTGGACTTCAGACGCACCATCATCATCATGACCTCCAACACCGGCTTCAACACCGGTCCCGGTGTGGGTTTCAGCCCCGTGAAGGTGGAAGACACCCAGCCCCTGCGCCAGATCTTCACCCCCGAGTTCCTGGACCGTCTGGACGACGTGATCCGCTTCAAGGCCCTCGGAGAGAACGAACTGGTTCTGGTGGCCCGTCAGTTGCTCGGCGAAATGCAAGAAGAGCTCGCCACCCGCGACCTCAAAGTGCGCTTTGCAGATGCTGTGGCCCCCTGGCTGGTCAGCAAGCTGAAAGCCCGCTCCAGCAAGCACGCCCTGGGTTCCTCCCGCCAACTCCGCACCGTGGTGCGTGAAGAGATTGAAGATCCCCTCGCCCTGGAACTGCTCGAAGATGGCGGCGAACTGACCGTCAACGTCAAGGAAAACCATCTGGCTTTTGATCGGGCCAGCGTGGATTCCAAGATCCTGGCTTAAACCCGCATACAGTTGTGAAACGTTCTCCCTCTCGGGTTTCCGGGGGGGATTTTTCTGAATGGGTTAAACCCTGAGACTCACGCAGTCAAAATCCTGATCCCCCTCTCAGTATGTTCAGAACATAACAGGTACAATGGAGGGGTGAATTCTCCTCTTGTCCATTGCACCCCCTTCCCGAGGTCCTCTCGTGGCTAAGAAAAACCTGCCCACCTTTCAATGCAACAGTTGCGGTTACCAGTCTCCCAAACTGCTGGGGCGGTGCCCCAACTGTCAGGCCTGGGGCACTTTTGAAGAACTGGCCCCCTCCCCTGTTTTTGCTTCTGCAGGTGGAGCTTACGGAGGCATCAGGGGCGGCAAAATCACCCGCCTGACGGAAGTCAGCCGTCGTGAAGAGCCCCGCACACCCACGGGTCTGAGCGAACTGGACCGGGTGCTGGGTGGAGGTCTGGTGGCAGGCTCTGTGACCTTGATTGGTGGGGAACCTGGCATCGGAAAATCCACTTTGCTGTTGCAGGTCGCAGAATGCCTTTCCCAGGGAGGACACAATGTCATTTATGTTGCAGGAGAAGAATCCCTCGAACAGATCCGACTGAGGGCAGACCGCCTCGGGGTCAAAGGCGATTTCATGATGACCCGCGACACCCGCGCAGACCACATCGGAGGACTGCTGGACGAGCACAAGCCTAAACTTTGCATTGTGGATTCCATCCAGACCGTGCAGGTGACAGATGAGGGAACTCCTGGCAGCATCTCCCAGGTGCGTGAGGCCACTGCTGCCCTCACCCGTTATGCCAAAGAAACCGGGGCCAGTGTGGTACTGGTGGGCCACGTCACCAAAGACGGCACCGTGGCCGGTCCCAAGGTGATGGAACACATCGTGGATGCCACCGTGTTTCTGGAATCGGTGGGACAGTTCCGTTTGCTGCGCAGCGTGAAGAACCGCTTTGGTCAGGCTGGAGAACTGGGGGTTTTTGAGATGCGCTCTGAAGGTCTGGTGGCCGTGGAAAACCCCAGTGCTGCCTTTCTGGCCGAAAGACCCATCGGCGCTCCGGGCAGTGTGATTGCTGCAACCGTGGACGGGCACCGTCCCCTTTTGCTGGAAGTGCAGGCCCTGGCCTCCAAAACCCCTTACCCCAACCCCAGAAGGGTGGTGGTGGGTCTGGACCCCAAGCGGGTGGATGTGATCATCGCGGTGCTGGAAAAACGCTTCAATTTGACCCTCAGTGGCCTGGACATCTTCGTGAATCTGGCTGGAGGCATCCGCATCAACGATCCGGGACTGGACCTGGCTGTGGCCCTCGCCATCTACAGCGCCGTGGTGTCCAAAGCTGTGCCAGAAAAAGTGGCTGTGTTTGGAGAAGTGGGTCTGGCTGGAGAAGTTCGCACCGTTCAGCAGGCCATTCGCCGTGCAGAAGAGGCCATTCGAGCAGGGTATGACCAGCTTCTGTGTCCTGCGGGAATCCAGGGCAGCATGTTTGCTGTCCGGGACATCCAGAGTGCCATGACCAGCCTGTGGAGCCTGAAGTCCTGATTTTATGGAATCAAAAGCAGCCAGGGAACGAACAGACAACCGGCCTTTTCCCTGGCTGCTTTGTTTGCAGGTGGCTCAAGTTCCAGTCAGTTTCATGTCGAAAATGTACTTTTAAACTTCAATGGCCTTTCGGGAAAACATTTCAGCTTTCTTCAGGGAATCTTTGGCTATAATGTACGAGTAAAATGAACTGGATACCCCAAACCATTCGCATCCTCATCATGCTACTCGGGGGATATTTCTCCTATTTGCTGCTGGTGTGGTTTCCCATTCTGCAAGGTGGCCCTCAGGGATCGGTCACCAACCTGGTGTATCTGGTGGTCGCTGGCGTCCTCATTGGTTATGTGATTTCCAAACGCATTGAACTGACCCTGGCCCGCTGGGTGGAACAGTGGGTGGCTTTGCTGGTCAACCTGCAACCCAAACGGGTGATGGCTGCCACTGTGGGGGCCATCCTCAGTTTGCTGGTCAGTGTGCTGCTCAACAACCTGCTTTCCAATGCCCCTTTTTACCACTGGGGATTCAGCCTGCTGACCACTGCCGTGCTGGCCATCTTCTTCATCTTCTTTTCCCTGAAAAACAGTGATTTCTTTGGGTCTTTTGTGGCCAACACCACTGCACCCAAGACCACCCGGATTCCCAACCCCAAAATCCTGGACACCAACGTGATCATTGATGGACGCATCATTGAACTGCTGCAAAGCCAGTTTCTGGAAGGCACCCTGGTGGTTCCGCTCTTTGTGCTGCGTGAGCTGCAGTTCCTGGCAGACCATGCAGACCCCAGCAAAAGGGCCAGAGGCAAACGCGGACTGGAAGTGCTGGAGCAACTGCACAGCATCACCACCCTGAAAGTGCTGGACTGGAACGATGACAACATCAAGACCGTGGACGACAAGCTGGTCAAACTGGCCCAGGAATTGCATGCCAAACTGATCTCCAACGACTACAACCTGGGGCGGGTGGCCAAACTGCAGGATGTGGATGTGCTCAACCTCAATGCGCTCGCCACCGCCATCAAAGCCCGTTACAACGCTGGAGACATCATCCAGGTCAGCATCACCAAAGATGGTCAGCAAGCGGGACAAGGTGTGGCTTACCTCGAAGATGGAACCATGGTGGTGGTGGAAGACGGTGCAGCATTCAAAGGTCAACTGAGAAATGTGGTGGTGCTCTCCAACATCCAGACCAACGTGGGCCGCATGATCTTTGCCCGCACCGAAACCAACTGAATTTTCTTTTCAAAAAAGAACCGCCCCAGAGGCGGTTTTTTGTATTTGGATTTGTAGAAATCACTCGTAGCGCAGGGCTTCAATGGGTGGCAGTGAAGCGGCCCGTGAAGCAGGCCACACACCGAACAACACCCCGGTGAGGATGCTCACACTGAGGGCCACAATGCCCGTTGTCGGAGAGATGATCACCTGAGGGAAAATGTTGGGCAGGGCAGTCGCCAGGCCCACAATCACCAGCAGGCTGAAGACATATCCAATGGCCCCTCCCAGAGCGGTGAGGGTCACGGCTTCGATCAGGAATTGCTGCAAGATGGTGCCTCTTTTTGCTCCAATGGCCTTGCGCAGCCCAATTTCACGGGTGCGTTCGGTGACGGAGACCAGCATGATGTTCATGATGCCAATCCCACCCACCAGCAGGGACAGACCGCCAATGCCCGCCAGCAAAGCCTGCAAAATCAGGGTGATCTGGTTGAATTGCTGCACAAACTGGTCCACGTTGGTGACACTGAAATTCTGGCTGCCTCTGCGGCGTTGCAGAATGGATTCCACCTGACGCTTGACCTGTTCAGCGCTGGCCTCTGGGTGCAGGCGGAACTGCAAGTATCCGTATTCTCCTCTGGATTCATATCCTCCGCGCCAGCTGTTGGTGATGGGGATAAAACCCGTGTCTCCTTCGCTGAACAGGGCACCGAGGTCCTGGGTGATGCCAATCACGGTGTACTCTTCACGAACGCCTGTGTCCCGAATGGCCCGAACCACCTTGCCAATGGGGTTTTCTTTCTCAAAAATCTTGGTGGCGGTTTTCTGGCTGAGCACCACCACCTGGGCAGCACTTTTTTCCTCGTAGTCGCTGAAGTAACGGCCTTTCAGAATTTTGGCCTGGCTGGTGAGTCTGCTGAAGTTGGAGCGGGTGCCCCGCACACTCACCGAGACTTCCCGGTTGCGGTGGGTCATGCGCAGGCTGGAACCACTCGTGGAAATGTCATTGAGAGGCAACACCAAAAGGGCATCCATGTCTGCCTGGGTGAAGGTTTTGTAGGGCTTTCCAGGTTCATAGGAGGCCTGCACGAACATGGTCTTGCCGCCAATGTCATTCAGTTGCCCGGTGATGGCCTGGGTGGCCATCTGGCCCAGAGACAGCATGGTGGACACCGCAAACACCCCGATGATCACCCCCAGCATGGTCAGGACGCTGCGCAGTTTGTTGGCAAAAATGGCCTGAAAGGCAGCAGCAAGGTTTTCCAGGGGATTCATGGCTGGCCTTCCAACTTGCCGTCCCTGAGGCGCACAATGCGCTGGGCTCTGGCCCCCACCTCGTCTTCGTGGGTCACCAGAACGATGGTGCGGCCTTCCTGATGCAGTTCATCAAAGAGGGCCAGGATGTCATGGGTGCTTTTGGAGTCGAGGTTTCCAGTGGGTTCATCTGCAAGCAGCACATCCGGGTTTTGCACCAGGGCACGGGCAATCGCCACCCGCTGCTTTTGCCCGCCAGAGAGTTCACTGGGTTTGTGGTGCAACCTGCTGCCCAGACCCACCCGTTCCAGGGCTTCTTTGGCTCTGCGGGTGCGCTCGATACGGGAGGTTCCCCGGTAGGCCAGGGGCAATTCCACATTGACCAGCGCAGAGGTGCGGGCCAGCAAATTGAAGGCCTGAAACACAAAGCCAATGCGCTGGTTGCGCACCCCGGCCAGCTGGTCCTCGCTGAGCCGGGACACCTGCTGGTCTGCCAGCAGGTATTCTCCGGTGCTGGGCAAATCCAGGCAACCCAGGATGTGCATCAGGGTGCTTTTTCCACTGCCAGAAGGTCCCATCAGGGCCACGTACTCTCCCCTGCCAATGTCCAGGCTGACCCCGTCCAGGGCTCGCACCTGACTTTCTCCTTCTCCGTAAACCTTGGTGATGTTCTTCAGGGAAATGACGTTCATGGCTGGGCCACCTGGACCCTGTCACCCACCTTGATGGTGTCCATGTCCAGGGTCAGGACCTGGTCTCTGGGCTGCAGGCCTTCAATGGCTGCCACTTTGACATTGCGGTCCAGTATTTTCACTTTGATTTTTTCCACACTGCCCTGGCCTGCAGCATCTGGTCTCACCCGGTACACAAAGGTCTGCTCTGCTTCGGTGATGGCTTCCAGAGGGACCGTCAGGGTGTTGGGCTGTCTTAAAGTTTCCACTTTCACACTGGCCGTGAAGCCCGGTTTCACACCGCTTTTCTGGAAGGCGATCTGGGCGTTGACACTGGTCACCTGACTGTTGCCCTGTCCGCTGGTGGCTGTGGGATTGACCCGAAGCACTTTTCCACTGACCTTTTGACCGGGCAGGGCATCAAATTCCAGCACGGCTTTCTGCCCATTCGCAAGGTCTCTGGATCGAGTCTCATCAAAAGGGACCTCCAGATAAAGGTCGGTCAAATCTGTGATTTCCACTGCAGCCACTCCGGATGTGGCAAACCCTCCGGGAGACACCGTGACACTGCTGACCACTCCATCCAGAGGGGCCCTCAGCACCGCATCGGTCAACTGTTTTTCCAGGGTGAGCACCCGTGTTCTGGCGCTTTGCAGGATGCTCTGGGCATTTTGCAAAGTGGAAGTCTGCAGGCTTTTGGTTCCCTGCTGCCTGAGTTTTGCAGACTGCAAATCCAGTTGTGCACCCTGCACTTTCAACTGGGCTTCTTGCGCCGTGGTCACGGCCTGTTCGTAGTCGTTTCTGGAGATGCTGCCAATCTGGTAAAGGTCCTGCTGCAATTGCTGCTGTTTTGCAGCCACGCGGTAAGCGTTCTGCGCGCTGATCAGGGCATTCTGGGCCTGTTCCACAGTTTTGCGGGAATCCAGGCTGTCGGTCTGTATGCTGTTCTGGGCTTTCTGCACATCGGCCTGGGCGGCCTGCAAGCTGGATCTGGCACTGTCCAGATCGGTCTGGATGGACCGGGTGTCCAGGGTGATGAGCACCTGGCCTTTTTTCACCTGATCGCCCACCTTGACTGGCACAGCGAGGACTGTTCCTGGAGAAGCAAAGGCCAGGGGGCGGCTCAATGTGGCCTTGACCGTGCCCACGGCACTGACCTCCTTCACAAAAGTTTCCTGCTGCACAACGGCTGTGCTCACCCTGGGCAACTGGGGGACTCTGGGCATGAAAGTGTAAGCTGCAACCCCAACCCCTCCCAGTGCCAGAACCGTGAGGATCACGGTGCGTGGTTTCATTTTTCATCTCCCCAGGAAGCAAAATTGGCTGCCAGCAGCACACCATAACCCGCTTTCAATGCGGTGTTGCGGGCCTGTCCCAGAGCCGTCTGGGCATTTTGCACTTCCAGTTCGGCTTGCAGCACCTGCAGCCTGGAAATCAGGCCTTTCTGAAAACGGGCTTTCTGGGTGGTCAGGTTGGCCAGAGCAATCTGCAAGGAACGGTCTTTTGCTGTGACACTGTTTTGAGCAATCTGGTGCTGGCTCAGGGCATCTTCCAGGGCTTCTTGCAGGTCAGAAAGGGTTTCGGCCTGGGTCTTGCGAGCGTTTTCCAGCGCAATGCGGGCCTGGTCCACCTCGATGGCAGGGCTCAGGTCGCTGGATTTGATCTGGTATTGCAGGTCGGCATTTTCCAGGGTGGCCTGGTCCCTCAGGGCACGGGGATGGCTTTTTAAAGCCGTCTGCAACTGGGCAGTGGTCCAGCTCAGCTTTTCATCTCCAGAAGCATCCGGGGTTTTGCCATAACGCTTTTTGAAGCGCTCCTGGGCATCCTGAAGTTGTTTTCTGGTGCTGTCCAGGTCTTTCTGGGCACTGTCCAGATCGTTTTCGGCTTTTGCAAGGTCCAGCTGGGTTGCTGCTCCTGCTTTGAGGCGTGCACGGGAGGCCTGGGCCTGCAATTGTGAAATCTCCAGGCTGATCTGCTGGCCCAGCAACTGGTCTTGCAGGCTGTCCAGGTTTTGCAGGTCTGTCACCAGGTGTTGTCTGACCATCAAAGACTGATTGATCAGAGATGCTCTGGCTTGATCCAGACGCTGCTGGGCACCGAGCAGGTCGGGCTTGAGTGCCACCGGGTCACTCTGGGTGCGGGTCAATCCCCGGTCAGCTTCCTGCACTTCGGTGAGGCCCATCTGGTAGGAGGCGTTCTGTTTTAAAGCGGTGGGATAAAGAGGGGCTGGATTGACAGCGAAAGCCGTGGAAGCTGTGGTTGCCATCAACACCAGAATCATTTGCCATTTTGCGGATACCATGTGTAAACCTCCCAGAGTTGCAAAGCCAGATCCTGCAGGGCTTTTTCGAGTTCAAGCATGTTTTGCTGTTCTTTAAGCACCTGAGACTGCACCTGCAGCACAGCTGTTTCACTGACCAGTCCCTGATTCAGTCTGATTTTTTCCTGCTCTACAGCGGCCTCACTGAGCTGCAAAACCTGTTTTGAAAGGTCCAGCAGTTCCTGGTTTTGCTGCAACTGCATACGCAAATCTGCTCTGAACAGTTGCAACTGTTGTTGCTGGTCTCGCAGGGTGTCCAGGGTCAACTGCAATTGCTGGTTGTTCAAATCTTGCTGTCCTGTACGTGTAAAATCCAGGCCAAATCGGGCAGACAGTTTAAGACCCCAGGATTCAGGGGAAGCAGGGCTGTTGAAGCCATACCCATATTCCAGATGGGTGTCCAGGTTCTGGTTGATGCTGCCAGAAAGGCTGCTGTGCCCGTTGCTGTAACTGGCTCCCAGAGAGACCTCTGGCCACTGCTGCAGGTTCAATTTCTGTCCTTTGAGTTGCAGTTCAAACACCTGTTGCTGGGTTTTCAGCACTTCAGAGGTTTCTGCAGAGGTTGTTTCTGGTGGGAGGGGCAGTTCTGTGGGCACTTCTGGGGCGGTGAGTTTCAACCTTTGCAAATCCGCGAGGGATTTTTTCAGGCCCACCTGTTGCTGCCTGAGCTGCAATTCAGCCCGATTGACCAGCAAAGCAGCATTTTTCACCTGCTGTTCTGTCAGGGCACCCAGCTGGAAACGGGCCTGCCTGGATTTCAGTTCAAGCTGCTGGGTTCTGAGGTCCAGTTCGGCCTGTGCTGCGGAGAGTTTGTTTTTGCGGTAGGTCCATTCGGTTTGCAGCAGATCTTTCAGGGTGCGAATGCGGGTTTCGATCAGCTGGGTTTGCAGGCCCTGAACTTCCAGGTCCAGTTGCCTGCGTTGCTGTGAAGCAGAGATCCAGCCATAAGTGATTTCTGCTCCCACGCTGCCCGTCCATTCCTGCTGAGCGGTGATGGGATCTGGGGCAGATCCTGCGTCCCCTTTCAAGGCGAGATCGGGAACCAGTCCAGGTGCATTTTTTTTCAATGCGGTTTCTTTAAGCTGAATTTGCAGGGTCTGAACTGCGGGCTGGACCTCCACCCCTTGCAGCAATTCTGGCAATGGGGTGGCCTGGGCCAAGGTGAACAGGCTCAGTGCAAGGGTGAGCATCCATCTGTGCATGTCATTTGCATCCTCCTTCTGTATATGTGTACTACATCACTAGTACACTATCAATATATATAGTGAGCTGCTTTTTTGCAACAGGTGAAATCTGCTTCCATGCACACCCTCTGCCCAGAAAAACCAGTACACTACCAACTGTGAAAAGCATCAGCATCATCGGCGCAGGACTCAGTGGATCAGAAGCCGCACTGGCCGCGGCCAGACTCGGGGTGCAGGTCCACCTGTACGAAATGCGTCCTGTCAAAATGACCCCTGCCCACCACACGGGCAACTTTGCAGAACTGGTCTGCTCCAACAGCCTGGGTGGAGAGGGCAACACCAATGCCAAGGGCCTCCTGCAGGCAGAAATTGCCCATGCAGGCAGCCTGATCATGGAAGCCGCAAAGCTTTCCAGGGTTCCTGCCGGGGGTGCGCTGGCTGTGGCCCGTGAGGGTTTCAGCGAATACATCACCGAACAGGTGAAAAACCACCCTCTGATACAGGTGCACAGCGAAGAAGTCACCCGGGTTCCCGACGGCATCGTGGTGCTGGCCAGTGGCCCTCTGACTTCAGACGCTCTGGCAGAAGACCTCAAAAGGTACACCGACGGAGAGCACCTGTCTTTTTATGATGCTGCCGCTCCAGTCATCTCTTTTGACAGCATCAACCTGGACATTGCCTACCGCAAAGGGCGCTACGACCAGGAAGCGGATTACATCAACTGCCCCATGGACCGGGAACAGTACGACCACTGGTACAACACCATCCAGGAAGCGCGCCAGCACACCCCCCACGACTGGGAAAAACTGGAGTTCTTTGAAGGCTGCATGCCCATCGAGGAAATTGCAAGGCGCGGCAAGGACACCCCCCGGTTTGGTCCCATGAAACCCAGAGGGCTGCACAACCCCCGCACAGACCGTGAGCCTTACGCCGTGGTGCAACTGCGGCAGGAAGACCACGATGGCCGCATGTGGAGCCTGGTGGGATTTCAGACCGGTCTGAAATGGGGCGACCAGAAACTGATGGTCCAGAGCATCCCTGGTCTGGAAGAAGCAGACATCGTGCGTTACGGGGTGATGCACCGCAACACCTACCTGTGTGCCCCCAGAGTCCTGCACAACACCCTGCAACTGCGTGCCGATCCAGAGAAACTGGTGGCAGGGGTGCTGGCTGGCACCGAAGGTTATCTGGAAAGTGCCGCCACCGGATGGCTCGCTGGAACCAATGCAGCACGGCTGGCCCTGGGTCTGGAACCCATCTGCCCTCCCGAAGAAAGCATGCTCGGCGGTCTGGTGCGTTACCTCGCCAGTGCCAATCCCAAAGGTTTCCAGCCCATGAACACCAACTGGGCCCTGGTGCCAGAGTTCACCATTGAAGGCCGCAAGAAGCTGGGCAAACGGGAAAAGCGTCCCCTGATGTTTGACCGTGGCCTGAACGCCTTCAAAGCCTGGCACAGCCAGCTCTGACCAGCCCATCTGTGGAACCAGCAAAAATCCCCCGAAAGGGGGATTTTGCTTGAGGAAAGGTGTCGAGTTGCAGGTTAAGGAAGGCTCTTGGCAGAGTTGACGGCTGCGTAGGCATCCACCAGACCCTTGCCGCATCCCACATTGCAGGTGCTGTGGGTGATGGGTTTTGCAGTGTTCTTGAGGATGGTTTCCACCTGTGCAGGGGTGATGGTGGGTTTCACAGCGTACATCAGGCTGACCAGACCCGACACGTGGGGGGTGGCCATGCTGGTGCCCTGGTAGAAGGTGTAGTTGTAGCTGCTTCCGGTGCTGTTCAGCAGCGTGGAGAGGATGCCGTCCACATAACCGTCGCCATCACGGTCAATCTGGCCGCTGGCATCGTCGGTTTCGCCACCAGGAGCAGCGATGTCCACGGTGGTGCCGTAGTTGGAGTACCAGGCGCGACCTCCATCTTTGCGGGTGGCGGCCACAGCAATCACGTTGGCACAGTTGGCAGGGGTGGCTCCAGAAGCGGTTTTGTTGTCGTTTCCGGCAGCGATCACCACAGTCACACCACGGGCCACAGCATCATTGATGGCGCTCTGGTAGGTGGAGGGGCAGGAGGTCCCGGTGTAAGCCCCCAGGCTCATGCTGATCACTTTGGCAGGGTTGGGGTTGGTGGGCACGCCAGCCACAGAGATTCCTGCAGCCCAGCGGATGGAATCAGCAATGTCGGTGGTGGTGCCGCCGCATTTGCCCAGCACACGCAGGGCGCTGATTCTGGCGTTCCAGTTCACGCCAGCCACACCCAGGTTGTTGTTGGTGGCTGCTCCAATGGTGCCTGCCACGTGGGTGCCGTGCCAGGAGTTGGGGTAGTTGGAGCCGTTGCAGACCCCGCCATCCCCCACATCGGTGGGATCGCTGTCGCGACCGTTGCCATCTTTTGCAGCTGTAGCGCTGGAAATGAAGTCATATCCCGTCACCCATCTGCCTGCAAGGTCAGGATGGTTGGTCTTGCCGGTGTCAATCACGGCCACCACAGGGCTGCCCACCCCGGTGGTCACATTCCAGGCGTTGGGAAGGTTCATCTGGCGCATGTCCCACTGGTGCTGGGCATAGTAGGTGTCGTTGGGGACAGCGTTGGCATGCATGATAAAGTTGGGTTCGGCATATTCCACGTTGCTATGGGCACGCAGTTTCTCAATGGCAGCCAGGGTGGCTTTGCCTGATGCACTCTCAGAGGTGGTCACTTGCAGGTCCAGACCCTGCTTGGAGACGCCATCCAGTTTCAACACCACTTCTCCTCCGCTGAGGGTGCGGTCCACACTGGCATTCACGCCCAGTTTGCTGATGCCCTGGGTGCTGACATTTTCTTTGAATTTGACGATCACTTCGCCAGGCACGAATTCAGCTTTGCTGTCCAGCGTCATGGACTGAGCGGTGTCCACACTGGGGGTGACAGAACTGGAGCAGGCGGCGAGCAGGGCAGTGAGAACAACAACTCCGATTTGCAGTTTGCGCATACAACATCCCTCCCTGTGCCCTCTCGGGCACAACTTTCGAACTCGGTTCAGATTGATGAAAAGGGTTATACCTTTCTGAGTGTTTGCTGTCAATCAGGTCAGTTTTGGTCAGAGAAGTGTAATGATATGCATTTTTTGGACCCGGTTGATCTTTATCTTGTATACAGACATGGGTGGTCTCGAGCCACAGGCGCATATCAGAAGAAGTGAGTGAATATTTATTCCGATTTGAGAGGTATTATTGAACCGCTTTACCGATATATTTGTATAGACAAATTCTCTTTTAAATTTTTCAAAGAAAATAGGGTTTCGCAGACTTGGCTTTCTGAACGTCTTTTTTCTCAAAAGACTTCAAAATTTATCAAAACATCAGAAAATCTTCAGCCAGTCGAGGTGCTGCAGATTGTTTGACCAGAGAACATAAGTATTCACCCCAATCCCATCCTGAGCAAATCATGCAACCTTATATATGTATGCAAATTTCCTATTGATCATAAATCTATCTGGGATAAGTCGATTTTTACCATCTGAAAATACCGAGAAGTAGAAAAAATACGGTAAAATCTCTCCAAGTGGCATTTTTCGGTTTGGTGCGTTAGGATTGGAGTTTGTGTCTGACCTTGCTTCACTTCTGACCCGGGCCTGGAACCACAGAAAAGCCCTGCAGCTTTTCTCACACACCACTTTCTTTCGTGCCCTGCACCTTGCAGAGCATCCGGGCATGACCCTGGATGTGGTGGACCAGGTGGGCATCCTCAGCCTGTACCAGTCTTTTTCTGAGCAGGAAGAGCAGGAGGTGTTCAGAACCATCCAGCAGGTGCTGCCACTGGACACGCTTTACCTGAAGCGCAGACCCGTGGAAGCCCGCCATGTGTCCAACACCAGCAGAGACTGGCTCAGCCCTGAAGATCCTGTGTGGGGACCTGCCAGACCTGAGCTGATTGGGCTGGAACAGGATGTGAAATACCTGTTCAGGCCGGGCTCTGACCTCAGTGTGGGGCTCTTTGCAGACATGCGACTGGCCAGGCAGTGGGTGCGTGAACATGCACCAGAAAAAGTGCTCAACACCTTCAGTTACACCTGTGGGTTTGGCCTGAATGCAGCCCTGGGAGGCAGCACCACCGTAAAGAATGTGGATGCCAGCCGTAAAGTTCTGGAATGGGGTCAGGAGAACTACAGCCTGAATGGTCTGACCACTGACCCTCTGGACTTCATTTATGGAGATGTGCAGGAATGGTTGAAGCGTTTCCGAAAACGCCAGGACCCGTTTGATCTGGTCATCCTGGATCCACCCAGTTTTTCCAGAGGCAAACAGGGCATCTGGAAAGCCGAAACCCACTATGGCCAACTTGTACAGGAGGCTCTGCCATTGCTAAGCAGAGGGGGCATGGTGCTTGCCTGCTGCAACCATGCTGGCATTTCTATGAAGGACTTCAAACAGCAGATCCGCAAAGACAACCCCGCCCTGAAATTTCATCAGAGCCTGCCTGTGGCGCCTGATTTCCCTTCACAGCAAGAAAGCCACCTGAAGATCACCCTCTGGGGCCAGTGAATCCATGAAAGACCAGCTTGCCCATTGAAACCCTCCTAACAGTATGAAACCCTGTACGGGTTACACTGTTGGGTATGCAATTGGTTCCCCTCACCACCCCCGAAGAAGTCGATGCCTTTCTCTCTGAGCACCCTGTGTCTGCCATTTTCAAAGCTGGCACTTGCCACAAAACCATGCAGGGTTTCAGCGTGGTGGAACAGTTTCTCAAGCAGCGTGATCTGCCTGTGGGATTCATCCGCGTTGTGGACTGGCGTCCGGCCAGCAACCATGTGGCATCCCTGACCCAGATCACCCACCACAGCCCACAGTTCATTGTCTTCAAAGACCAGAAAGCTGTCTTCGATGTGGACAACTGGGACATCACACCTGAAGCCCTGGGACCTGTCTTTGAAGAGTACGTTCCTGAGCGTCAGGATCAGGCCGGAGAGGTCAAGGGCAACCTCACGCCTTACATTGACCTGACCGAGCGTTTCCTGAAGGGCGAACTGACCCCCTACCAGTACCAGACCTACTTCACCGACACCTTCCGTGACGATGGTTCCCTGCGCTCCAAGCAGGAATTTGAACTGCTGAGCCGCATGTTCGGTGATCCTGATGCTTACCACGGTGGTTTGCACTCCCTGGGCAACCCCACCCAGGACGACACCATGAAAGAACGTGCTGCTGAACTGCTCGAAGCCCTCAAAGCGCTTTCCTGAGCTGTCCTGCAAAGCAGATCAAATTCAACCCTCCAGACACCTGGAGGGTTTTTCATGAACCATGTGATGAATCAAAAACGCTTTTTCTTTGTGCCCTTTGCTGAAAGCTGATGGCTGACCGCTGAACGCTTCAGTACAGCCTGCTGAGCACTTCTTCTTTCATGGTGAAGCTGTGTTCTGGACCAGGAAAACTTCCATTTTTAACATCCTGCACATAGTTCTGAATGGCTTCTGTTCCCAGCTTGGCCATCTGGGCGTACTGTTTGACGAACTTGGGGGTAAAACGGTCAAAGAGGCCCAGCAGATCGTGGTACACCAGCACCTGACCATCGGTGTGGGGGCCTGCCCCGATGCCAATGGTGGGCACTTTCAGGCGCTCGGAAATTTTCTGGGCCAGAGGCGCAGGAATGGCTTCCAGCACCACCATGAATGCTCCTGCATCTGCCACGGCCTGGGCATCCCGCATGATCTGCTGGGCGTCCTGCACGGTTTTTCCCTGCACCTTGAAGCCTCCCAGGTTGACCGCCGTCTGAGGGGTGAGCCCCACATGGGCCACCACAGGTATCCCCGACTGGGAAAGGTGCCGGACGATGGGGGTGACCTCCTCTCCTCCTTCAATTTTCACGGCATCTGCTCCAGTTTCACGGATCAGGTGAACCGCGTTGCGCAGGGCATCGGTGAGTCCAGTCTGCACGGTTCCGAAGGGCATGTCCACCACAATGAAGGTTTCCCTGGCTCCGCGCTTGACAGCACGGGTGTGGTGGATCATGTCCTGCATGGTTACAAAAACGGTGGATTCGTAGCCAAGAACCACCATTCCCAGACTGTCTCCCACCAGGATGAGGTCCACACCAGCAGCTTCGGCCATCACAGCTCCAGCGTAATCGTAAGCGGTGAGCATCACGATTTTCTGTTTTCCCTGCATGGCTTCAAAATCAGGCACTGTGTACTTGGGCATGGTTTTATTTTACGCAGTCCAAAACTGGTGTATCCAATCTGTTGCGTGAAGTAAACCAAAAACACCTCCCTTTTCAGGAAGGTGCGGGTTGTTTTGCCCCAAAAACAGCAAAATCAGGTGTTGGGCACCCCGTAATAATGCATCACCAGGTAAATCACCCATCCGGTCACAGCCACATAAATCCAGACTGGCACCGTCCAGCGGGCCCACATGCGGTGCTGGCTGAAATACTTGCCTGGGCCTTTCTCTCTGGAACGGTCCAGACGGCCATCTGCCAGCTTGCGTCCGATCAGGGCATTGCGCACCGCCATGATGGCCAGAGGACCGTTGGCCGCAGCCAGGATGCTGTGGGTGATCAGAATGAAAAAGTACAGGTTGGCGTATTCGGGTGGACCGGCATATTTCATGCCTGCGCCCAGAGCGAGTTTGGTCAGGTAAAGCACCAGAAAAACCACGGCCAGTCCGCAGGCCGTGAGCATGGCATTCATGTGCTGCTCTTTGCGGTCCGTTTTGATGAAGTACACCCCGAGGCCAAGGGCCACCCCGCTGAGCACAATGAACACCACAGACAATTCTGAAACGAGTTCCCCCACTGAAAAAACCTCCTGAAACGGGCCATCACGCTGTATCTAAAGGGCGAAACCCATGGAAATGGCCTAACATGGAACCTGGAGTCTGCGGAGTTTGCAAGGTTCTGAAGGGCCTTGATGCGTCACATCCGGTCCATGAATCCACCTTTCAGAATAAAAGCTGGAATGAGAGACATCTGAGGACAATTGTCCTGAGTGCGCTTCTGGCGGCTGACTAGAATAGAGGATGTTATGCAGCATGGAATCAAAACCCTCACGCTGGGGCCCGTCAAACTCGATTTCACCACCTTTGCCTGGCTTTTGTTTGCCTACAACGTGCTGGTGATTTTGTGGGGCGCCTGGGTGCGCATCACGGGCAGCGGCGCAGGTTGCGGGGACCACTGGCCCGATTGCAACGGCACCATCTTTCCCCGCACCCATCAGGTGGAATCCCTGATCGAATTCACCCACCGGGCCACCAGTGCCCTGAGTGGTTTTGGGGCCATCGGCCTGGTGGTGTGGTCCAGATTGGCCTATCCCAAAAAACATCCTGCAAGAACCCTTGCTGGCTGGCACCTGGGCTTTGTGATTCTGGAAGGTCTGGTGGGTGCCCTGCTGGTGAAAAAAGAGTGGGTGGGTCAGGATGAATCCTTTGGTCGTGCCCTGTTCATGCCCATCCACATGGCCAACACCCTCCTGTTGACTGGCACCGCAGCCCTGACTGCACTGCGCAGTCAGCCCCGACCTGCAGTGCTGAAACCCCTGTTGTGGGTTCGCATTTCCCTGTGGGTGGCTGTGGTTGGCACCATCCTGATGGGCATGAGTGGAGCTGTTGCTGCACTGGGAAACACCCTCAATCCTGTGGATTCCCTGCAAGAAGGACTGAGCCGTGCCCTGACCCCCAGGTACTACCTGGACCAGTTGAAACTGCTGCACCCCAGCCTGACCGTCATCACCAGCGTGCTGCTGGTGGCCTGGGCCAGGGTGATGGCCTCCCGCTTTCAGGTGAACCCCGTGCAAAATGCCGCTGCAATGCTGCAAACCGCCATTTTGCTGCAGGTGATTGCTGGAATCTTCAATTATCTGCTGCATGCACCCGGCTGGTTACAGGTTCTGCACCTGCTGCTGGCCTGCCTGTTGTGGCTTGCCGTGATTCTTCTCGGGTATCATGGCTGGGTGCAACGTGAGAAGGAAACCCCATGACCCACACCCTGACCACCACAGAAAAGCCAACCTGGCGCGACTACTTTGCCCTGACCAAACCCAAGGTCAACAGCCTGCTCCTGTTCACCACCATGACCGCCATGGTGATGGCGGCTAGGGGATGGCCCCGGTGGGATTTGTTCCTGGCGGTTTTCATCGGTGGCTACATGAGCGCTGGCGCTTCTGGTGTGTTCAACATGATCATCGACCGGGACATTGACCAGCGCATGAAGCGCACCAGCAACCGTCCCAGTGCCTCTGGCAAAATCAGCAGCACCAGTGCTTTCATTTTCGGGTGCCTGCTCACCCTGGCGTCTTTTGTGCTGCTCTGGCAGGCCGCCAACCTGCTGACCGCCATGATGGCGATGGCTGGCCTGGTCACTTATGTGTTCATCTACACCCTGTGGCTCAAACGGGCCACCTGGCACAACATTGTGATCGGAGGAGCCGCAGGCTGCTTTCCGCCCCTGGTGGGCTGGGCTGCTGTGACAGGCGACCTCAACCTGTTCAGCTGGTACCTGTTTTTCATCATCTTCTTCTGGACCCCTGTACACTTCTGGGCACTGGCCATCATGATCAAAGACGACTACGCTGCTGTGGGCATCCCCATGCTTCCAGTGGTGTATGGCGAACGCATGACCGTGGCCCAGATTGGGCTGTATGCAATCATGACCGCCGTGTTGTCTATGATTCCCCTGCTGCTTGGCGAGGTCCGCTGGATTTACTTCGGGAGCGCTCTGGTATTAAATGTTGTCTTGTTGAAGCGCTCGCTTGAACTGTACCGGAACGTGGACCGCAAACACTCGGTTTCGCTCTACAAGTACACCCTGCTGTATCTGGCGCTGCTGTTCCTGGCCATGGCCATTGACCGCAGCATCCTGTGAACACAGCACAGGCAGACCTGCAGAAGGTTCAGGTGGGAGAATCTGGAATGCCCAAACCGGCTTTTCATCAAGTTTCTGAAGTTTCCAAAGTTTTCAGAGTTTCTAGAGAGAGTGAGAAGGGAAAGGAGAGATGTTGAAACCGTTTCAATTGTTCATGTTTGGGCTGGTGTCGCTGGCAACTGTTGCACATGCACAGCAGCCACAGGGGAGTTCTGGAGAACGCCTGATCAATATTCTGGACAGTCAGGCCAAAACCACCCAGGACATCAACCTGCTGTTGTGGGTCGCAGGGGCTTTTTCATTGCTGGTGCTGCTGGTCACCGGTGGAGCGCTCTGGTGGGTGGTGCAGAAGTACAAAGTCCGCCCCGGAGACAAACCCACCAGACCCGGAGCCAGCAACGAGCCTGCCCAGTTCCACGGCAACAACACCCTGGAAGTGGCCCTGATCGGGGTGCCGGTGCTGATCGTGTCGGTGCTCAGTGTTTTCACCGCGCTGGCCCTGGCCAAAGTCAACGAGAAACCCGCCAACATTGCCGAAACCATCCAGGTCAACGGCTGGCAGTTCTGGTGGGACTTTGACTACGAGAAACAGGGTTTCCGCAACTCCAACGAACTGGTGATCCCTGTGGGTCTGCCGGTGGAGCTGAAGGTCAGCGGCAAAGACGTGATTCACTCCTTCGGTGTGTCCAACCTGGGTGGTCGCCGCGATGCCCTCCCTGGCCAGACCAACAAACTGATCCTCACTGCAGCCAAACCTGGCATTTATTACGGCCAGTGCTTTGAGCTGTGCGGCGCATCCCACGCCAACATGCTGTTCCGGGTGGTGGCTTTGCCCCAGGCCCAGTACAACGAGTGGGTCAGCAAAGCCAAAGCCTTCCAGGCCGGTACCCCCAGCGATCCTGAACTGGCCCAGGGCCAGAAGGTCTTCCAGGCCAACTGCTCTGGATGCCACGCCGTCAAAGGCCAGCAGGGCGGAGCTCCCAGCTTCCCTGACCTGAGCTTCTTCGGAAACCGCACCACCTTTGCTGCAGGCATCTACCGCAATGTGGAAAATGCCAGTGAACTCAGTGCAGACAAAGGTGACCGCACCATCGACTTTGATGGCACCAGACGCCCTGCCACCCTGGAAGACTGGATCCGCAACTCTGCCCACGTCAAACCCGGCAGCCTGATGCCCGCCTTCGATGGCAGCATGCACAAAGTCAAAAATGCAGACACGGGCAAGTGGGAAGACGTCCCCTACACCAAACTTTCTGACAGCGACATCACCGCCGTGGCGAAATACCTGCACAGCCTGAAACTGGATGGCATTGATTTCAAGAGCATTCCTGAAATCACCACCGAGAACAGCAGTCAATAAGGAGGACATGCGAAAATGGCCGTAAACATTCCCTCCTCAGCACCCAGCCGCAAACCCGGCTTCTTTGAAGTGCTGTGGGATTACATGACCACCGGAGACCACAAGAAGATTGGCATCATGTACATGCTGACTTCGGTGCTGGGCTTCGCCATTGCCGGACTGCTGGCCGTGGCCCTCCGGGTGCAACTCATCGTGCCCAACAACACCTTCCTGGTGGGACAGCAGTACAACGAAGTCCTCACCATGCACGGGGCCATCATGTTGTTCTATTTCATCATTCCGTTCGGACTGGTGGGATTTGGCAACTACCTCTTGCCCTTGCAACTTGGTGAACGCGATGTGGCCCTGCCCCGTGTCAACACCTTCGCTTTCTACCTATTCCTGTTCAGCCTGATTCTGGTGGCCGTGTCCTTCTTTGTGGGAGGCCCTGCTGCTGCTGGATGGACTTTCTATTACCCCCTCACCATGAAGAGTTCTGTTGCAGGCTCTCACGGTGTGGAGGTGCTGATGGTCTCCATCCTGCTGAACGGTCTGGCTTCCCTGCTGGGGGCTGCAAACTTTTCAGCCACCGTGATGAACCTGCGTGCCAAGGGCATGGGTGTGTTCAAAATGCCCATGTTCGTGTGGAGCATTCTGGCCACCTCCATCCTGCAGCTGATCGCCCTTTCCGGCCTGACCTCTGCAGCCCTCACCACCCTGATGGAACTGAAACTGGGCATCTCCCTGTTCAATCCTTCCATGGGTGGCGTGCCCGTGCTGTACCAGCAGTTCTTCTGGTTCTACTCTCACCCCGCCGTGTACGTGATGCTGCTGCCCTACCTGGGCATTGCCGCAGAGATCGTGTCCACCTTCAGCCGCAAACCCCTGTTCGGTTACAAGGTGATGGTGTACTCCATCCTGGGCATTGTGCTGGTTGGTCTGGTGGTGTGGGTGCACCACATGTTTGCTGTGGGCCTTCCTGAAGGCTGGCAGATCTTCTTCGCTGTGGCCACCGTGATTGTGGGTGTCCCCACCGGGGTGAAACTCTTCAACCTGATCGGCACCATGTGGGGCGGTCATTTGCAGATGAAATCCCCCCTCTACTGGGTGATTGCTTTCATCTTCAACTTCACCATCGGGGGCATCACCGGTGTGGCTCTGGGTCTGATTCCCTTTGACTATGCTGTAACCGACGGTTACTTCGTGGTGGCCCACTTCCACAACGTGCTGATGTTCGGCACCTCCTACCTGGTGATGGCTGGCCTGTACTACTGGTGGCCCAAAATCACCGGTCGTCTGATGAGCGAAAAAATGGGCCTGTGGCACCTGTGGCTGTTCCTGATCGGCTCCTGGCTGACCTTCATGCCCCAGTACATCCTGGGCTTCCTGGGCATGCCCCGCCGTTACTACACCTACCCTGACGGCAACTACATGTGGAACGAACTCAACTTTGCTTCCACCATTGGCGCATTCGTGCTGCTGCTGGGCGGCATCATCTGGGTGTACAACATGGTCTGGAGCCTCAGAAATGGTGAAAAAGCCAACGACAACCCCTGGGGTGGCTACACCCTGGAATGGCTGACCAGCAGCCCACCCGCTCCCCACAACCTGGAAGTGGTGCTCCCCACCCACTTTGCCAGCGAGCGCCCCCTCTACGACTGGAAAAAAGCAGGCGTCAAGTTTGAGCCTGTGAACATGAAAGACGTTCACCTGCCCCAGTCCACCATCTGGCCTTTCATGAGCGCCCTGGCCATGCTGATCTTCGGTCTGGGCATCTCCTACAGCTGGTTCAATGCTCCTCTTTCTGATCCCTGGGCCATTGCCATCTGGGTGGGCTTCGCTTTCCTGCTGTACTCCATCTTCAGATGGGCTGGCACCCCAGAGTTTGCAGAACCTGTACATCACCATGTGCTGACCAGTGTGCCCAACGGCGCGATGGGCATGTGGTGGTTCATCATCTCGGAAGTCACGCTCTTCGGTGTGCTGATCTCCGGCTACGTGTACCTGCGTGTGATGGGCAAAGCGGTTCCTCCAGAAGAGCGTCCTGACATCTGGCTGGCTGCCCTCAACACCCTGATCCTGGTCAGTTCCTCCTTTGTGATTCACAAGGCAGAGCAGGACTTCGCCAGGGGCATTTTCAGCAAGTTCCGCATGGGACTGATGATCACCATGATCCTGGGCGCAGTGTTCTTCCTGTTCCAGACCTACGAGTTCACCAAGTTCGGCCTGGAAGTGGATTACACCCAGAACGTGTGGGCGTCCTGCTTCTTCACCCTGGTGGGTCTGCACGGTCTGCACATCATCATCGGTGGTGTGGGTGTGGCCCTCCCCTACTACCAGGCCCTGACCGGCAAGCTGAACCACAAAGAGCACGGCAGCCTCACCCCTGCCAGCATGTACTGGCACCTGGTGGACGTGGTGTGGATTGTGATCATCTCGATCTTCTACATCTGGTGACGTCCTGAAAACAGGAACCAAAATGAAAGAGCGGGGTCAATTGACCCCGCTCTTTTGCTGCAAGATGGGACATTTCTCGTAAAGCTGTCCGTTTTGCCAGAAACCGAGGGGCAATTGCCCTCATTTTTTTGCTGCACAATGGGTCAGTGCAAGCAACCGTGAAAAAAACCAACCCCACCCTCATCACCCTGATTCTGGGACTGCTGGTGCTGGCTGGCATCTGGGCCTACAAGAAGTTCACTCCGGCAGAACTGCATGGCACAGTGGTGGAGGCAAAACCCCTGATTCCAGAACTGCCGCTGATCGACACTGCAGGAAAACCCCACACCCTCAATCAGGATGCTGGCATCAAACTGGTGTTCTTCGGGTTCACCCGCTGCCCGGACATCTGCCCTGCCACCATGAGCATCCTCAGGCGGGCCTATGAGGGCGCAGGAAGCCCCCGGAACGTCAAGGTGTACCTGATCAGCGTGGACCCCGAGACAGACACCCCTGCGGTCCTGAAGCGGTACGTGGAGTCTTTTCAGAAGGACTTCGTGGGCCTGACTGGAAATGCGGACAACATTGCCCGGCTGGCCAATGCTTTTTATGTGGGCTTCAACGAAAATCCCGATGGTCTCATCACCCACACCGACATTGTGGCGGTGCTGGATCAGCAGAACCGCATGCGTCTCATCTACAACCAGGAGAAACTGGGCAAAGGGCTGCTGGATCAGGATTTGCCTGCTCTGGCGAAAGGACAGTTGTGAAACTTGAAGTCATGAAGAAATGGCTTGTGATCAGCAGCGTGCTCATGGGCAGCGCTCTGGCTCACGGGGGCCATGTGGAATTGCAGTCTGCAGCCCTGCACAAAGTGACTGGTGGATATGTGTTGCTTGCCAGCATTGCTTACCACGAAAAGGAAAAAGTGAACATCACCAGTGCAGTGGTGGGCGGACTTCCTGGGGTTTTGCAGATGAAAGACTCCAGGGGCTACCACACCATCAAGAAACTGCCCCTCAAAACGGGAAACACCCGGCTGGGAACGGGAAGCTCCTACCGGGTGTTCTTCAAAACCTTGCCCAAAGTGAAAAAGCTCTACCTGACCTTGTTGCTTTCAGGGAACATCCTGGGGCAGGAAATTCATCTGGTGAAATGACCCTTTGAAAAGCGGTGTGTTTCTCCATTTGCGCTTCTCAAAATGTAGAACCCCCGAGTTTGCACTCGGGGGGATCCGGTACCCGTTGGGTCTCAGGGTACAGCTGTCTGTTAAACTACCCTGCTCGGGTACCTCCACCAACAGATTTTCTTAACAGTTGGATCACCCCCTTTTTGTGGTAAGACCAATATACCGCAGGTTGTGAAAAAAATCATTGCCTATATCACATTCTGGTGGCTTACGCTCAAAAGCTTAAATTGCAGCCCCCTGAAGACTGTCCAGGTGGCCTAGCAGAGGCTTTGTACTTTATAGGCTGCGGTTGTGATGTCGTGTGGTCCACCATGTCACAACGACGGAGAAAAAGAGAAATCCCGCCAGCAAAGTCACTGAGGTGGGAATGCTTCCGGGGCCAGATTTTTCCACCACACTGCCCACCAATGGTGCAGTCACCACGGGGCCAAATGCCCCCACCATGCTGACAATGGGTGTGAAGATCTGGCTGCGTTCCTTGAGGATCTCTCCGAGCCAGGCCAGCAAGGTGGGATATGTGGGGGCAAAAAACCCGCAAGGGGGTAAAAGTACAGGGCCAGGGCAGTGTTGTGGGTGCCCAGCAGCATCAGGGTGGCTCCCAGAGCAGCCAGGATCACCAGCACACTGGGTTTCACCATGCGGCTGACTGGAGCAAAAACCAGCCGTCCCAGGGCCAGAGCACCCCAGTACAGGCTGGGAGCCAGGCCCACCCAGAAGGGAGAGAACACCCCTGTCAGGTGGGTGACCATCCAGTTGCTGGGAGCCACTTCTGCCGACACGTAGGCAAAAGAACTGAGGGAAAAACAGGCCAGCACAGCGATCAGTGTGCCTGCAGTTGCCATTTTGGGTCTGGGAGGCAGGGTCTGTTCCTGAACCCGCAAGCTCAGCACAAACACCACCACCGCCAGTACACCCAGCACCAGAAAAGGAAGGCCATAACTTTCAAACAGGCGGATCAATTGAGGCCCCAGCAGACTCCCCACCCCGAACGTGGCATTGACCCCGTTCAGCACTGGCGCAGCCGCCACCCCATACTGGGACAGCAGGGTGTTGATGCAGGAAGCATGCACGCCGTAAGCCACCCCAAATACAAAAGCACACCCCAGCAAGAGGGACCAGGTGGGGCTGTAAGCCATGCCAAGCAAACCCGCCAGCAGCAGCAGGGCACTGAGCAGCAGGGTCTTGCGGGCTTTCAGGTATTTGAGGGCAGCAATGCTGGAGATCATGCCCAGGGCAATCCCTGTGAACTGGCTGCTCACCACCTGGCTGACTTCGGCCTGCTCTACATGGTAATGCTGCATGAACACCGAGAAATAGGGTCCCAGGAGGGCCTGCACTGCTCCCAGCAGAGGAAAAGACAGGCAGGCAACAACCAGGAGGGGGAAAAGCTGGGGGGGCAACTGGGCCATAGGGCCTGATCATAACACTGCCCTTTCAAGTTTGTGAGCGCTTCCAACAAAGTCATCAGGACAAGCAGGTTTGCCCTGCCTATAGACCTGCCGCATCCCACAAAAGCTGAAATGGCAGAATGAACCCATGGACAGAAAATACCCCATTGGCCAATTCATCCACAGCGGAACCCTTGACCTGACCGAAGTTCAGGGCTGGATTGACACCATTGCTGCTGCACCTGCGCATTACCGGGCTCTGACCGAGGGCCTTTCTGAAGAGGCTCTGGATTTGCCGTACAGAGAAGGGGGCTGGACCATCCGGCAGGTAACGCACCACGTGCCAGACAGCCACTCTCAGGCGTACACCCGTTTCAAACTGGCCCTCACCGAAAACAACCCCACCATCAAACCCTACGATGAGCAGGGCTGGGCTCAGCTTGCTGATTACAAACTGCCCGTGGCGGTTTCCCTGAACCTGCTGGAAGCCATTCATGCGCGCTGGGTTCACCTGCTGAGAAGCCTGACCGGGGAACAGTTAAACCGCACCTTCAACCACCCAGAATCCGGGGTACAGCCCCTCTGGAAGGTCATTGGCATGTATGCCTGGCACGGCCAGCACCACCTTGCCCACATTGAACTGGCCCTGGAAAAGACCCAGGCCTGAGATCTAGAGTCTCAGAAAAAACTTCAGAAACTGCGGAAAGCGCTCTGCCCAGGCAGATTCATGGTGCAGGTGATCCTTTCCAATCAGAAGTTCAACTTCACTGCCCTGCTGGGAGATCAGCAGGGCGATTTGTTTGGCCTGCCGCACCAGATGGGCTGCTTCTTCCAGGGTGGTGCCTTCCCGGTCTCCCATGTCCACAAAACAGCGAACCCCCGCCAGAACAGGTTTGACATCATCGAAAGAGCGGTATTCTCCCACCCACAAAGCCGGGCTCATGATGCCTGCCACGCCAAAGACCTCCGGGTGGTTCAGGGCTGCATACAGGCTGATGATGCCTCCCAGACTGGAGCCGCAAATGGCAGTGTGATGGAGGTCCTGACTGACCCGAAAATGCCGATCAATCCAGGGTTTGAGGGTGTCTGCAATGAAGCTCAGGTAATCCAGTCCCTGGGCCTGATGCCCGTGCAAGCGTGAAGGGAAAGGGACGTAATAGGCCATCCTTTTGTCCTCAAGGGTCCAGATGCCCACCAGAACCACAGGATGTCCGGCAGCAGCAAACTCCTCGGCGGTTTCATCGGCTTGCCAGTCAAAACCGTAACTGCTGGTGGACCGGTCAAAAACGTTGTGTCCATCGTGCATGTAAACCACCGGGAACACAGCCTCTGGCTGGCTGAAGTACTGCGGGGGCAGGTAAACCAGCAGTTTCACCTCTTCCTGGAGTTCAGGACTGTAAAGCAGGTGTTCCTCGATGTGACCTGTTCGGGTGACTTCTGGGAGCAAATTTTCCCTGAAACCCAGCACCTCAAAAGAGACCTGCTGGTTCCGATCTGCTGCAAGAATCCGGGGATTGCGTTTCAGGCCCTCATGTCCGACTTCTTCATGTTCTCCCCTGCTGATGCGACACTCCAGCAGGTTGCCCTGCAACAACTCCAGCGCAAGCACATAACCCTGAGGGGTCCATTGAAAGGCAAATTTGGACTCAGGCTTCCACTGGCTGAGGGCACTGAGCAGGTAAACCTCTTCATGCTGTTTTGCCAGATCCAGCTGAATCTGGATGGTGACGGTTTCTGGTGTAAACATGACCTCAGAATACAGCCCCAGAGCAGAAAAATCAGGATGAAAGTGTGTTTGCCTTCCTCATGGAACTTTTCTGATCTGCCCCTACTCTAAGAAGTACAGAGGTCATGTACGAGCATCTGGAAGATCGACAACTGGTTTCCCTGGCAAGGCGGGATCAACGCGCCTACGAGGCCCTGATGCGCAGACATCTGCCTCGCATGCACGCTGTCGCCTGCGGCATTGTGGGTGAAAGCAATGCCGAGGATGTGTTGCAGGAAGTGCTGTGGAGCACCTACCGAAACCTGAAGAACTTCCGGGGAGAAGCCGAATTCTCCACCTGGGTGTACCGCATCACCATGAATGCCTGCTATCAGGCGCTCAGGAAACCCCAGGCAGACGTGACCCCTCTGGAAGACCTGGATCCGCCCTCAAGAGAGAACGTCTCTCACAAGGCCGAGCAGAACCAGATGCGTGAACTCATCGAGGAGGGGTTGCAATCCCTTCCTGCCGAGCAACGCGAAGCTTTCTCTCTGCGGGAATTTCTGGACATGGAGTACCAGCAAATTGCAGAAGTTCTGGGGGTGCAGCTTGGAACCGTCAAATCCAGAATCAACCGGGCCAAACAGGCCCTCAAGTCTTTTCTGCTCCAGCGTGGAGTGCAACCCTAGGAGAAGGTATGGACCCGTGGGATGAGTTGTTCAGAGACCACCTGAAAGTGACCACCAAGGATGTGCAGGCCAGTGAGCGTGCGCTGGCAAAATTCAACCTGCAGTTCAATCAGCAACAGATGAGAGGACAGCGCAACAAACTGTGGTATGCCTTCAGTGCAGCCGCGGCCTGTTTTGCCCTGCTGGGAGGAGGTCTGCTTTACCAGCAGCAAAACGCCCCCCTCCCCCACACTGTGGCCTATGAAGCCTACACCCAGGTGAACGGCGAATGGTAAAAGCCTTCTTGACCCTTCTGCTGATGCTGGGCACGGCTTTCGCAGGCGACTGGGAAGACCTGCAAAAGGCCATGGTCAAAGGCCGCAGTTACATGCCAGAGGGAAAAGTGGAAGTGCTGGTGCTGTTTCCGCCCAGCGACAAACCCATGAAGATGCGCAAAGATTTGCCGCAGCTCAGTTACCTGCACACCCTGGTGCGCAAGAATTTCAAACTGTCTGCGGAAACCCATCAGGTGATTGCCGGGCGCAGCACCACCATGTACACCCTTTCCCCCAGAAACAAACTGTCCAACGCCTGGATGGTGTGGGTGGACGACGAATGGCAGGTTCCAGTGGCTTATCAGCAGCAGGACCTGAATGGCACGACCCTGCGCAGAGCCGCTTACCAGAGCTTCAAGGGCACCCTGAACCCGCTTGCCACGCCTTTCAAGCCCAAAGTGCGCTACAACGCCGATCTGGAATCCAGAATTCTGGCTGCCTTGCCTGGACTGTCTTTGCCCAGACCTTACCGGGTGGTGGGGTTCAAACACACCCAGTTTCAGGATGTGCCCAGCACCGAGGTTTACCTCTCGGATGGTCTGAATGTCATTCCGGTGATCATTGCACCCAAGGGGGTGCAGCAGGCTGAAGGGGTGGCGGTGATCAGCCTCAACCGGCAGTTTGTGTGGGTGGTGGCCAAATTGCCCCCTGCGGAACTTCTGGGCATCATTGAGCATCTGAAAGACATCAGGACCGAAGAAATATCCAACACAGGAGAGTAAAACATGCTGAAACCCTACCAGGGTGCTTTCGATCAGGAGAAAGCAGCCCATCTGCTCAGACGTGCCTGCTGGGGTGCCCCCCTCTCAGAAGTCAAAGAGGCAACCCAGAAAGGACTGGCCCAGACCGTGGAAGATCTGCTGGATTTTCGCATGAACATGGCCCAGAACAATCCCTTTGATTACCGGGATGCCATCAAACCTGGACGGGGATTCCAGCTCACCCAGCTGAACTGGCTCTTCGAGATGATCCATGGACCTCAGCCTTTCCGGGAGAACCTGGCCCTGATGTGGCACAACCATTTCGTGGTGGGCACCGACAAGGTGAAATCCGGCTCTGCCCTGATGGGTTATCTGGACACCCTCAGAAAGCATGCACTGGGCAATTTCACGGATCTGGCCCTGGCCATCTCCAAACACCCCTCCATGTTGCGCTACCTGGACAACGACCAGAACGTCAAGGGGAAACCCAACGAGAATTTCTCCCGTGAGCTGCTGGAACTGTTCACCGTGGGCATCGGGCATTACACAGAAAAAGACATTCAGGAGGGGGCCAGAGCCCTGACCGGATGGACCCTCAAACGGGTGGGCAAAGGCACCCCCGAAGATGGGGCAGAATTCGTGTTCGCCAAAAACAAGCACGACACGGGCAGCAAAACCTACCTGGGGAAAACCGGAAATTTTTCGGGCGAGGACATCGTGCAGATGGCAGCAGGCCAGCCCGCCACAGCCCTGTTCGTTTCCCGCAAGATCCTCAGGCATTTTGTCTCAGACTCTCCCACAGATGCTGATGTCAAAGCCCTGGCAGAAACCTGGCAGAACAGCAAAGGCGACCTCAGAACTGTGATCCGGGAAGTGCTGCTCAGCGAGGCCTTCTTTTCCCAGCATGCCCAGGAAACCCGCATCAAAAGCCCCATCGAATTCATTGTGGGCACCCTCAGGACCGCACAGATCAAGCCCCTGGACAACGACAAATACTACGAGGGACTGCTGAAAACCCTGGCCCGTCTGGGACAACTGCCACTGGCCCCACCCGATGTGAGCGGCTGGTCTGGAGGGCGCAACTGGATCAGCGACGCCACCCTGCTGACCCGCATGAAATTTGCCGCCCAGGTCAGCAAGAACATCAAAAACAAAAAGGGTTTGCACCTCAGTTTGCTGGGGAAAGAAAATGCCAGCATTGAGAACCTGCTGAAAGACCTGCCTGCAGAGAAACAGGCTTACCTCTTGATGGTTTCGCCAGAATACCAGCTGGCCTGAACAGGAGATGCAATGCACAGACGAGACTTTCTGAAAATGACCAGCATGGCGCTTGCCATCACCTCGGGGATGCCACAGTTTCTGGCCCGTGCTGCTGCCCAGGCCAGGGGCGAGAAAACCCTGGTGGTGATCCAGCTTTCTGGGGGCAATGATGGCCTGAACACCCTCATTCCGTATGGCAACGACGCTTACTACGCTGCAAGGCCAAACATTGCCATCCCCAGAAAAGACGTGCTGCCCGTGACCGATGTGCTGGGCATGAACCCCAACCTGAAGGCCTTCCTGCCCATCCTGGAAGACAACGAATTCGCCTGGATTGAGAGTGTAGGGTACCCCAACCCCAACCGCAGCCACTTTGCCAGCATGGCGATCTGGCACACTGCAGACCCCACCGGAGCCAACCGGGAAGGCTGGATTGGCCGCATTGCAGAAACCATCGGGGATCCTTTTTGCGCCACCTATGTGGGGGACATTGCTCCATTGGCCCTGCGCAGCGACACCCTCACCCTGCCCGTGGTGGACGATCCAGACACCTATCAGGTCAATCTGCCTGCGGGCCTGGAAAACCCTTACCAGAGCATGTTGAACCTCAAACGCACAGGAGAAGCGGCTTTCATTCAGCAAAGCACCTTGAACCTGCTGAAACACACCCAGGAAACCCAGCAGAACCTCAAAAAGTACCGTCCTGGAGCCCAATACCCTGCAACCAAATTTGCAGAGCAACTGAAAGACCTGGCCAAACTGATTGCCTCAGGGCAGGCAGGGAGGATTCTGTACACTTCCCTGGGTGGGTTTGACACCCATGCTGCACAACGTGCTGAACAGGATGATTTGCTGAAAACCCTGTCAGAAGGGCTGGCTGCTTTCCGGGCGGATCTGATGTCCCAGGGCCTTTACGATCAGGTGATGGTGCTGGCCTTCAGTGAATTCGGACGGCGGGTGCATGAAAACGACTCTGCCGGGACCGACCACGGCAAGGGCGGGGTGATGTTCACCTTTGGCAAAGGAGTCAAAGGCGGCATTCACGGCAGCAGCCCGGATCTGGAAAACCTGGATGATGGGGATGTGCGTTATCAGGTGGATTTCCGGGGCGTGTATGCCCGGACCCTCAAAAACTGGCTGGGCCTGGATCCCAGAGTCGTGCTGGGGAAAGATTTTGATGGCCCGGCCTTCATCTGAGCGGTCAGCAGTCAGCCACCAGCGGTCAGCAAAAAGCTTCAGACTGAAACAGCTGGGACTGTTGCTGATGGGTCTAGCGCTTCTTGGAACAGCTCTGGCCCTCCCCCAGTACCGCCTGCAGGCCATCAAGCAATTTCACTACAAAGGCAGCACCCTCAAGAAAAGCACCATGCCCTGCACCTTCTGCCATGTGAAAGACACTGGAGGAGATCCCTGGAATGCTTTTGGTGAAAACCTCAGGAAAACCTTCCACGAAAACCTGGACAAAAGCATTGCAGAGGCGATCTATCTGGTGCTGGAAAAAGACCTGGACAGCGATGAGGACGGATACAGCGATGTGCTGGAAGTGTATGCCCACACCTTGCCCGGAAACCCCGAAAGCAAGCCCACTGCCCATGTTGAAGCCCTGAAAACAGATTTTGCTGCTGCAGGTGGTTTAAAACAGTATCAACCTGCAGAAAAGAAGAAATGATCTTCAAACCATTTCACTTCTGATGCCCAATGACGCAATTCAATGCCTGCCCAGTTTGTTCTGGTCAGGCGTTTTTCTGTCGGAAACGGCGTAAATTTCAGACCAGACCGAAAAATATCCCAGGGATTGCGCCAGATTTCGGGAGTGCAGGTTGGCCACACTGGTGGAGTAATAAGGGATTTTTCCAGCCTTGAAGACCCGGTGGGTCAGTTCGCTGACCAGGGATTTGCCCACCCCTTTGGCCTGAATGCCTGGAAGCACATCCACCCCGATCTGCCAGAGGTCGTCTGAGTCTGCACAGGCCCCTGCCACCCCAATCAGGTCATTGTCCAGATAGCCTGCCACGGCAATGGTGTCTGGTCTGCTGGAATGCTCGGCATACCTCAGGGCATGGCGGAAACCATCGATCTGGTACAGGGAATGAATGGCACTGTTCTGCAGGACTTCCATTCTGAGGCCCCTGGGCGGCTTGCAAGGGGTGAAGTCCTGTTGTGAGCAGCTGAATTTGAGGTCTGGTCCAGCCAGAAACTGGTCATCCATCGTCACCAGTTGTGAGAGGACATGCATGCCTTTTCCAGAAAAAATCTCATCCCGGTGCATGCCGTCCAGCAAGCGGCGCACCACCGGAATTCTGGGGGCCACCGTGGACACCACCGTTCCCATGCCAAAACTCACCATCAGGAGGTAAGGGTCCCGGTAAGGAAAACGGCGGCGACCAGGGGTCAAACCCGCCTCACAGACGATCAGGGCATCTGTAGAAAAGGCCTGGGGCACCGTGTTGCAATCCTGGGCCAGCACCTGGGCCAGGAAACGCTTGACCGAATCTCGGGTGGTGTTGTTGCGCTGAAAGAACATGCTTACCTCAGAACAGGGTTCAGAACCTCGTGGTGGGCACGGCAGCGGGCTTCATAGGATTCACTGGCCCCCACCAGCACGATGGGGTCATCGTAGCGGGCAGGTCTGTTGCCAATCAGGCGCTGGGTGCGGGTGGCAGGACCTCCACACACCACACAGATGGCGGTCAGTTTGTCCACCACTTCTGCGCGGGCCAGCACTTCAGGCATGAAACTGAAAGGCTCTCCCCGGAAATCCTGATCCAGTCCGGCCAGAATCACCCGCACACCAGCATCTGCAAACTCGGTGAGCAGGGGAACCAGAGCAGCATCAAAAAACTGGGCCTCGTCAATGGCGATGACCTCTGGAAGAGGGTTGGCACTGGAAAGCAAGGGGGTGTTGCCATACACCAGATTGCGGATGTCTTCGCTGGACTGCACGGCATGCGCTTCGATGCTGCGTCCGCTGTGGCTTGCCACCTGGGTCTGGTGGTAACGGTCATCAATGGCAGGCTTGAACACCGCCACCGTCTGGCGGGCAATCACTGCCCGGGTCACCCGGCGGATCAACTCCTCGGATTTTCCAGAGAACATCGGGCCAACGATCACTTCGAGGTGACCTGTGGTGTGCATTAAACGATCACGCATGGCTGCAGAGAAGTTTAGCACAGCCAACAATGTTCAGTCTGCCCGGATTTTCAAAGCCGCGACATTCGCTCAGGCCGTAAAAAAAAGGTGCTGGGGTATTTGCTGGAAGGGTTTTCTGGCAGGGACATGTTCACCTTTTTCAACATAAGCTGATTGGCTCAAGATGTTCTGACCGTAATGTGGTGTACTGGAGGGATGAAAAGACAGGCTGGACTGGCTTTTATTCTGGTGACATTGTTGCTTGACGTGCTCGGATTTGGATTGATCATCCCGATCTTTCCGGAATTGATCAAGGAGGTTTCAGGTCAAAACACAAGCGATGCAGCCCTGCTGCTGGGTTACATGGTGGCGGTTTTCTCACTGGTGCAGTTCGTCTGCTCACCCATCCTGGGAGGGCTCTCTGACCAGTATGGCCGCAGACCCATTCTGCTGATTTCCCTGCTGGGATTGGCTCTCGATTACCTCCTGCTGGCTTTTGCACCCACCATTGGCTGGATCTGGGTTGGACGCATCATTGCAGGGATGACTGCTGCCAACATCACCGCAGCAAGTGCTTACATTGCAGACGTTTCTGCCCCAGAGGACCGGGCCAAAAACTTCGGGATGATGGGCGCTGTTTTCAGTGTGGGCTTCATCATTGGACCGGCCAT